>DASPKA010000035.1:0-5280 GCA_035628335.1 Patescibacteria group bacterium | reverse complement strand
TTATACTCCTAGACACTACGGCGCCGGATACGATTATTGATTCGGGGCCGGACTCAATTACGAACAGCACAACCGCACTCTTTACCTTCCACTCTCCTGAAGCGGGCAGCACCTTTGAGTGCAAGCTTGACAGTGGGAACTTTGCACCGTGCTCTGGTACAGTTGAGTTTTCTTCGCTCGGAGATGGTTCCCACACTTTTGCTGTGCGCGCGATTGATGCAGTTGGTAATGTTGATCAAACTCCAGCAACGCATGCCTGGACAATTGACAGCACAGCGCCAGTCATCTCTAACGTCACCGTTGTGCCTAGCTTAGCAAACGGCACGGTCCGCATAACGATTACTAAAACAGTAACAGACGCAACAAGCGTGGCCAGCGTCAGCGCTACCATCAAAGGCCCACATCCTGCAACCAGTGTTGTTGGCTTTGTGAATTTGAGTTTACAATCCGGCCTGTACTCGGCTACGTTTGATTTTCCTTCGCAAGCTCTGGCACCGGATGGGGTATACACAATTGAAGACACGGCCACAGATTCGCTCGGAAACAGCATCACGCTTGATGACGGCACTATAACGCTCGACCGTACCGGCGCTTCGGTTACGATTGTATCAATCATACCCCAGGTCACTCAATCAGCAAATCATGTGGTTGTGACTGTAGTAGCGCAAGATGAAACGAGCGGCTTTGCTGACCAAAATGCAGTTACTGCACTTGATGAAACCATCAACGTACCCGCAAGCTTTGTTTCCTTTAGCGGATCTTTGGCTCCTGGTCAGATTGGCACCTGGGTCTTCAACCAGCCAGCAGGGGGTCCTGTGGTTGAAGGTACGCACAATGAAAAAGTTACAGCGGTCGATGCAGCGGGAAATATATCCCACGTAACTGGAACATATGTAGTTGACAACACAGCTCCAGATACTGTTATTGATTCCACTCCAGTAACTTCTGCAAATACCCCTAACGCAACTTTCACCTTCCACTCAACTGAGTTAAACAGTTCTTTCCTCTGCCAGCTGGATGGTGGTGCATTTGATGCATGTGTAAGCCCGAAGAGTTACACTGCACTCACCGATGGGCAGCATTCCTTTGTAGTCAAAGCAACTGACGAGGCAGGTAATACTGATCCAACTCCAGCCAGTTTCATCTGGTCTGTTGATTCAACCGTGCCCACCGGTACCGTGCTCATTAATAACGGAGATGCGGCTACCAAAAACACACAAGTCACCTTAACACTAACCTGTGAAGATGCGGGAACCGGTTGTGCAGAGATGCAGATTTCACTTGATGGCATGCTTGATACCGAAACCTTTGAGCCCTTTACTACCGCAAAGCAGGTCACGCTACCGCCTACGGATGGTAACAAGACAGTTCTGGTTCTTTTCAAAGACACCGTTGGAAATGTAAGCAGTGAAGCCAGTGATACTATCATTCTCGACACAACTGCACCTGACACGGTAGTTGATACTGCTCCTGCCTCTGGTGCGACGAACACTAGCGCGACGTTTACCTTCCACGCGACAGAACCAACCAGCACCTTTATGTGTAAGTTAGATAGTGGAGCGTTTGCTGCATGCGTAAGCGGTGTTACTTTCAGTGGTTTGTCCGTTGGCACACATACCTTTGCGGTATTTGCCACAGACGCAGTAGGCAATGAAGATGCATCACCCGCTGACTATATTTGGAATATCAAGCCCGTAATCACTGACTCAGATGGTGATGGGGTACAAGATGCAGTTGACCAATGTATCAACGTGCAGGGTCCAGCGGATCGCAACGGTTGTCCAGTAGCTGACAAAATTAACTTCACCATGAATATTGTTGATCAGGAAAAAACTGGGGTGTGTGGATATGATCAAAATGGCAAACCCAAGGAAAACTGCACCACGCCGCTTCAAGGTGCTATTGTCCGTATCTTTGACAGAGACTCTGCAGCCTTTGTCTCAGCGTATAGTAGCAAGCGACCAGCCAAAGACATGTCAGGGATAATCTTTGAAAATGGACACGGCTTGGTTGGTCAATGCACTACTGATTCCACTGGCACCTGTTTGGTTGGTGAAGATCATGCCGGCAAGTTCATGGTAATCGCTAAGTTTGTTGACGGCTCGACTTCTATCTACACTGCCATCTTCAAGAATTTTCAACGAAAGGTAGTCAGCGCAACACAAAACTCAGAAGACGATGATGACATAGACGATGTTCAAGCTCGAGCCTTAGTGATTGAAAAGAATATGAGCATCACTAAGAAAGTTAAGAAAAACGGACAAGTTGAGTACAGCGGCAGCAGGGTAGTGACTAACTAAACGCTCGCTTTGTAAAAATCCCACCTTATAGCTATGATGGCTTAAGGTGGGATTTTAAGGAATGTAAGAATTAGGAATGTGGGCTTTTGGAAGAGATCTATATACAGAACTTACAGTATTTGTAAGTCCTGTATAACAGTTATGGGTGCTCTCCCAATGCACGTAAGGCATCTGGTCCGTACCCAACCACAAAACATTCCGCTGGGTCCTTGCAGGCAAGGAAGAGCTTTTTGTTTTGTTCGTACTGCCGCTTTAGCCGTACCAGTCTTGTGCCATCAAGTAGGTTAGTGTCAAGAAAGGGCATAGCGTCAAAATACCACAAGTACTTTCCTTCCTTTGATTTCCAAAATACTTTTGCAAACTCAAGAATTTTGGCAAGAGCGTCAGTTGTGTCGGAAGCATAGAAATGCTTGGTGACCATGGGGCGGTAAACTTTACCTTGGCGCATTGAGAAGCAAAGCTTCCATTGGGTGAATGGTTGCTCAGACGCGCGAAGCTGTTGCCCCGTGCTTTCGCTCATAAAAGTCTCTTCCCATATACTGCTAAGTTTTGTAAGGACTAATTGCGGATTTATGCGGATGTCCTTAGAGAGAACAGCGCATTTAGGCGCAAGCGTGGGCATTTTGTAGGGGATTACATGGGCATACAAGTATTTTAAGGTAGGTTTTGCTATGACTAGCTTTCTAAGCTTAGCGGCTACTTCATTTTTTGCAGTAGCAAAATTTTTGGCGTCCATAGTGAACTCTTTGTCACCTTCGGCGCCCCGCTTCTTTTGCCAAAGAATTCTCACTTCGAATGTTTTCATAAAAACTCCTTTTTTGGTTTTCCAACCATGAAGTATTACTTATATTTACGATAAATATTTCAAAATTAGAAATTTTTCTTCAATATTGATACGATTTTTTGTTATATTTATAACCTTTTTATACTTTTCCACAAAATTTGTAGAAAAAACTTGACAAAGGAAAAAAAAGAACATATATTTAAAATAGAAAAACTTTAAGGAGAAAATAATCAAATTTAAAGCATTGCAAATGCTTGTTTAATCAGAGAGGTTTCATCTCTTTATATCGCCTAATCCATAAATCTTACTGCCCTGGCAATATAATTTACCCTCTCTGATTTTCTTTGGTACTAAATTTATACGCATATGTTGTTAACAAATTTGTTACAAAAAATTGGGTTGAGTGAGAAAGAGATTTTGGTTTATTCTGCTTTAGTTGAGTTGGGTCCGCAGCCGGTGCGAGTTATTGCGGAGAAGTCGGGGGTAAACCGTGGTACTTGTTATGACATCTTAGAGTCGTTGCAGGAACAGGGGTTGGTAACTTTTTTTGAGAAAGACAAGCATCAGTACTTTTCACCTGAGCCTCCGGAGAAGTTACTGAAAGTACTTGAGCATAAGAAAAGTGCTTTGGACCTCGTTTCTGCTGAGGTAGAAGCGAATTTACCCAAGCTGAAATCTTTGTTTGAAAAAGAAGGCGGTAGGCCACTAGTGAAATTATACGAGGGGGAGAGTGGTATTAGACAGATATTGCAAGATGTCTTGGATACCTTGTCTGAGGAACAACAAAATTGCTATTATGTCTACTCAGCTTCGGGGCTAAGGCAAAATGTTTTTGAAGCAATGCCTGACTTCACTAAGAAACGAATTGCAAGGAATATTCGAGTAATGACCCTGGCCATAGGGGAAGGTGGAGGGTTGGTTGGACTTGATGAGCGCAAATGGCTTAAAGCTACGTCAGATGTGCACGCAACGTATGAGCTCATTTATGCAGGCAAGGTTGCACATATAAGTCTCCACGAGTCCAGCGCTTCTACTATGGGCGTGGTTATTCAATCCCGCGCAATTTATGAAACCCAAAAGCTAATTTTCATGGCTAATTGGGAAGCAATAAAATAAAACTACTAGGAGGTTGGTAATGAATAAGCCGTCAGTTGTTGTTGGTTTTAATGCCGACCTACAGACCTTAATCTGGTACGATTCGCAAGGAAACTTGCAGTTCAAAGCAGAGCCTAGCGGTTCTGCAGCAACCATTACTCGGGTACTGAACTTGCATGGTGACACACGCGTCACCACCTTGATCACTATAGGTGACGACGAAGAGGGTCAGATGCTCGTAAGCAAGCTCAGTTCGCAGAACTGGGTTGAACCGATTGTGGTAAGACTAAAAACATCTGCTACGGTGTTTGAAGTTAGCAACAAAGAAGGATTTCCAGATATGTTCACTGGTAGAAGAGGCGAGTATAAAGCTCAAGCACTTGCTACTGCTGACGAAATATTGATCCCGTTGCTTAATGACCATGATCAGTCATGGCGGATTGCTGTAGGAGCGAGCCCGCAAGACCTGCATCTTTCTCAGCTATTGCTTGGAAGGATCCCAGGCAAGAGAATTTTTCTACCTGGAAAAACTCTTGTGTACTCTGAAGACATCCGTAAGTTTGAAGGTTTGGCAGACATCTTTATTTGTAACCAAGATGAATACCGGGCTATACTGCAATTCCGAGATAGGAGCCAAGAAACAGACTTTGAGTGGATGCATGCTTTCTTTGGAGCAAGACTCGTGGTTGTGACGTGTAACTCACACGGAGTCGAGGCTTCTTTTGAAAACCAAGCCATCCAGTTGCCTGCAGTGAAAGTAGTGGAGCTGTGTGATATCGCTGCCGGGGATACGTTCTTGGGAGCGCTAGCTCACGAGATTATTTATTCAAAGAATGGCTCGGGTTCTAGAGTGAATACCGTCTCTGAACTAACCCAGTCTCGGGTAGTAGATGCGCTCGGTTACGCCACCTCATATGCTGCGAAGAAGGTAGCACTACCAACACCTATTGACTTTCCATTGCTTGGAGTTGCGGCGTAAACTTTTACGCCGCCACTCTTTTCATTTCGACTGCACCCATACGCGTGATAGGTCTGCACTGTTACTTGTGTGGGTGTGGTTGTAGGGAGAATTACAGTGAAGGAGGTTTTGAATGACTGAGA
>DASPKA010000034.1:0-5759 GCA_035628335.1 Patescibacteria group bacterium | reverse complement strand
TTTTTTTTGATAAGCATGAATACAAAGAATCTCCCGAAAAACTGGAACAATACTTTATGCAATACGCTTTAGTCGCACGAAGTAAAAAGTAATTTCCTAAATCTCACGGCCGTGAGATTTGAGAAATTGAATTTATGAATTTGATTGTTTTATATGGGCCCTATGGGGCGGGAAAAAATACTGTGGCGGGCACCCAGTTGCTTCAGGCGCTTAAAGGAGAGTTAGGCGCAGATGTATCTATTGCGCGACGCTCTACTACGCGCGACTTACGCAGTGGAGAAGAGGGGATGGTTGTAAAATATGCAACTGACGAAGCTTTTGAATCGGCTATTGCTAGCGGGAAAATGGCGTTCGCGAGAGATATTAAAAGGTCAGATGGCACCACATATAAGAATGGTACAGAGTTAGGTGAGTTAACTAAAAGC
This sequence comes from Patescibacteria group bacterium, assembly GCA_035628335.1. Lineage (GTDB taxonomy): Bacteria > Patescibacteriota > Doudnabacteria > UBA920 > UBA920 > DASPKA01. The sequence goes on along the minus strand of DASPKA010000034.1, from coordinate 5,334 downwards.
AAGTATGTTATCGTAGACGTATTACCTGATATAGTTACTGAGTTGGAAGAGCTGGTCAAGAAAGAACCAGGTTCTAGTATTTTTAAGATATTCATAAATTCTGCTGAATATGACAGGTATAGCAGAATTATAGAGCGGGATACAGGAGTAGCTTTAGACGAGCTTGAAGGTGATGCTCGCATTGACGCGTATGCAGAGGCAAGGCGTAGAGGAGATGTGGATCCAAACCCGAAAACATTGTATGCTGAAGAAGACAGAGGAATTCACGAACGGGTAAAACCTGACTTTATTATAGATAACGTAGAAGGCATGCAAGAGCAAACAGTAGAGGTCTTAAAAAACGAAATCATGTGCTGGATCCGCGAAAACCAAGAAGGTAGCAGAGAGCGGACTGAGGTAATGTTATTTAAAAAGTAAGCTATATTTATGATTTTATTTCTCACATCAAATCAAGGAAAATACAATGAATACAAAACCTATGTTCCAGATTTAAAAATGAAAAATGTTGACTTGGAAGAACTGCAAGGACTAGACCCTTTAAAGATTTTAATGCACAAAGTAAGTGAAGCGGAGAAACTGGGTTTGAATGAGGATTTTTTTATTGAAGACAACTCGCTTGATATTGTTGGTATGAAAGGGTTTCCAGGACCGCTTGTAAAGTACTTGTATTTGTCTATTAGTCCTTTGGGAATGTATAAATTTGCAAAGGCATTAGGTAAGACTACAGCGATTAACCGGATATATGTCGCTGCAAAAATTGGCGGTAAACTCCATATAATCCACACTAGTCAAAAAGGCAAACTAGTTGCCCCTCGTGGTAATCTAGACGTTGGTTGGGGAAAGATTTTTCAACCGGTTGGTTCTAAGAAAACGTATGGTCAAATGACTTTTGAAAAAAAAATTCCCTATAGCCCAAGACACAAAGCTATACTCAAATTAGCAAAGCTGGTAAAATGAAATATTCATATGGCAGATTATAATAAAGTAGGTCTTCTGGTATTGAACGAGAGCAAAGACAAGTTTTTGGTATGTGTTCCGGGGAACTACGCAAGCCGAAAGAAGTTCAACGGTTACCTGTTTCCCGGTGGGAAGTTTCACAATGGAGAAGATGATCTTGCGTGTCTCAAACGAGAAATTTGGGAGGAGTTGGGATGTGGTTTGGTAGAAGAAAGCATTGAGTTCATAGAGGAATTTGAAGACGCAGCAGGTACTGATCCCTCAAAAACTGTTTCAATTCGGTTGTATAAAGCAGGTCTTCAGGGAGAGCCAAAGCCACACTCAGAGATTGGCGAGCTAGTATGGCTAGGTAAAGAAAGCGTGAATGAACCGCGCATGACTCCTATTGCGCGCAATAAGATTATTCCATATCTAGTCGCAAACGGAATTCTTAAATAAATAATTCAAAAAATCTTAAGAAACAATATGGAAAATAGTAAGGTGATTGGTACTGTGGATGTACTCATAAGAAAGGGGGACAAGGTTTTACTCCTGCACCGTGGAGCGTACAAGCGAGTCATGCCCGGAATTGCTATGGGTCCTGGCGGAAAGCGAGAGTTTAATGAACACGTGCAACCACTATCTATTGTCGCAGAATTTGAAACACCAACTCAACTAACTAAATTAGAAATTGAACCCACATGAAGAAAAAACCAAGTGTTAGACTCACGAAGGACGTTGTTCCGAGCCGCTACCGTATAACCCTAAAGCCAAATTTTGAAAACTTTACTTTCTACGGTGAAGAAACAATCTTTTTGAGTTTGAAAAAGCCTCAAAGGGAAATTGTCTTGCATGCAAAAGAACTTAAGGTGAGGAGTGCTATCTTAAAAAGCAATTTCTCAAAATTCACGGCCGTGAAAATTGAGACGCAGGCTAAAAAAGAACTGCTTATTCTTCGTTTTGGCAGGACTATTCCTCGTGGTACTTGGGAACTTGACTTAACCTTTGAAGGAACGCTTAACGACCTCATGCGAGGTTTTTATCGAAGCAAATATACGCATGAGGGCGCAGAAAAATTTCTTGCTACTACACAGTTTGAGGCTACCGACGCCAGGCGTGCGCTGCCTTGTTTTGATGAACCTGCGCAGAAAGCGGTGTTCGACGTTACATTGATGATCCCAAAGCACATGGAAGCTATTTCAAACACCACTCCTCACACGGTGCGGGAGCATGAAGAAGGGCTTAAGGTAGTAGAGTTCCAGCCCACACCCAAGATGTCCACGTACCTGCTTGCATTTATAATTGGTGAGTTTGAATTTTTAGAAAAGAAAACTATAGACGGAGTAGTAGTGCGAGTATACACGGTGCCTGGTAAAAAGAAGCTCGGCGCTTTTGCACTCGACTGCGCAGTTAAGAGCTTAGAGTTTTATACCAACTATTTCAAAATCAAGTATCCGTTACCAGTGCTGGATATGATTGCAGTACCAGACTTTGCCAGTGGAGCCATGGAAAACTGGGGTGCGGTAACCTACCGCGAGTCTGCCTTGCTTTTTGATGAAAGGAATTCTTCCTCTGCAAACAGGCAGTGGATAGCCATTGTTGTTGCCCATGAACTAGCGCATCAGTGGTTTGGAAACCTAGTAACCATGGAATGGTGGACACACTTATGGCTCAATGAGGGCTTTGCGTCTTACATGGAATACTTGGCCGTCGATTCACTATTTCCAGAATGGAGAATTTTTGATCAGTTTGTAGCTGACGACCACGCTACTGCACTCGCGCTCGACCAACTAAAAACTACTCACCCAATAGAAGTAGAGGTACATCACCCAAATGAAATTGACGAAATTTTTGATCAAATCTCCTACCAAAAAGGCGCTAGCGTCATTCGAATGTTAGCAGAGTATATAGGCCCCAGAGCATTTCAAAAAGGATTACAAGCATATTTGCGGAAACATTCATACTCGAACGCTGAAACAATCCACTTATGGGAAGCGTTTGAAAAAGCTTCCGGTAAACCTGTGAGAAAAATGATGTCTATATGGACTGGAAAGTCTGGTTACCCGCTGGTAAAAGTGATTGACAAACCTAATGCCTACAGGCTTGAACAGACTAGATATTTTCTTTCACAGATAGAACGAAAAAAAGCAAATGATAAAACAATTTGGCCAATTCCGGTTTCTGCGTTTAATACGGTAACTAAAAGGGTTACTACATACTTTTTAGACAAAAAGTCACTTGAGATACCGAAAGGTAAGCATCCGGTAAAATTTAATTATGGCGAAACAGGTGTCTTTAGGACAGACTACTCCTCTGGACTGCTCCACAATATTCCGATACACAAGTTACCGCCCGCTGACCGTTTGGGCTTAGTACGCGACTGCTTCACACTTAACTACTCATTGGATTTTCCAGTCTTGCAGTATTTGGAACTTTTGGAGAAATATAGAAAAGAAAAAGACTTCATTGTTTGGGCGGAGCTTTCTTCTGGTGTAGAATGGCTCAGGCGCATGTGTTTCGGAAAACCGTACGAAAAGGACTTGGCTCAGTTTAATCGTGAACTCTTTGCTCCAATAGCTAAAGCGCTGGGGTGGCAAGAGGCAAAGAATGACGCTCATGTCACAAAGCTTTTGCGAAGCTTAGTGCTTATGGCAATGGGAAAAAACGGTGATCCAGTGACCATTGCAAAGGCTAAGAAGTTGTTTGGCTCCGGCAAAGTAAACCCTGACCTGCGCTCGGTTGTGTATGTACTTACTGCAGAGAATTCTGGAAGAGTGGTATTTGAAAAAATGAAAGTAATGCACCAGAAAGCAGAATTGACTGAAGAAAAGAACCGCTTATTGCGTGGCATGTGCAGTTTTAAAGATACCGCGTTACTTAAAGAAACTTTGTCCTACCTTTTTTCTGAGCACGTTCGCCTTCAGGACTCAGCTTTGTTTTTTGGTCTTGTGGCAGGTAATGAGTTCGGGACCGAGTTGGCCTGGAAGTACCTTAAGGACCATTACAATGAGTTTTTGGAAAAGTTTGGTAAAGGCGGGCACTTATTAGGTAGGTTAATATCACCTTTCGCAGTTTTTACTGACATCGAATTTGCAAAGGAATTTTCTACGTTCTTTAAAAAGCACGGTGCTCCCGGGGCAGAGCGTACGGTAACTCAAGTAGTAGAGAAAATATATGCCCGCGCGCTCTGGAAGAAGGAGCAGGAACCACATTTAGAAAAACATTTTAGATCTCTCACAGAATAACTTTAAGCGTATGAATGTTATTTCGTAAGAGGTCTATTGCCATGACAGAAAACTATAAAATTTATGGGAGGGTATTTGCTATGTTGCTTTTTGTTATTGCCTGTTTTCTACCCCATATTACTGCCGCGTCTATGCTCGACACTGACAAGGACGGCCTGACTGACGAAGAAGAAGTGAAAGTATACCTCACCGACCCAAACCTTCCAGACTTCGATGGGGATGGCTTGGCTGATGGAGACGAAGTAAATGTTTTTGGGTTGTCTCCAAGCAAGAAGCATACTCGGGGTGATGTGCGTTTTTCAGACGGAAACTACATCATAGGCGGGTACGATGTAATGAAGATAGATACAAAGTTTAACCCCCAGCGGCTGGCTGAGATATCTAAGAACCTGCAGAAATTTGGTTTGCATGAGCCTACCATGACCACTTTAAAAAGTTTGCGGCATATATCAGTGAACTTAAAGGGCCAGCAGCTGGTATACGGGTGGGGAAATTATACGGCTGGTGTTTTTAAGGTGTCTACTGGCCTAAAAGCTACCCCAACTCCTAGTGGGAATTTTCAAGTACAAAAAAAGCTTCCTCTTGTGAATTACATTGGTCCTGACTACAGGTACTTAAACGTGAAATGGAACTTGCTTTTTTACCGAGAAAAGCCAGGTATGCTTGGGTTCTATATACACGGCGCATACTGGCACAACCGTTTTGGCCGCACCAATAGCCACGGCTGCATAAATGTTTCATATAAAGACATGCCAAAACTCTATGAATGGGCTGAAACAGGTGATAGGATAGCTATAAATTAAGGGCTTGTGCAGGGGGTAAAAATAGCTTAAAATATGGGTAATATGTCAAGGAGCGGCCTTGACTTTTTTGGTAAAATATGTTAGTATGGCGAGTATAGTGAATACGCCTATCCATAGGTCAAAAGTGAAATCTTATACCTTGGCAGGCTACTTTTCTTCTTTATGAACGACCAGACAAAACCAAAAACCTATACGAAAGCCCCAGAGCCGATTGCGGAGATTTTTGGCATGAATATGCAGCAATCCAGCCATTTCGTTGAAACTCCTGAAAACTTGCCAATAGCCCATGGTCAAGACGTTATTGAAGCTGAGGTTATGCATTCTGAGAAAGCATCAGAAAAAGCGCAGAA
>DASPKA010000033.1:0-11599 GCA_035628335.1 Patescibacteria group bacterium | reverse complement strand
TTTGCTTACATACTATACACGAATGTTCCGTAAATCGCTTGAGTTGCTTTAGGCAGTTCTTGCAGACATAACTGCCCTCTGTGTGGCAGCCCACGCAAAATTTTGGAAAAACAATATTTGCAAACAAGTGTTTTATGTCAGCTAAGAGTTCTTTCATCTATACTACCGGGCGGCAACCGTTGCCTTCCGTTTGGTTTCCACACGAGTCACTAACTGCCCGTCTTTTACGTCTAAGTGGATTATTGAGTTTTCGGGAGCCTTTCCTGAAACAATGAGTTCAGCAATCTGGTCTTCAGCGGTTTCTTGAATGTTTTTGCGAATATACCGAGCACCGTTTTCTGACTTATAGTTGAGCTCTGCTAAAAACTTCACAGCCGCAGCAGATGTCTTGAGCAGCAGGTTTTGCTTGAGCAACCGCTCTTCCAACTCTGAAAGCTTTAGGGTGACAATTTTCTTTAAAATCTTTTCTCCAAGGGGCTTAAATACTACTATGCGGTCAACTCTACCTAAGAATTCGGGCAAGAAGTACTCTTTCATTTTAGTCATGAGACTCGTCTTTAGTCTTTCGTAGTCAGCATCTTGTGTCTTAGCTGTGTCGTCTGTAAAACCAAGCGTGCCCGGCATGCTCAAAAATTCTTTCATGCCAAAGTTGGAAGTCATAATTATTACTGTGTTCCTGAAGTTTATAGTCCTCCCTTGAGCGTCGGTAATAACTCCATCTTCCAGAATTTGCAGCAAGATGTTAAACACTTCAAAGTGAGCCTTTTCAAGTTCGTCGAACAGTATCACCGAGTATGGCTTTCGTCGAACTGCTTCAGTTAATTTTCCACCTTCTTCGTAACCGACATAGCCAGCAGGCGCACCAATAAGGCGAGAGACATTATGGCGCTCCATAAACTCAGACATGTCTACACGAATCAGCGCATCCTCATCGCCAAAGATTTCTTTTGCTAACTGTTTTGCTGTTTCTGTTTTACCTACTCCGGTTGGGCCTAAGAAGATAAAGGAACCTATAGGTCTGCCAGCGTCAGCAATGCCCGCACGTGAACGTCGCACCGCTTTAGCTATTTCTGTAATGGCCTCATCCTGTCCCACGACTTTCGCCTTTAAGTTGCCTTCAAGTTGCATGAGCCTAGAAGACTCTGAGGTATCCAGGCGCTGGAGGGGAATCTTGGTCATAAGCGAAACAGTCTCAGCTATATGCATGCTTGTTATGAGAAGTTTAGAGATTTCCGTTTGGTTTACCAGCTCTTTTTCCAGCTGCTCTTTTTTCTTCAATAGTTTCTCTTCTTGACTCTTGAGATGTATGGCTGTCGTAAAGTCCTGATTTAGTACAGATTTGTTCTTTTCGGTTTCAAGGAGTATGAGTTCATTTTCAAGTGCCTTCTTGTCCCGTAGTGCCTTGTTGCCCTCGAGGGAAGTAATCAGCCGTGCAGCACTTTCGTCAATGAGGTCTATAGCTTTGTCAGGCAAGAAGCGATCTTGGATGTAACGGGAAGAAAGCTCTACAGCCGAGGAAATAGCTTCATCAGTTATAGTAACGCCATGGTGTTTTTCGTATGGTTGGCGGATACCCTTTAGAATTTCAATAGTCTCAGCTTCTGAAGGTTGCTCAACTAAGATAGGCTGAAAGCGGCGTTCAAGTGCAGCGTCATGCTCTATGTGCTTCTTGTACTCAGCAAGGGTAGTGGCTCCTATGGCGCGCAGTTCGCCTCGAGCCAGCGCTGGTTTCAAGATGTTGGCTGCGTCTAAAGAACCCTGTGCAGAACCAGCGCCAACCATAGTGTGCAGCTCGTCTATGAACAAAATGATGTCAGGGTTTGATTTGACTTCGTCAATGATTTGTTTCAAACGGTTTTCAAACTCACCTCGGAACATAGAGCCTGCAACAACGAGAGCTAAGTCGAGCGAAAGTATTTTTTTGTCGAGCAGTTGATCAGGTACGGTTTTTTCACAAATTTTGAGAGCTAGCCCTTCTACAATTGCAGTTTTTCCAACACCTGGTTCGCCTATAAGCACTGGGTTGTTTTTAGTTCTGCGGCACAAGATGGCCGACATGCGACGTATTTCTTCATTGCGGCCAATAACAGGATCTATTTTCCCATCTTTCGCTTTTTGGGTAAGGTCTGAAGTAAAGAATTCCAAGATACTCTGCTGTTTTCCGTTTTGTTCACCCGGCTTCGTAGGTAAGTGTCCTAACCCAGAAGGGTGAGGTCCACTGTGTTGGTTTCCAGGAATTGGGGGAAGTTCGTTCTGGCCCTCCGGGAAACTTGAGATGTTCTCAAAAATTTGCAGTAAGTTTTGTTCTAGGTTTTTTGGATTAACAGCTAGGTTTTGCAGAATAGCTTTAGCTTTGTTGCCTTCGTGGGTTACAATACCATAGAGGAAATGTTCAGTACCTATAAACTGGTAGCCGTAGTGAGAGGCAATGACAGCAGCACGTTCGATGACGCTTTTTAAGTTATCAGAGATTACTGGTTTCCAGGAGTCTGCTTTAATCCCTGCGGTAACGAGCTCAACTTGCTGTAGTATATTTTCTGGGGTAAGCTTGTTTTTTGCAAGTACTTCCGCAGCAAAGGAGGATTGTTCAGATGTAATACCAAAAAGCAGATGCTCAGTGCCAATGTATGGGTGCACCATCTTTTCAGACAAAACTTGCGCAGAAATAAGCGCATTCTTTGCTCGTGAAGATAATCTATCAATTAGGTTTTGAAAATTCATCATATATAGGTTTCTTTAGTATATATTTATTTTGTATGAGAAGTATTAAGAAAAAAATAATTAGGAAAGGAATTAGCACGACTATTATAAGCCGTGATCCGGTAAACCGGACGACGGCACGCTTGAAACGGGAAACCCGTTACAAGCTTCCTAAAGATAGCGGTGTTAGCACTCTATCTTCTAGAGTGATAATATCAGAGCAGGCGGATCCAGTCAAGGAGAGGGAGAAAGCCTATAATTACGCTACTTGGCTCTTGGGGCAGAGGCTCAGGACAGAGAAAGAGATATGGCTGAAGCTTAGAAGTAAACAGTACTCTGAAAGTGTAGCAGATTCAGTAGTCTTGCAATTAAAGCAAGAGAGGTATTTAAACGACGAGCGTTTGGTCGAGGCTGTGATTACGAGTTTCAAGGCGTACAAACCCTATGGATACTACATGGTGAAAAAGAAGCTAATAATGCGCTTTTTTTCTACACAAGTTATTACAGATGCATTACAACAACATTTCACAGAAGCTGATGAAGTTAAGATAGCAAAACGCGCTCTAAAACAAAGAACACGGCTTAGTGGAGAAAGTGTTGTTTCTGAAAAGGACTTGGCTTCTTTGCAGCGAAGAGGCTTTAGGCTTTCGGTAATACAAAAAATCAAATTGTAAAAGGCGCTCTGAGGGTTCAAAACGCCTTTTGGTTATTCGACGGCCAGGATGTAGCCGAGAACGAGCGCAAGAAATGTGGCTATCCGCCGCATGTTTTTATGTGAGCGCGCCCAGTTTTTGTCTTTCTGAGCGGCATGTTTGTCCGACTTTCTTGCGAGGTAACCGGACCATACAAATGCGACTGCAGAGCAGATCCCAAAGAAGGAAATGTGGACGAGTGCCTCCCAGGCATTACCTGACTCGGCAAACACAAGTCCTTTTAATGCAGCAAATACGAACAATGTCATGAGAAATCCGTAGATCGCAAGCAGGACTACGGATTCAACTTCAAACCTTTCTGCTTTTGAGGTTCTGAGAACTCCATGCATGTTAACCTCCTATAAAATTCCAGCAAGTATCCAGCCAAATGCTGCGCTCACTGGTATAGTTGCAAGTGATAGCGCTTTTTTTAGAAACGAGTTACCGTAGTCAGCGCTGATTAAGGCACACACTACGGCAAGGAGAAATGAGACGGTTCCCATGATAAAGGAGGTAATATCGCTTCCATTGTACTCACGGAATGCGAAGACTCCCACAACTGCCAGAAACGCGCACATGATCAGCCATGACACGTGAAGTTCGTGGTCTGAATTACGCATTTCTTTTTGAGAAATCATATTTTGCTCCTTGAAAAAAGGGTTGTTCAAACAAAAAGCTAGCTAAGTATATATAAAAAAACAACTCTGTAGCAAGTAGGGACTACTTGCTACAGAGCTACTCAGGTTTCTCATGGCTTCGACCCTCCATTTTCGCGTTTGATTTCTTCAGCTATTGCAAACGCGTGGGAGTCCATTTGTTTGCTGAGGTCAAAGATCCAGCGCAGATCTTTGATTTGGAATTTTTGAGTCCGTTTATAGTCCTCCCAAATTCTTTTCGCCTCGGCGATCGTCTCTTTACGTTCAGGCTTAGTGACTTCGCCTTTTTCCGTGCAGCAAGCAAAAACTTGTCCCGAAGGGTTTTGGCGCCAATAACGCTTGTAGTTTTTTCCACGGTTTTTGTATAGGTAAGTTATCTGGCTGTCCTTACCAATGGTTACAGCGGTGCTCCCTAAGCCAAGGTTCGGATTCCAGAAGATGTAGAACCCATCATCAGAAGCAAGGACTCTGTTGTCCTCATGAGTACCAATAGGGAAAGCGCTTCCAGAGCGAACCCCAGGGTTCACAAACTTGTTGTAGTAAACCCTACCGAAGGAAAACCCTATAACAAGCAGTAAGAAAGTGATTAGCACACTTTTTAGATTCATTTTTCAGCTCCTTTTTGAGAGATGTATGAGAACTATGTTTTTAGCTATTACAGCATTTTTAAATGAATATTGTAAAACTGGTAAATTGACAGATAAATTCATTTATGTTTTTATGCTTAGATTTTTTGGTGCCTTTATATTATTTTCATTGTTTCGTACTGCTTAGCACGTACCGGATAGAGGCAGTACGTGCGAAACTGGCAACCTAGGGGGCAGTGATATAAAATTAAAAGCCTAGTCTATGGTTAAACCCGGACCAGGCCAATGTTTTATTCTTCCTTAGAGATCACAACGATACTTTTTTTCATTTTTTCTCTTTTTTGCAGTTGCCTACATATTCATTTCACGTAGTCGTTTTATACGTTCTTGAGCGGGAGGGTGGGTGTTGAAGAGTCCTGCAAACCAGCCCACACCATCGTGACGATTCTTTAGGGGATTAGCAAAATACATGTGTGCAGTAGCTTTGTTTGCAGCTTCAAGTGGTTCGCGGTCACCAGAGATTTTTTCAAGGGCAGAAGCTAGTCCCTCGGGATAACGAGTAAGAAGCGCACCAGAGGCGTCAGCCAAAAATTCACGTTTGCGGGAAACTGCGAGCTGAAGCAGAGTGGCAATGATAGGGCTTAGGATCGCAAGGGCAAAGCCAATGAGCATCATCCACTGATTGTTGTTTTCTCGGTCGCTCTTTCCTCCAAATAAAGAAGCGCGTAAAAACCAGTCTGCAATTAGCGTCACAGTTCCGACGAGCACAGTAACGATTGCCATATAGCGTATGTCATAGTTTCCTACATGTGATAGTTCATGAGCAGTTACGCCTTCTATTTCTTTTTTGTTTAGTCTCTGCAGAATGCCTGTGGTATAACAAATAACAGCATTTTTTGGGTTACGACCCGTTGCAAAAGCATTCATGGCTGTATCTTCGATTATGTAGACTTTTGGCATAGGCAAACCCCCTGCAATAGTAAGGTTTTGGATAATGTTGTAAAGCTCAGGGTGCGACTTTAGGTTTATTTCCTTAGCTCCTGAGATTGCCAAAGTAATTTTATCTGAGAAATAGTAGGAGATAAGAGCAGACAAGCTGCTAAACGCAACTGCGCCTATAAGGATTGCAGGGTTGTTATAAGCACGCGAAAACACCCATCCGAGCGCAATAATAACAAGTAAAAAGAGGAAAATAATAAACACGGAGGCCCGTTTATTTTTTCCTATATGGTCATATGTAATCATAAAAATAGCGTATAACGTAAACGGTAATGCGTCAAGTAATGATCTTGTCCTTTTTTTCTAAAAATGTCATTATAGTATTCAAAAAAAGGAGGACACATGACAAACTCAAACGAACTTGCACCGATGATCATTATTTCGTTTATCTGCAAATTTTGCGGCAAAATGCACTATAACACCATGTGGTATGTGCATAGTAGCGAGTTGTGGCAACAACTTCAAAGTGCTTTCGCTAAGGTAATGTTGAGTGGACAGCTTCCCCAAAATTTAGTTGATCCGCCAAAAAACAAGTATCTGCTGATTGTTTTTAGGACGAATCATGAGGGCAAAGTGGAAGAAGAACCTATTCGTCACGATTTGCCCAAACTGGCAGAGATTGGCAATAAGTATGTGGAAATTTTTGGGTTACCTGACAACCCGGAGGCTCAAGCCCTTTTTGAAGCAATCCAATTCGCTGCAGAATTGTTTGAGGCGAAAGTCGAGGGTGGTGAAGTCCACCCGCGGAGCAAATCACAACACTAGAAAAAAGCCGCACTAACGTTGGTTGGTGCGGCTTTTAATATTTTTACAAATGATTAGAACTGAACCTTCGCAGGCCGCTGCTAAAACTGTACTTTAACTGGCTGCCCTTCTGGGCCTTTCTCTCGCTATAAATGGGACTAGCGTCGCCCCCTCATTTCGGGCAGAGCCCTCCATGAGCCTCCCCCTCTCGCAGCTTTGCTGCTAGAACTGTACTTTAACCGGCTGCCCTTCTGGGCCTTTCTCATCTATATCAAAGAATTCTCTAGCTTTGAAGGAGAACATGCCGGCGAAGATGTTGGTAGGGAAGACTTGAAGCTTTGTGTTGAAGTCGCGCACAGTGCCATTGTAGAAGCGTCGTGCTGCTTGAATTTTGTCTTCAGTGTCAGTGAGGTCTGACTGCATCTGCATAAAGTTTTGGTTTGACTTGAGTTCAGGGTAGGCTTCAGCAACAGCAAACAGTGACTTTAAGGCGCCAGAAAGAATGTTTTCGTCTTTTAACTTTTCCCCCAAAGTTCCAGCTTGCATAGCCTGGTTACGTGCCCTAGTCACATTTTCAAACACCGTGGATTCTTGGGTTGCGTAACCTTTGACCGTTTGTACCAAGTTAGGAATTAAGTCATACCTGCGCTTGAGCTGCACCTCAATGTCACTCCACGCTTCGTCGACGCGGTTGCGCGACTTTATAAGCGAGTTGTATACATAAATGACATATAGCACGAGCAAGATAATTACAATGCCAATAATATTATATGGTCCCATAGTTATATTTGTTAGACCTCTTACGTAACCTCATCATGAACCATCTTTGTTTCTTGCCGGCTGCGAACATTCCAAAAAATTTATTACCGGTATGCGATACCGCTAAAAATTTTTTGAAACGTTCTCGCTCGGCAATAAACAAAGCTATTCATGAGCAGGTTACGTAAGAGGTCTATTAATTACTTACACTATACCATAGCATATAAATAAAACAAAACCCCGGGAAGGGGTTTTGGGAATGTGTGGGTAGAAAGTTGGTGGCGGGGGAGCGTCACCAACTTTCCGGGAGAAGCGCTAATGCTTGAAGATTAGCGAGATTAAGGTGATCACAAGGATCACCCAGACTCGTGCATCTTCATGGATGCGCTGGGGTTTTTCGGGGAAGATTCTGGAAAATAAGCTTTGCTTCTGATTTTGGGTTCTCATGCCCGCTCCTTGTTGATAGACTAAAAATTCTTGCAAAGTTGCGCTACAATCTATATTATTCTTTAAATATAGATTGTCAATGTTTTTTCCTAAACTTTGACAAATCGTAATATTTGTTGTTTAATAAAGCAGTATTAATAGGTCTTTTGTTAAAAATATGCTGAAGATAAGCCGTTTGGGGGACTTTTGGAGGATGAATAAGAACAAGAAGATGCTAAAGGCGTTCTCGCTGTTTCATGCTTTTACCTTAATCGTAGGATTCTTTGGCGGTTGGTTGGTGTTTGCGAGTCTCACGCATGCTGCAAATTTTATTGTTACCAACACCAATGACTCCGGTCCAGGTTCTCTGCGCCAGGCTATCATTGATTCCAACACTGCGTGTGCAAGCGGTAACACTATTATTTTTAACATCTCAGGTACCACCACAGCCGCAACTCCGTTCGGGCTTCCCCAGGCACCAACTGGTGGCAAGGTTACCTACTCAGGGGGTAGTTATTTTAGAATTTTAGTTAACTCAACTTTGCCGGTCTTAACGTGTGATGGCGTAACAATAGACGGAACTTCACAAACAACTTTTGGAGGTGACACAAATCCAGGACAGGAAGGAACTGGTGGTACTGTTGGTGTAGACCATATAGCTCTTTCCAAAGTAAACAAACCAGAAGTTGAAATTGTTGCAAACTATACGCAGCATGTATACCAACAATTTGGTTTTGAAGCTGCGGCATCTGACGTCACAATTAAAGGACTTGCTATTTATGGCTTCGGTAGTCCTAATACTTCTGGCAACATTGGCGCACGGGGGTTTTCAGGTTTAACAGTTGAAAAGAACTTTATTGGTACATCAGCAGAGAGTTTTACTGACCCGAGTCCAGGTAAGCGCAGTGCTTCCAACGGGATTTATGTAGAAAATCACCCAAACCTTACAGTAAAGAATAACTTGATAGGCTACCACGGCATGCTCGGTGTGTTTTTACGCACGGGTAACCAAAATGGTGTGAAAATAGAGAATAATGAAATTGCAAACAATAACAGAGAACAAGGTTTGAAAGGGCCTGGCATTGGTATTACTGAAGGCCTTTCAGTTGTAGGTGGTACCATAAAAGGAAACTTAATCTATGGACATGACGTTGCAGGTGATGGGGGAACAGCAGCCAACGAGTACGCTGACTTTGGTATTGAGCTCACTTCCCCAGCTGGTAGCCCGGCTGTTGACTCAGTGGTCATAGACAACAACACGATTACTAAGAACGCAACTGGGGTTGTTCTGGCAGGTGGTACTAAAAATATTTTTTCAAAGAACATAGTTTTTGCTAACAAAGGCAAAGGACTTATCGTTCAAGGTCAGCAAAATACGATTACCCATAACTCCTTCTATCAGAACGACAACGATGGAAAGCAGCCTACATCTTTGGCCATAGACATTGACGGTGAGGGTGTGACCTTAAATGACAGCGGTGATACCGACACAGGAGGTAATGGTCGTTTCAACTTTCCAGTTTTTGAGAGTGCTCAAGTCGACGTAACAAACTTGACCTTGAAAGGTTTTCTACGTGCTGGAGCTAAAATGGAAGTTTACATAGCAGACCAGGATCCGTCTGGATTTGGTGAAGGTAAGATTTATCTAACTACAGTAACTGAAGGGAGTTCAGCGGACACAAATACTGGCACTGGGACCTACAATGGTGTAGTTGCTGGGAGAACTGTTGGCACTGACACTGCAGAGCGCTTTACGTTTGTTCTGCCGTTGTCTGCTTTGCCGGCTACCGTAACTACCTCATCTGTTTTAACTGCAACAGCAACTGACCACACGGGCGCTACTTCTGAATTCTCTGGAAATATTCCTGTGACGTTAGCACCTGTTCAAAACACGGTAGTCGCTCAGGACGACGCTGCTGCGACCAGAGTAAATACTCCCGTTATAATACATGTCACCGCAAATGACAGTGACCCGCAAGGTGACACATTTTTGCTTACGGCACCGCTTAGCGCAATCACTACTGCACACGGTACTATAACATGTGTAGCGTCTGGCTCGTGCACATACCAGCCTGCACTAAACTATGTGGGTACAGACACGTTTAACTACACAATAACAGACAGCAAAGGTGCAACAGCAAACGCTACAGTCACTATTACAATTTCGACCAACCCAAACAGTGTTGTTGCAGTAAATGACTTTGGTACAACCACCATAAATACTCCGTTAAGTATTACAGTAACTGCAAATGACTTCGACCCGCAAGGGGATGCGTTCTCTCTAATCTCTCCTGCTTCAAGCATCGCAGCCGCACATGGTACGGTAGTGTGTACGACTGGTGGTGTATGTTCATATACACCAGCGCAGAACTACACAGGTATGGACGCGTTTGTGTACACCATAAAAGACAGTAAAGGTGCAACAGCTACTGCAACAGTTACCATTGCTATAACAACTGGTGGGGGAGGCGGGGGAAATAGTGTGGTAGCGCTAGATGACTTTGGAACTACTTCAATTAACACTAACCTACTTATAAGGACCTATGAAAACGACAGCGACCCGCAGGGTGATGCATTTACCCTTATAGTTCCGCTCGCTGCAACTGCAACTTTACACGGCACCACAACCTGTCAGACAACTGGTGTGTGTTTCTACGAGCCAGCCGTTAACTTTGTTGGCACTGACACCTTCCCCTACACTATAAAAGATAACAAAGGTGCAACAGCAAGTGCGAACGTACATATTGTGGTAGTTTCAGGTAATGGGACTATAAATACAGTAATTGCAAATAATGACTCAGCGTCAACACCTATAAACACGATGGTAAGCTTTAATGTGCTTACTAACGACAGCGACCCACAAGGTGACTTTTTTGAGCTTTGGTCTCCACAAAATCCGATAGCAACTACTCAAGGCGGCAGTGTTACGTGTGCCACAAATGGCCTTTGCAAGTACACACCTCTGGCAGGTTTCACTGGTGTTGATACGTTTGATTACACTATAAAAGACAGCAAGGGCGCTACTGCTACTGCACTGGTTACTATAACCGTTACCGCGCCAGGTGGGGGCGGTGGAGGCGGTGGAGGAGGCGGTGGGGTTATTTTGTGCGGCATTCAAATTAACTGTAACAACACACCAGGTGGCGGTGGAGGAGGCGGTCCTGTTATAAATCCTGTAACCCCTCTACCATCAGGCGGAACCATTCTTGGCACTGCTACAGGTGACTTGAAACTTGGGCAAATAGTTGGCCATGTCTTCTTTGACTATAACAAGAACGGAATTGAAGATGGTGACGACGTTCCCGCAAGTCACGTAAAGGTTATGGTGCAAGGCGCAACCCTGAATGTCATAGAAACAGATGAAAATGGCGACTACTCTTCTTTTGAAGTAGAGGGAATTGTTTTTGTTCATGTACTGCGAGACCAGGACCAGGTTCGAGGTGCTGTGGTTACTACGGAAGCAAACGGGGGTACACTTACTCAAGAAGTGACTGTTATTGCGGGTCAGGTACGTGCAGCTGAAGATGTTGGTCTATACAAAGGAAAAGTACGCACGACACTTTACAATACCGCGTCACAAGCAGAAATTGAAACGCTCATTGGTTTGTTCTGTATTTTGCTCGCTGCTTTAATGATCAGTATAAATAAATTACGTAATGCCAAGAATCGTATATAAACTACTTCCATACGCTGCTACTTTACTGCTAGGCTTTGGCCTGGTGGCTTTAGTACGTCCGTACTATGGGCTGCTTCGCTATAATGTCATGCATGCGCTAGATTTTATGGCAGACACCTCAGTTTCGAGGGCTGCAGAGCCGGTGTTACTACGTGGTGAAGACAAGGGAATTCCTACCTATAACGCACCTGCTCACATAACGCCCACATTTGCTTACGAGGTAAACACAAAGGCAAATCTGTTGTCAATTCCTTCAATTGGTATAGACAGTGAAGTGTTTGAGGGCCGAACTGAATCTACTCTCCTGAAAGGAATTTGGCGAATACCAACTACCTCGACCCCTGACAAAGGGGGGAACAC
>DASPKA010000032.1:0-22808 GCA_035628335.1 Patescibacteria group bacterium | reverse complement strand
GTGCGGACTCGCTGAGTTTGCAGACTCTCTGGTAGTCAGGCCTTTCTTGATGTTAGTCTTACCAAAATTTTTCGGATTTAAATCTGGAATGATTGTGGCAAGTTTAACTGCAGACGTGCTCTTCTACGTCACTATGTGGCTAGTCAGCTGGCTGACAAGAAAATGGCAAACACGAAAAAATGCAAGTGTCGTACGCGACACTTGCATTTTACATAAAACTAAAACAAAGCAAGCAAAATCCAGAACTGCGCTGCTAAATCGTTTTTCAAGTAAGGGGTATCTAAAAGCCCGTGGATTATCATAACCACTATTACGAGCATTAACCCGAGTCGCACAGTGTTTTGCTTATTCTTTATCCCCTGCCACATAACAAACCCTATTACAAACAAAAAGCTCAATAATCCAAGAAGTCCGGTATCAATCCAAAAATTTAGAAAAATGTTATGCGGTGAGTTATAGTGTTTTAAGTCCGCATACCCAAGCTTAGCCTTATACTCATCAAACACCGCACCAAACCCTTTGAGACCCTTCCCTAAAATATAATTTTCCTCTGCCATTTTAAGTCCAATGTTCCAGAGCTTAGGACGTTCACCAGCAGATTGCTCACCATGAAATGGCGTAATAAGCCTGTATCTAAACTCAGTCGACCAAAACACACCAAACCCAACAAGTCCTAAAAACGCAGCAGCAATGAGTTGTCTTTTTGACAGCGTAAGCAGGGCAAAGACTCCCAACGCAACCACAAGCGCCACCCACGCCCCCCGGGACTGAGAATAAAACAATCCAACCAACCCAACCCCCCAACACACCAAAAAACTAATACCCCAAAAATTCTCACTTCTTCGTAGTGAGTACGCTGCCAATCCAGTGGAAGTAAATTCCACTTCCTTGTCAGCTACTCTACTGTTCATTTGCGATAAAGTGAGAATTTTGGACCACAGGTGTGGAAGGAGGAAAACGAGAAGTGGGCCAATGAACAGTGAGAACATGTTGGCTTGTTCCCATAGTGAGGTGGCACGCTTTGGTTCCTGGCTGTTGCCCCAGTATGCTGGGTCAAGGAGCCATAGGGTGTGATACTGAATAATTGCGAGGAGTCCACAAAAGAGTAAAAATAGGTAGAGGATAGAATAGGATTCAATAAATTTACTGTCCGTATAAGTTCTATGTAAAAACAATAGTGCAAAGAAGGTTTTTATTGGAAGCAGCCCTACTACTAAGTACCAGCCAAGTTTATCTACACTAAAACCGCTTACAAAAAGAGAGATTGTACAGGCGAGTAAGAAAACACTGGCCGCAATTACCAACATTTTAGCGTCTGTCACCCAGGAGAAACTCCAAAACTCCTTTACACGCTTTGTGTAAAGCACCCATGCCGCAAATCCGAATAAGAAACCTAACAAAATCAAAAGATAGACATTCACCGGCATACCGTAGAGTGAAAACCGTATTAGGTAGGTGGGAGCAAGGATTATTAGGAGCTGTGAAATAAATGTCATATAATAAATATAGCACGCGATGAACAATGCTATCTATATAACGGTCCTCTTTTCAAGCATTGATGGGTTTACGTATATTTTGAAAAAAATTAAAAAAATAACTTATGGAAAAAATATTTAAAGAGTTTGAAGAGGTAAAAGCTCACTATGAACAACTACTCAGAGAACGAGAAGGACAACACTACGCAGTTATAGGTAACATAAAGGCATGGGAAGGTCTGAACCCAGACTTCTTTAGAGAACTCCGCACACGCAGGGCTGAAAAAGGAATATCTGTCAGCATCTTACTGACCTATGACTCTCGTGCATTTAACCCACACGACGACTCCCTTCGCCGCGCCATCCTCTATATGCCACAAAACATGAACATGGACACATGCATGGACATTTATGATGACTCAGTCTTCATTGTAGGCAATGTAGATGAAGGTGTTGCTCAACTGATTCAATCCAAATCTCTCGCACGCAACCTGAAAGAAATGTTCGACCTAATCTGGCAACGACAAGACCTGCAAGGAGAAGCACAAACGGAGTACTAAACACCTATACATAGCTTTTCTTGGAGAAATATTTCCTTTTTTTCAGACTTTAAGGCGAAACGCAGCCCCATAAAAAATACTCGGACTCTTTTCAAGGCCAGGCTCAATAACGAAAGCAATCTGACAATGTCGTCAGGGCGTAGTGGTCTGAAAAAAAGGAAATATTTCTCCAAGAAAACTACCTCTAATGAAATACTACGACATTACAAAACCTTTATCTTCCGAGACTATACCCTGGCCTGGGGATACACGGTTTAGTATGGAATCTAAGCAGACTTCTGCGATTGTTTCCAAGCTCACCCTTTCAACGCATACCGGAACTCACATAGACGCACCAAAACACTTTATATTTGATAAAATCGGAGTAGACAAACTTCCGCTGACTGCGTTTGTAGGAAAGTTTAAGGTTTTTGATGTTAAGACAAAGAACCTCATAGAACCAAAGGACTTGCCGCTTTCAAAGATAAAAGCAGGCGACAGAATTATTTTAAAAACAAGCAACACAGCTAAGCTTACAAAAAAAACTGAGTTTACAGACGCTTACGTGAGTCTTTCATTAGAGGCAGCAGAGATATTGGCTAAAAAGAAGATTTCTTTAATTGGAATAGACTACTTTGGCATAGAAGCTAAGGCAGCGCCAGGGCACCCGGTGCATAAAGCATTACTAGCGAGAAACATAGTAATTGTAGAAGGATTGCTGCTCACCCAGGTGAAAGCTGGGGAGTACAATGGGGCAATATTGCCATTAAAAATAGTAGACGGCGACGGCTCACCCTGCCGCGCCATACTTTGGAAATGATAGTAACTACTCACCTCTAGAAACCTGAAAAGTTCAACAGAGCCTGTATTTCGTCCAAGATTAGTGACTTTTTCGAGCACGTCGCGGAAGCGTACGTGTCGGTACGGTGGAGCGGCGCGCGGAGAAAAAGGCGCTAAGATTGGGCGAAAGACTGGCTCCCGTTCTAAGCATTATGCACTTACAAATGATGAGAGCAGGAGAAGCACTAGCACCGCGATTAGATGAGGTACTACCAAAAGACTCTGCAATAGCAGCAGGGCATTTTGAAAACGCAAAGACGACAGAATTTTCTAAAGGAGAATTAGAGAGCGCATGCCAAACCATAGAACAGCACTACTCCGCTCAAACTACTCTGGAAACTATACACAACCTCTACGAACTCAAAGTAAGTCTGATTAAGCATGCAGGCATACCAGAAAGCTCTCTCGGTGTTAAAAAATTAGACCAACTATTAGTCGCACTTAATCAAGACCCGCAAGGAGTTTTGCTAACAGGTGTACCTATAGATAGAGGCGAAATGGAGCTGCGCAGAACAAGGTTCTCACTTGCGCTTGAAGCTGCCAGGAAGCAAATTCTCGTAGAGCTTGACCAAATTAAAGATAGACATATTACGGAAGCGCATAAGGCACAAGACTTGTACAAGGGGCGGTCAGAAACTAATCCTGAGCAACGTCTCTTAGAGGGCATCTTAACTACGAGCAGAGAAAACTACATGGAAAGCATGGCAAACATCTCCAAAGCTAAGGAGGTATTTACATGGAAACCTCTAGAAGCACCATCACAGGATTTAGAGGGTGGCAAACGATTTTCAGCTGCAATACACGTCTTTGCTGCTACCGCACATAAGTACGCCCAAGAAGAGTCAAAGCGAATCCCAGACTTTATACGCCAAGAACGAAGAGAGGACTTCTTTAGAGCCATTCGCGACTTAGAAAGACTTGCCCGAATAGACTCAACCAGTCCAAATGAAGAAAGATTTAGAGCAGTCGATGTCACGTGCCGCTTCCTCCGAGATACTCTAACACGTGCATACAAGGACCATAACAACGCCATACTTAACTACCAAACAAAACAATTAAAAAACCCTCAGATCAGAGATGCTTTACTTAGGCAGTACATTATAAAATAATCCCGATGTTGCATCGGGATTATTTTATAATGCTATCTGTTTTCTTATTGCTTCAATTTGTTCCTGCTCAGTGTCTTTAGCTACTTGATCACTCAAGCGTTTGAACTCCGCTTCTAGGGCTCTGCGTTTGTCATTGTACTCCCGCTCAAGCTCTTCCACTTCTTTTTCAAGCTGTAAACGCCTGTCCATAATCTTCTCGCGCGCTGCCGCTGAAGCCGCGTCTAGCCAATCAAGAACTTTGTCCAAGTCCGCCTCAGAGACTTTCTCCTGCTGAAGCAAACGCAAAATAGGCGCCTTCTCCTCCACCGGAGAAGGAAACGCGGTTATAAGCTGAATAAGTTGTTGTATTGCGTCTGTCATCTCTTGTTTGATCTAACTTTTAAATATTCCCCAACAGCCTTAACAGCGTTTCGACCATTATTTAACATCACTTTGTCTTTTTCCTTGGCCGGCTGAGACTTCACAACCATATACCGCAAAAGAGAAGAATATTCTTTATCACTCATATTACCTTCTTGGAGTCTCTTTTTGAACCCTAGAGCCAGTTGATCGTTGAAATTCTTTAAAAACTCATTTGCTTTTGTTTTCGCTAAATCTTCTTTCTCTCGTTCAACTGTGTTTTTTAGCATTTCACCTATCCCTTCGAGCTGAGATTTAACTGCATTCAGCTCTGACTTCATTTGATCAAGAGCACTATTTTCTTCAGAATCTTCACTTTTTGCTGGCAAACTATCTATTAGATCCTGGTAGTATTGTGCTGAGGCTTCGAATACAGATGAAATATTATTATACTGTACTGCTGTAAGTTGGACTTTATCCTCAGCAGCGTTTTTTAAGTCTGTAAATGGCGATCTCTCTACTCCTGTATCGATTGAGTCCAAGTTATACTCGTCATACGCTTTAAGAGCAGAATCAATAGTAAATTCTGATTTCCCCTCTGCGTTCTCGCGCATAGTCTCAGAGAGGTCAGCTACGAAGATCTTGTCCAAGTGATTACCGGCTTCTTTTGCTTCGGCCTTTACCTCTGTGGTAGACTCTTGTGCTTTGTCAGTTGTTGTTTTATTCTTCTTTTCTTCAGCATTTTTTTCTTCCGGCTTTCGTGTTTTCGCTGATTGCTGTTCCTCGGATGTTGTCTTATTTAGCTTTTCTTTTTTGCCAGCACCCGGCTGCTTTAACACTGCCATAAGCGCTTCAACATTTACAGCAACTTCATTAATTTGTTTTACCAAGTCTGTTGGGGCATTGAGCTGTTCAACTGCCCTCTTTTCAAGCTCTTGTTGTTTTTGTTGCAAATTTTCTTGCTCTGTCGCTGCTGTTTTTTCTAACTTTCTTTGCTCAGACCTTTCCTGACTAGTCATGGTTTCTGACTCACTCGTGGACTTTTTCGAAAAAGCCAGTGTTAATTTTTCCTTCAACCTTCCAAGCAAGCTAGTAGCTTTCACCTTTTCACTGTCTCCCCACTCCACATACCCCTTATACTTCTCTGCAATAGAAAAATTAGGCCCTGCATGTGTTTCGGCGTTTGCCTGAACTTTATTCTCTGCCTGCACAGGTTTTGACACTTCTTCGGCTGCGGCCTTTTCCTCCATCGCTTTTTCAGGTGCATTATCTGCTTGTGTTTTTGCTAGCGGTTCAGAGCCTTGTGTGTAAACATCTTTCAGAAACTGCTCACCTCGTGCTTGAAAATATGTATCACCACCTTCCATTGCTTTTCCAACATCTCTTGCATAAGCCTCACCAAAAACAGGCTCCATTTGTGGAGTTACCTGTTCTTTCTTTCCCTGACTTAATGCTTCGGAAAATGCATTTTTAACCGCAGCTCTAGTTTCCATAACTACATCGGGCTGCGGTCCAATTTTTGTTTCTTTAAGCCCAGAATCTACTGGAGCCTTATATTCCGAATTTTCACGACTTTGTTGAGATAAAATTTCTGACATTTTATTTCTTTTCTACTGCGTGGCCGCCGAATTGTTTTCTCATGAGGGCCACGATTTTGTTTGAGAATACTTTTTGATTTTCTGCTTTTTTCGATTCTTGTCTCACTTTAAAAGAAGCTTCAATAACAGGAACTTCTACGCCTAGTTCTTTGGCGGTCTTAATGGTCCACTCGCCTTCACCAGTTGCGTTTATGAATCCTGAGGTGTTTGGTATATCTTCATTATCAAAGATATTTTTACATAAGTCAATAAGCCAACTGCGGACAACCGAGCCTTCCTGGTAGATTTGCGTTACTTGAGAAAGATTTAAGTTAAATTGACTTTCTTCGAGTACTCCATATCCTTCAGCAATTGCTTGCATCATGCCGTATTCAATGCCGTTGTGAACCATTTTTACAAAATGCCCAGCCCCATTTCCTCCCACTAAACCATAATTTTTACCGCTAGAAAGTGTCTTGAATATTGGCTCAATGACGGGCCACTGCTCACTTGGTCCGCCTACCATAAGCGCAAAGCCATTTTCCTCACCCCATACCCCGCCGGAAGTGCCGGAGTCAAAAAAGTGTATCCCTTTTTCTGCGAGAGTTTTTCCTCTGCGAACAGAGTCTTTATAAAAGCTATTGCCTCCATCTATGACGACGTCACCAGCTTTTAAATATGGTAACAGGCTCTCGAAAATAAAGTTCTCAGTAATGTCATTTGGTAACATAACCCAGAACACGCGTACGTCTCCCCTAGATGCCTCTACTGCGGCTTCAACTGTTTCAAATGCCTTACCACCACCTGCCTCAAACTCTTTGCGTGGACCTTCTGACCTGTTCCATGCATTAACGGTAAAGTTGTTTTTGTGCAAACGACGTGCAATTTGTAATCCCATCCTACCCAAACCAAATATTGTGATTTCCATAGTATAGTCCATAAAGTCCGTAAAGTCTAAAGTCCATAAAGTCATAGAAATACTTTTCTTGAGACTTTAAAGACTTTACAGACTTTCGACTTTTGACAGCGGCCTTACCGCATTATTTCGTCCACCATCCCCCATATTTACTTACAAGTTTGTCTGCTGCTTTCGGGCCGTTGCATCCGGGCAGATAACGCTCAAGTGTTGCATTCTCAAGGTATGGAATGATTGAGTCTACAAATCGCCATGCGGCCTCAACTTCACCAGAAGCCAAAAACAACCGTTGGTCACCTTGTATAAAGTCTAGAAGCAGGCGCTCATACGCAGCCGGGATCTCATGTTTAAAAGCTTCTTTATACCCGAAGACTAGGTCTGCCGTATGGAGTTCAACTCCAAACCCTACTGTCTTATTACTGATTTGCATTCGCACTGACTCGTCTGGTTGAATCTGGAAAGTCAACACGTTAGGCGCTGCGGTGAGGAACTCTTTAGGTTTGTTCTTTTGCTGCTTAAAATGTATAGATATTTCTGCAACTTTTCTTGCTAACCCTTTACCGGTCCTGAGAAAAAACGGAACACCTTTCCAACGCGGGTGACTTGAAGTAACTTTAAGTGCAGCAAATGTCTCAGTTTCAGACTTTAATCCCCCGGAACTTCTGTAGTCGGAGTACTGACCTATAACCAGATCGGTCTTGGCTTTAGCGGCTGTAAAAAGTTGGAGCGAACGAAGGATTTTCAACTTTTGTTTTGCAATCTCTTCTGGAGCAAGCTTCTGTGGTCTGTCCATTAAGGTAAGCGCAAGCATGTGTAAAATATGATTTTGCAACATATCTTTTATAGCTCCGGTCTTGTCGTAAAAATTCACTCGCTTACCCACAAGTTCGCTCTCGAGAACAGAAACCTCAATATGATCTATATGCTCCCTATTCCACACCGGTTCTAAAAAGTCGTTTGCAAACCGCATCACCAACAAATTCTGAACAACCTCCTTGCCTAAAAAGTGGTCTATGCGGTAAATTTGCTGCTCCTTAAAGTAAGTTAATAAAAGTTTATTCAACTTTTTCGCTGTCTGCTCGTTTGAGCCAAACGGTTTTTCCACGAGCACCCGAACCATGCGGTTATGTTTGGCACAAGACTTGAGTAACCCAGCGTCCTTCAGCACATGTGAGAGAAATTCAAAATACTTTGGGTCTGTAGCAAAGTAGAACAAGCGGTTAAAACATGAGTGTGCTTGTATGTCTTTGTCGCCGAGCACCCCTGCAAGGGCATTGAAGCTGCTTTTATGGTCAAAGTCTCCTGCAAAGTAGGAAATGGCTGACAACAGTTTTTCTGAAACGACGCGATTGCGAGCTTTAAATTCTTGCTTTAAAAAAGACAGATACTCATCTGTTGTCCATGGCCGCCTAGAAACCGCAACTAGACGGAAATTAGGGGGGAATATTCCTTCTTCAATCATGTGCGAAAGTGCTGGCAGGAGGTAGTCTAATGAGAGGTCACCAGTAGCACCAAATATGGTTAAGATGGTTGGGGGAAGCTTTTCTATATACTGATGAAAATTTTCTTTCATTGCAGTCATTTACGTAAATGATATACTGAAACAAAATCAAACAATATAGGAGAAACCATGAAACCAAAGCTCGTCTGTACAGTCTGTAGTGATAAAATTATCAAGAAAATCGGGTACCGGTTCGACGGGGAAGCCATTCACTCTTTCTACATTTGTCGCGACTGCTTAACTAAGCACAGCCTGCATGATGGTGAATATAAAGCAGTGCCTGATCATTGCATTGGAGCAGCATTTCCGAATCGCGTTGGAGAATACGTTGCTCCAGATGGCGACAGATATGGCATATTCCAATGCTCAGATGGTTGTGGAAAATCCCTACTCTGGCTTGACAGCGAACATCGCTGGCAGGAACACACCTAGTACAACATATGCTGCCGGTACAACACCGGCAGCCTCTTTTTATTCTGCTATGTCGGTACGATAGATATCTATGAGTGCAAGAAAAATCGCCACTACGATCGGCCCAAGCAGAACACCAAGCATACCAAAAACCTTTAGCCCACCGAGTACTCCAAAAAACACCAGCAAAGGATGGATATTTGTCTTGGATGAAATGAGCTTCGGACCTAAAAAGTTGTCTATGAGCCCAACCGCGACCAACGCCCAAATGCCTAAGCCTATACCTCTTGTTACGTCGCCAGTAAAGAGCAAGTAGAGAATACTGGGAATCATAATAAGCGAGGTGCCAAAGGTAGGAATGAACGAAGCGATTATAGTTAGCATAGCCAGGAGCAATGGCTGGGGCATGCCAAAAATTAAAAACCCTACAAGCGCTATTAAGCCCTGAACGAGGCCCACCATAAACGTGCCTTTTACGACACCGTTAACTGCTGCGGTGATCTTATTAAACAAGCGCTCTTCCTGTCCGCGGGTGATAGGAGAAATTTCAGTGATAAGCACAATAATTCGGTCACCATCGCGGAGGAAATAGAACAAAGCAAAGAGAAGCAAAATAAGACTTATCACAAAACTAGCAACGTTTGAGAGTAATCCGTTTATAAAACCAAATGCTGTTGAGGCCGAGCGTACTAAAATCTGCCCAAATTCAGAGAGTAGACCAGAGAGCTGTGCCTGTAATGACTCTGGTAGCAGAGTAACTACCCAGGGAGGTATTTGAAAGTGTGTGTTGCTGAGCCCGGTAATAATATCTGCCAGTTCTTTAACTATAAGAGTGCTTAAGAGAGCGAGCGCAATGAGTAAAAACAGTAACACGCAGCCAAAGGTCAGCCATGCTGCTTTGTCTTTTGAGTCTGTCCAATGGAAGAAAAAGGTTCTCAGCGGCCAGAAGATAATGGTCAAAATTGCCGCGAAAGAGAGTAAGGCGAAAAACGGTTTAAAGATGAAGAAGACCATAATGCTAACAACGGCCAGCAAAGCCAAAAATGAACCAAGTTGTACACGTTTTAGAGGCATATTTCTATTATACACCAAATACAACAAAACTCCCCATTCTAAAAATACCCATCAGTGTTACTAAAGTCTAAGTCCAGAAAGCTCTACAGGCTCATATTACCGAAAACTTTTTAGATATCCAAAGCCAGATTCTTAAAAATTTTTTCATAGAAGTGTGCTTATATAGTGTTGCCATTAATATTTTATAAATTGGTCGATACACTTTATAAGTAACTTATTCTCATATGAGTATTAAAAATAAATTTATTGCTGGCGCTACTCTAGCAGCGCTAATATCGGGTTTTGTAATGAGTCTGGCACCTCTTGCGCAAGCTGCCCAAACCTTTACTTTCCCTGAATCTCAAGGCGAACTACACATTACCGATCCACAAGGCAACCTCCAGGTATTTGCTCTAACTGGATCAAGTACAGTACAAGTCAATACCGAGCTTACAGGAGCAGGGAGTGATACCGACGATGATGGGCTTGACCAAGTACCAACCGAATTGCTGGCTTTACATTTGTCTGGCGATGGCGCAGTAATCCGCCCACAGCCAGGCCAACGCCACCTTGGTGAAATTGAAGAAACAAGCAACACAACATCTGGCACGCTCGACTTGCCCCCGTATGGAACTGGTACAGCTAACAGCTTCTTTGATGTGTTCATTGAGCTCGACTTACCAGCCTTAAATCTGAACAGCTCAAAAGCTAACCTGCGCATAAGCGGAACTGTCACCACCTGGCCGCCTGCGCCTGGTGAATCACTTATGTTTACCGGAACCGGCAGCACAGCTGTAAAGCTGCTCGGACCAAATAATCAAGATACGGGTTACAGATTAGTTAAACTCGTATGGTCACCCAACCCTCCGATCAATCCCCCGTATCGACTTGATCACTTCAAGTGTTATGATCTCTTCGAATCACCTAGTCTGCAAGACATAGTATTCTTGTTTGATCAGTTCGGCAGGACTGACAAAAAATTTGAACGCGACGAAGTCAGGCGCATAAACTTCTTCTGTAATACCTCGAGAAAAATCCATGGCGGAGCCCATTTTGGCATCTTTGACCGGGCTAACCATCTCACTTGGTACCAAATCCGTTCTCTGTTCAACGAAAACTTCAATCAAAGGCAAGTCTTTGTCAGAAATCAATTTGTGCCAAATGGTGCAACGCTTAATGTTCGTGGCCCTGCCTATCTAGCAGTTCCGACCGAAAAAGTCAGAGTAAATAACACCTTGACAAACTACGGTTTCCCCAAGAACCTTGATCATTTCAAGTGTTATGACGTGAATGGACCTCAAGTAACCCGCAACATTCGTGTGCAAGACGAGTTCGACCGCCTGATTGCTGGCTTACCGTTTGATGATATTCTAGCGACAGCACCTAAGTATCTCTGCAATCCGACTTACAAGATCCACATCACTGGTTTCTCTGCAGCAGGCACAGCTACTATAGAAAAAGCAGAAATCCGACATCCGGAAGATCACCTAGTCTGTTATGATATTCGCAAAGAAGATGGACACACCAGGCGAATCCAAACCTTTAATCAGTTTGGCACTCACACATTGTCTACTAAACGATTTAACCATTTCTGCGTCCCTTCGCTTAAACGTGAAGTGAACCCAGTGCCAACTAATTAAATTACAAATAAACCAACATACTGTTCTCCATTGTGAGAGCAGTTTTGGTAAACTTACGTCATGCTTTATAGACAACTATATAAAAAAATGGAATAATTTACACATCGTGCAAATGCACGAACACACATATTTCAAAAAGGAGTATTTTGGATGGAAGACGGAAAAGCCCAAAAGATAGGAATGACACGCTCAAAAGGGCGATGTGTAACAGTTGCGGATCTTGACCGGGATACAAACAAACTAGACTCGCTTGAAGCGAGGGCATTACAAGCTGCCATTGGCAAAGTAATGGCGTCACAAAAGTGCGCAACGTATGGTGAACTTTGCGCTACTATAAAAACTAAGTGGTCAGATACTCTCTATTGGGCGTCGACTTATTATCTTCGTAAGTACTGGCCCGCTGGGGTGGCACGCCCTACCGCAGAAGTGAGACGTTCAGGCAAAAAAAGCCTAAATGGCAAACACAATGCACCCAAAGTTGTCCAAGTGCTTATAAACGTCGCACATAAGGCTGTCAAACGCGCAGCCTAGCTTGATGAAGCCACACATACCACCTTGTGTGGCTTCTTTACTTGACTCCGAGTCATTTTTATATTACAATTTGACTAATTGATGCTGCGGGAAGTCAGCAATTTTTTATTGACCTCACCCGCCCCTTACGGCACCCTCTCCCGCCAATCGCCGGAGAGGGAAAAATTGAAGAATCTATGAAACGAACTGACATTAGAAATGTAGCTATTATAGCCCACGTTGACCACGGCAAGACTACCCTTGTAGACGCGCTGCTTAAACAAACACAAACCGTAAAGGACGACGGTGGGGATTTGGTAATGGACTCCATGGACCTGGAGCGGGAACGTGGGATCACTATTCGCGCGAAAAATGCTTCATTGCAGTACAAAGGCGTGAAGATTAACATAGTAGATACCCCGGGGCACGCAGATTTTGGTGGTGAAGTTGAAAGAACTCTGAAGATGGCTGATGGGGTGCTGCTTTTGGTTGACGCCAAAGAAGGTCCTATGCCTCAGACAAAATTCGTTTTAAAGAAAGCTTTAGAACTTGGTCATAAAGCAGTAGTGGTCATAAATAAAGTAGACAAACCGGACGCTCAAGTTGACCACACTATAAACAAAACATTTGATCTGTTTGTTACCTTAGGCGCCACCGATGAACAAACAGACTTCCCTATAATCTATGCAAGCGGTAAAAACGGTGTAGCTGATTTAGATGTAGAAAAGCTTCTCTCCGCTTTAAAAGCTGGAGGTTACTTCCCCAACGAACAAACCAACATCACTCCGGTACTGGACACAATCCTAGAACACATCCCTGCCCCAGACGTGGAAGTTGAGTCGCCGTTTGCACTTTTGGTAATGGCGCTTGCGTATGACAATTTTAAGGGTCGTATGGGAGTAGGAAAAATCCTTTCCGGGAAAATATCTAAAGGTCAAAACCTTTTACAAATAAACACTAAAGGAGAAAAGAAGGCATCTAAAGTTTCTTCCCTGCAGCAATACTCTGGTATGAAGCCAGTAGATGTTGAGGGGGCGGAGGCTGGAGACATAGTTGCCATCGCCGGGTTTGACGACATACATATTGGCGATACACTCACTGACCCTGCAAACCCCGTCCAGCTGGAACCAGTACATGTAGAGCCGCCGACCGTACGTATGAGCTTTGGCGTGAACACCTCACCGTTTGCGGGACGCGAAGGAAAGCTTGTGACTTCACGGCAAATTCGCGACCGTTTAACAAAAGAGTTAGAAACCAATGTAGCACTGCAAGTAGACTTCACAGAAGGTGGAGACAAATTTTTAGTCTCTGGACGTGGTGAGCTACATTTGGGGATTTTAATTGAAACTATGCGTCGTGAAGGCTTTGAATTAGAAGTTTCCCAACCAGAGGTTATTTTCCACGAAGAAAATGGTCAAAAACTCGAGCCGTATGAACACCTAACCGTTGATATACCAAACGAATACCAAGGCACTATGATACAAGAAGTGAGTAAACGCGGTGGTGAGCTTCTTCACATGGAAACCAACCAAGCAAACGACATACATGCTGAGTACCTCATACCCACTCGTGGCGTAATTGGTCTCAAGAACCTCATGCTGACTCGCACACGCGGTACTGCTGTTATAAATAACTTGTTTGACTCTTACCGTCCGGTGCACGAAATAGACACCCACGCAAACGACCATGGCAGCTTAATAGCGTCTGAATCAGGCACCTCTTCTTCTTATGGGCTCAATAATGCTCAAGAGCGTGGTGTACTTTTCATAGGCTCTGCCGTTGAAGTGTATGAAGGCATGGTAGTAGGACAAAACGCGCTCAATGACGACTTGGAAGTGAATGTATGCAAAGGGAAAAAACTCACCAACATGCGCTCAAGTGGTGCGGATGACGCAATAATCTTAACCCCCCCTAAAGACGTTGAGTTGGACTTTGCTCTCGAGTACGTTGGTCCCGACGAACTGGTAGAATTCACTCCAAAAAGCATTCGCATACGTAAAAAAATCTTAAATCAAACCGAACGTAAACGCTCAAAGCGCTGAGAGAAATCCGCCGCATCGGCGGACCCGCCAGTGCGGCGGGGAAGATTTTGAATCAAACCCAAAGAAAGAGAGCGAAAAGATAAGTTAAAAGGCAGTTCCGCGATGGACTGCCTTTCTGGTTCTCTGCTAACTAGTAAGCCCCATTTCAAGCCTGTAGGTGTAATAAAGCTTAAGGTTTTCAAAGGGCCGTTTCAAAGGGCCGTCCTTTAATTCATTGAAAATAGTGGTATAATACTAGTAGGTTTTAAATCAAAATGTAACCTCACCCACCCTTCGGGCACCCTCTCCCGCCAATCGCCGGAGAGGGAATATCGAAGAATCTATGAATCAAAACCTCATAACTTGGTTTTTTTATGGACATCCGCTTCAGATAGCAAAAGACGCTCGAGTGGTGGTTTTGTTTTTTGTCAGGCTTTACTCCTTGGACTATCTTCCCCGTCACCTGTTTGACGCGTGGCATAAGGATACTCAAGGGTATGGGCGTGGTTTTGACTTGGAAAAATTTCTCTCCATTTGGGGCTGGAATCTTGCTTCCAGACTTATTGGCGCTATTGTCAGAAGTGTGGTGTTAATTACTGGCTTCCTTAGCGTGTGCGCTACTGTATTAGTTGCGATTCTCTTCATTCTGCTCTGGTACTCATTTCCCGTACTACTCGCATGGATGACAGCTCGTTCTCTATCTTAACTTTTCCTATTATCACTATATGGTTACCTCAGCGCATTTAATGGCTGGTGTTGTAATTGGTACGTTTATACGAGACCCGGTTAAGGTTATGGTACTTTCATTTCTGCTTCACTATGTGATGGACTTCATCCCTCACCGTGCACAGCGCCCCATACAGAGCGTTAAGGACAAAGGAATAAAGGGGCTCAGAGGGCAAAGCAAGCGTGAGTTAGCTATAAAGTCCTTAGAACCATTACTCGGAAATTTTGTGGTATGGTCGTACCTTGCGTTTGCAGACCCAACACTTAGAGCAACTATTTTCTTGGGCGGGTTCTTTGGTTGGTTTCCTGACTTGTTTGTATTTCTGGAGTGGCGCTGGGGCTTCCCCCGTCCTTGGCCATTTGGGATTTTAGAAAAAAAATTTCACAAACACCGCTCCGACTTTTGGGGCATAGCTCCACAAATTGTAGTTATTATCATATGTGCCGCGCTTATGGTAATGCATTTATATAAATGAAGTTAGAACAAAGTAAATACTACGAATACATAAAAACTACTGACGTAGTTTCTGAAGGTGTTGCCGGAGATTTTGTGTTGCTCTCCAGCTTAGGGTTTTTGTTCGCTTTCTTTTGGAACCAAATCACCCCAAGTCCCTGGGCAATGACAACCACACTAAGCTTTGGCTTATTTGGGTATGGAGTATATGTGTATAAAAGTTATCTAAAATACTTACGCACTAACGCTGATTCAAGGCTCGACATAGAGCCAGGCCTGCTGGACTTGGAAGCTACGAGGTTTTTGCTTTCGCTTCGAGGACAACACGGAAAAGAACTCTGGAAAGTAGTTGTAAACATTCGCCGTGCTCGTAAATTTTTTGCTAATCTTGAAGTTGATACCTCGACCCTGGAGGGACTTCTTAATAACCTACCTGAGTTAAGCATGGAGAGCTTCATGGCAGAAAGCTGGACCAGCACGATCTCAAAAGAGCTGCAAATGCCAGTGACAGTTGAAGTTTTACTTTTTGCTTTTCTAAAAAGCGAGCCAAATTTTAACGAAATCCTTCAGACACTAAAACTTCGCGAACAAGACTTTATTGCAGCTGTACTTGAAGCCCGCGTAGAAGACAGGCGGAAAATAGATGCGGCAAAGATACTGGATGAAAAAAAGCTGCTAAACATTCAAGGCATTGGCAAGCTCTGGAGCGGTGGTTTTACTTTAGGACTAGACGAGTCAGCAAAAGAAATAACCGGTGAGTTTGCTCGAGCGAGCATGCCTCACGAACTTTCTGCGATAGCAAGCCAATTTGAGTTGCTGGTAAATGCGCTTACTACCATGCCGGGAAATGCACTGCTTGTTGGACCTAGCGGTTCCGGCAAAGAAACCTGTATAGAGTTGCTCGCGCTGCGCAGCTGGGCAGGGAAGCTGCCAAAGCCACTTAACTACAAACGTATTTTTCTACTTGAAGCTGGTGAATATACCACACGCCCAGAAGATAAGGAACGTCTCGAGCAACTTCTATATGAAGCTGCAGCAGCAGGTGATGTACTTATAGCCATAAACCACATAGAAAAGCTGTACAGCGAAACTTCTGGAGTCTATGTAGGTGACGTGTTAGAACAATTTATCAAAAGCAATTTGCGCCTCATCTTCACCACAACCCCCAGTCACAAAACACACATTTTACAAAAACACGAAACACTCTTAAACAATGTTACAGAAATAGATTTCTCTTCTGCCAGCCCTGATAGTACTTTATTTACAGCGCTTGATTATGCTTCTCCGCTTTCTGCGCAAAGCGGCGTCACACTCTCCATTCCTGCTGTACTAAAGCTCATAGAGCTCGGTGACGAGTACATGCCAGATAAGGCAAACCCAGAAAAGACGTTATTACTTGTGGAAAAGGCTTTTAACCGTGCAGTAAGCACAGGCACAAAAACTATTACACGAGAGTTAGCAGAAGCCGTGCTGGGAGAGGCGGCTAAAGTCCCGCTTGGTACTGCTGGGGAAAATGACGCAGACAAACTCTTGGGCCTTGAAGAAAAACTTATGGCAGAGGTCATTGGACAAAGACAAGCTCTGCATCAGCTTGCTGCTGCGCTTAAACGTTCGCGAGCAGGGGTTCGTACCGGACACAGGCCAATTGGCAGCTTCTTATTCTGCGGCCCTACCGGAGTAGGTAAAACCGAAACCTGCAAGAGTCTCGCTCGAAACTACTTTGGAGGTGAGTCTAAAATGCTGCGCTTCGATATGTCAGAGTTTCAAACTCAAGAAGCTATTGCACGGCTCATTGATGCAAACACCGGAATCCTGGTCAATGCTGTTAAGCAACAACCTTTTTCACTCATTTTGCTTGATGAAGTTGAAAAAGCATATAGTGGTGTACTTGACTTGTTACTACAAATGCTGGACGACGGCAGACTAACGGACAATGAAGGTAATACCGTAAACTTCCATAATACTATTATTGTCTGCACCTCTAACGTTGGTGCTGCTGAAATCCAAACACTAACTACCCAAAACACACTCGATGAAGACTTCCAGACCCAGGTTAAGGAGATTATAAAAGTATCTGGAGCATTCCGCCCTGAGTTGCTCAATAGGTTTGATGATATAGTGGTATATACTCCACTAAGCCAAAACGAACTTAGACAGGTGGCTGAAATCTCACTGATATCTTTAGCTAAAGCGCTTAAAAACCAACATGGTATAACTATAAAACCAGAGCCTGGATTCATAGACCTTTGGACCAAGCAAGGCTACAGTCCGGAGTATGGCGCGCGTCCGTTAAAACGAATTCTACAGGACTCCGTGGAAACATACATAGCTGACTTAGTTCTGCAAAAAAAAGTGAAGCCTGGAGACATAGTACCGCTTCCAAAGACATTACTTGCAAAATGAAAGAGCGTACTAGCTTAAGGCCAGGACGCTCTTTTGTAACGTTAGTAGGCTTCTCGGGCCATCGCGTCAAGCTCTTTCGCCATGCCGGTTGGTTGCGACGGAGGGTAAAGAACAGAATTTACTGGAAGAAATATTTTGGTGTATTGTGCAAAGTCGTCTGGCGCTATCCCAAAGTTTATCATTGTCCCCGGACCGAGTCCGTTAAAATGCCCACCGGGCATAAACTCTCTGAGCTCAGCGCCAGCCTCAAACAGGAATGCATACCGTATTGCATACTCCTGCGCAAGACGAGCAGCCGACACTTCATAAGTCTTAGGCGAGCTGCTAAAGGCAACTACCACAAGGTCTGACTCCGTCACAGCCCTTGCCATTTCTTGAGGGCTAACCGAAAAGTCCCCACCGTTAGCGACAATCAACTCAGCTTTCCACTCAAGCTTGAACATGGCATCTGACAGTTGAAGCATATCAAAGGTGGCACTGGTACTGAATCCAACGAATGTTACTTTATTTTTCGCCATTAACTCTCCTTTAGAAAAATTGTTATGAGGTTGTCGAGCATACGAGCAAGAGTAGGGCCAATGCTGACCCACTGCCGAGGCTGCACAATCACAAATTCAATGTGTGATGGAAAGCACTCCTTATACCTCACAGTGTCTTGCTGCGGCACACCGAAACAGAATGAGGCTGCCATGGAATAGGCGCCACTGAACTTTGCTTTCCGACTGCCAATCGACTTTACCGAATCTGGCTCTGCCAGGTACAAGGCAAGAAGCTTGCGGTAGGCCCGAGCTAATGCTGCGGTTAGTACCTCATATTCGTGAACAGCACCCGGACTCTCAACCGGCACAATGACAAGATCAGCAGCCTGTACACAATGGTAGAGCCGTTTTTGCTCGAAGTCGAACCCATTTGGTCCTGGCTTTTCCAATGTTACAGCCCAACCCAGATCAAAAAAAGCTGGAGACAAAGTTTGCTCAAAGAATTCCAGAGTCTTTGAATCGAAAGCTATCATAAAAACTTTTTTCATAACTCCTCCTTTCTAAAAGAGTATTGCATTTACCTCGCGTCCACGCAAGAAGGAATATAAAAAAGTGCTCAGTCTCCCGACAAAGCACTCTTTTGCTATTTCTCGTTTTCTGAAAGAATTTTCAGAATCAGCCACGGCAGAGATGGGGCTGCCCTACGCAAATCTTCCCAACCAAATGAGTAAAACTTGGCGTCAGGGAACAGTGGCCTTGCCACATGCAGTGGAGGTACAGCGCCTATACCGATCCTAACTGTATCTGTCAGGCCAAAGTAGGGTCCATCGTCGCTTGCAGCGAGCCAAAGTCTCGGTGCTTCAGCGAGAATGACAATAGACTTCTGCAGCTCAGCGGCAGCCCGCACAGCAACAACCTCATACGGGTGGCTCATTTTGACTTCTCTCATTCCGACGAATAGAAAACCAGCTTCTCGAACTGCTGCAGCGATCTGGTCACCACTCAATGAAAACTCACTGCCATGACCATAGATTTCCTGGACCTCCACATCATGCTCGCGGAAGTATGGCGCCAGCATCTGTAATAACGAAGTTCCAATTAAGCTCTGAGCAATAAATACTGCTTTCATGTATTTCTCCTCTCAAATTTTTCTTCTATAGAGATGCGTGTAGATAATACAAAAAAAAATCCGTTCATTTGCAATGGATTAAAACAGTTGACTTACGATTAAGGTCAAAATGGGTAGGGGGGCTGGATGGCCTGTTTTTAGCTCTTCATCAAAGGCTTCCAATTTTTTTAGGGTTTGCACTACTACTTGCGGGCTAAAGCCAACGGCTTGTTTTTTTACAATAAACAAGCGACCACTCTTCCACCCAGAGACTTCCAAAATCTCTGACTCCGGCATACCTGAGTGGACAAGCAAGAAGCCGCGCATCTGCTCTGCAAGCAGGGCACAAAATGAAATTAGCCTGCCCTGCAGATCGGTTGGTGAAAGATTGGTAAAGTACGCTTCAAATAGCTTAAAAAATTGCACCCTGTTCTTCTGAGACAACATTTCGAGAAGCTGAAACACACCTGGATCATACGACTGAGACACGAGTTGCTTAGCTGTTTCCAGCGTGACTTTGTCACTAACCAAAAACAGTTTGTCGAGCTCGCTTGAAAGCAAATATAGGTCCGTCTCTACCTCACCAAACCCAGCCGGCTTACCAAAGAGAGACTCTACAATGTAGTTTCGAGCTGCCAGGTCCACTGCTTTACCCTTCTCTTTTGCATACGCATCTATCCAGACTGGTAGCTCTGCAACTTTAAGTGGGTCGAACTTTTTTTGCACAGCATTACCCGGCCAAACTACTTTTGCTTTGTTTCCTGATGGTTCAAAATATACAAAGTCATTCTCGGAGCTTGCCAACGCATGCAACGTTTCTTCTTGCTTAAGCCACTCACCTGGTAACAGTGTATATACGCCTGCACCGCCAAACAACGTGCCCCCAGTGAAACCACGTGGGTCAATACCAGGCTCAAGCTTAACTACATTTGTCTTGGCCTTCTGTGATAACCCTTCTATAAACTTATTCTTACTATAAGCGTCTTTTCCAGACAGTACATAGAGCATGGTATATACATTTAAAGAACTTTACCAAAAACAAAAAGCCCGCCAATATGGGGCATGATTAATGATATCCAAGCTCAGATTTATCTAAATCCATGCCCTCGTTCTCTGCTAGACAATAAACCCATTTCTCAATAGCTTGCTGGCGGTGTAACAGTTCCAAATAGTATTCTGTATTTAACATTCTAAGTTGATTAGGCATTCCGTTATTAGTCATGTTGTTTTTGGTGGGTCGCCCGGGAATCGAACCCGGAACCTTATCGTTAAGAGCGATCTGCTCTGCCAATTGAGCTAGCGACCCAAATAATTGGGATCAATAAATTTGGATTTACTCATCCATTGTTCAGGATTAACTTCAAGACAATTTTTATCTTTCAAAAAACCTGCAAGAGCCCCTAAAACTTTAAAAAGAGCATATGTGCTACCCTTACCTTTCGCTCGAATTTTAATTGTCCCATGATACAGAATATTTTTTCTATAACCAGAACCTTCTGGTTTGATAAAAGTCTTTCTAAAATTAACAGGAGGAATTCCTGTTATCCCTGACCAAAATTGTATCATGTCTAGTTCACTTTGTCCAGAATGAAGATGCATAAAAGCAGTCATGTGTAGAGGTGAATAACCTAAATACTTAGACACCCACTTAGCCATAAACCGAATCATTTCTGCATCAGAATTACTAAACCCAAAACAATTAGCCTTATCACCTTCTGCCCAATAAAGCATTATTCCTGAAATAAAATCAGGATCTCTATAATGAATTGAATACAACTCTAAGCCAGAATTAAACGCGGTCATGCGTTTGTTCCAAAACATCTCTTGAGCAATACGTATACCTGTCATACCACCATCTTTACGTGCGTACAATCTTTTTTTCTGATCGTCACTAAGCGGTATGTCACGAACCCAATCACTTAAAGTTGACTTAGCTATATTAAACTTAACCCTAATCTCATTATAACTAGAACCCTGCCTCCTCATTTCACGAGCTTTCTCCTTCAAAGACCAGTGTCGTTTTGAAATATTCCCGGGTGTTTGTGTTTGCATACATATGTATTATATACAAAAGTATAAAATAATGCAAAAAAATAAACAAAGCCCTCGGTTGTGTTTCGAGGGCCTGTTGGGCAGATTAGGGTTCTGTTGTGCCGAGGAAGACGGCGAGGTAGACTTGTTTTCTAACGAGTGGTACCCAACTTTTATACTCAGGTGTTGCGTCTTCAAGTTGCTGCCATATTGCAGCAGCATTGAGATGGCTAAGTTCCTCAAGCCTGAAAGTGCCAATTACCATCTCGTCGGGCTCGCCAAAATTTTCAACTACCGCCTTCCTTGCTGCTTCGAGTGAGACTGCTAGGAAGAAATACGAGCGAACTTTATCAAGCGGCAGCCTCACCCTCACTACTGCCTTTACTGGTTCTACTTCCGGTACTGCTCCAATTAACTGCGTCATCTGTTACCTCCTTTTCTTTGAGTGTATGTTCTTGCATTTCATATATGCGGTCGCAGAGCGACAATACTTCTAGTTTATGAGTTACAATGACCGCGGTTTTGCCTTGTAAAGCGTTCTTCAAGTACGCTATAGCCAACTGCTCAGTCTCCTGGTCAAGGTGCGAGGTTGGCTCGTCTAAGAGTAGAATATCTTTTTCCAAAAGTAAACCTCGGAGCAAATTTATGCGTTGCTTCTGCCCTGCAGAAAGCTTAACACCCTTTTCCCCCACAATGGTTTCTAGACCTTTTTCTAAACTCTCTACCCAAGCCTTTAACCCAAGAGACACGAGCCCCTGGTCTAAAACTTTTTGGTTTAATTTTCTTCCTAACAGTAGGTTCTCCTTTAAGCTTAGATTAAACAGCTCGACTTCCTGCGAGACATACGCCATGTGTGTCTTTGCAAATGGCTCAATGCTTCGTAGTACTTCACCATCAATACTAACAGAGTCTATAAGTTCAATTGCACCAAAGAGTATATTAAGCAAAGTAGATTTCCCTTGCCCAGACTCCCCTACTATCCCAACAATCTCACCACTTCGCAGTGCAAACTCTGGTATTTGTATAGGGCGGGTGCTTTCTGCATACTGAAAAGAGATGCCGTTTAAAACAATCTGCTCCCAATTTTTAACATCTACTTTTTGGGTAACATGAGCAACAGCTTTGTCCACTCCGGCAAACAGCTGCTGCAAGGCCAAGACATTACCCTTATGTTCATAGGCGAACTTTATAATCTCCGAAAGCCGCTCAATGTAAAGACGTATGGAAATAAATATACTTGAATACAAAATGAGAATAGACGCAGAACCTGTTCCTTGAGTAATGTTGTAGAGCAAAAAGGCAAAGGTGGCCCACATACCAAAGAAATAAATGCTGTGGAGTATAAACCATCGCTTGGCATGAAACCTGCTGCCAACAAATGCCTGCTCGTTTGCTGCATACTCCCGGCGTGAGATAAGACCTTCTGCAAAAGCGTACACGCCCAAACGCTTCACTGTTTTGATGTTAGTCATAAAGTCTGAAAACGCTTCCATCAGCACTGCGTGCTTTTCTGAGATTGCACGGTTGAGCTGAGCTATGCGTTTAGAAAACAGGTTACTGACCACTGCAAATACAAGTAGTACCAGCGCGTTAAAAGCAGCCAGTTTTGGGGATTGGAGAGTGGTAATGTAGAAAAATAAAATGACATTTACAACGCCAAAGGATACAGCCCAAAT
>DASPKA010000031.1:0-3693 GCA_035628335.1 Patescibacteria group bacterium | reverse complement strand
TTTCTCTGAATGTGTGAGCAGTGGGTCGGTTAGATGTGTTGTGACAAGGTTTCCGTTCATAATACTACCTCCTATGTGGGATCTTTTAACAATATTAGTATAACAGGTTAAAATAGATATAGGGATCAGGCGGAAGCACTAGTAGATTAAGGAGGAAATATGACTGCTGTACTGGTACCAGATAGGGACAAGAAGTTGATTTGGTTGTACCCGCCAAATACGTTAGTCTTGGTGATTCTCGGCGAAGAGTTGCCAAACTACAGAGATGGGATGGAAATTGAGCTGGGTTGTGGAGGTAAGGCAATCGTCTATGTTGGCAGAAGTAAACGACAGATCTTACGTCAGCTAGAAAGGAAGACCCAACATTTTCTTGGAGTGATTATTTTCGATCAAGCAAATAGAAAAAATGCCTACTATATCAGGCACTACTTATTGGTTGATGATAATCCGGAAAAAAGAATAGGGTTCAGACTTGTATCTACGGCTGAGGAAATCGCCTTTTTGCTTGATACGGCTGTAATTAAGTAAGATCGCGAAACAAAATGAAATACATAGACTCCCTTGAAATTCGGGGTCTTGAAAGTTAAATACTGACAGAGTAAGTCTATGACTTGCTCTGTCATTTATGTTAAGATAGTACTACTAAGAAGTAGAATAGCCATTAAGGATGGAATTCACTTCCGTCATTGATGGCGTATTCACTATGAAAAAGGTTGCGGTATTATTTGGTGGAAAATCTGTAGAACATGAGGTTTCTGTCATTACTGGTCACCAGATTATGGCCGCTTTAGAGGTTGCAGGATATACAGTCCTACCAGTGTATATCACTAAAGCAGGCCGCTGGTTTGCGGGCACTGCATTAAATAACATACAACAATACAAGGTACAAGGGTTTGAGCCGGAGAATGTAAAAGGGGTGTACAGGGTAGCTATGAGCACTGACCCAAACGTAAAGAAGTTTCATGTCTACTACAAAAACCGTTGGCAAGTCTTGTTTAGAAGCGGGCGAAGTAATCATATTTGGGCAGATGTGTTTTTCCCAGCGCTGCACGGTGGAGCAGGGGAGAATGGAGAACTGCAAGGATTATTTGAAATGGCAAATGTTCCATATGTAGGCTGCGGTGTAGAAGCTGCAGCGCTTGGGATGGATAAGTATTTGCAAAAGCAGATTTTTAAGGCGCTCGGAATTCCGGCATTAGACGCACATTTGTTCTTCAGAGGTGAATGGGAAGCAAGTCGGGATCATGTATGTGAGAAGATTGAAAGTGTATTTTCTTACCCTGTTATTGTAAAGCCAAATGACGGCGGTAGCACTATAGGCGTAACAGTAGCTAAGGACAGAACTGGGCTTGTGTCCGCGCTTGAACTTGCATTTAGCTTAGGTGAACGAACAATAGTAGAAAAAGCTTTGGTAGACTTTGAAGAAGTGAATATTTCAGTGAGAAGTTATCCTTTGAGCACCTCAGTTGCTGAGCAACCATTAGGCAAAGGAGAGGTGCTAAGTTTTGAAGACAAGTACAAGCGCGGGGGTAAGGGCACTAAAGGAAGTAAGTCAGATGGCGCAGGAATGGCTTCATTGGACCGGCTTATACCAGCTCCTTTGTCAGACGAAAGATTGGCGCAAGTACAGGAATGGGCAACCAAAGCATATACCGCACTTGGCTTAAAGGGTGTGGTGCGTGTAGACTTCTTAGTAGATAAAGCTACTAACCAGCTATATATAAATGAGCCAAACACTTTGCCTGGCTCACTTGCATTTTACCTCTGGGAACATACCGGCGTACGGTTTGATAAGCTAGTAACTGACTTAGTTACTGAGGCGGAGGTAATTCATACGGAAAAACAGAAGACCACGACTAACTTCGAAGCGAATTTACTGGTATAAACATATGTCACAGAGAGTACTCGACAACCTAAGTAAGCTAAAAGATATAAACGCGCAGCATTTAAAGATAACTGATCCTCATGATCCAACCAAGGTTTTTGGTGATGTTGATTTGAAGGGTAAGATACGAAGAAGAACCGACAGTCATACTTATGAACACGCAGGAGACATAACAGCTGCAGGTGTAAAGTCTAAAGCAACTAAAGGAATAATTGGCCATATAGGCGACTTTGGAGAGGTGTTTGACAAGCACACGGTAAGCCAGGGTAAAGTAGATGACTCGGGTAATATTTTAGACCCCCAGGGGCACGTAATAGCCAAGGTTCATACCCCGTTGCATGACACCAGGTCAGCTGGGGCGGCTGCGATGTTGCTCCTTTTACAAAAGAAGAAAGAACATGAGGGGCACTAGTTTATAAGCCAAATTTTTAGAAAAATCGCGAATATGCGGTTTTTTTCATACATTATTGACATTGTCCACTTTTTATGATATAGTTTCAAAAGATTCCCCAATTCTAGATATGGCTGGGAATCGTATCTGCGACTGTTTTAAGCCGCGTTACAGAAACGTTTCTAAAGGAGCTAACAGTATGAAACAAATAGCGGGCGTGAGCCCGAAAATCAAAGCTATAGCTTTTACCATCACAGCCCTCGCTGTGGCGCTGTATGTCGGTAATCAAGTTGGTGCTTCCACAATTTTCATTGCGTCTGCACTGACTATCGGCGTCATCGTGATTGGCGTTGCCATCTTTTCTGACGAGATCAAGAAAGCGATCAACGTTGGATTCGAGGCCGCCGCTAATGCGGCATTACCATTCGTGGTTCGCCGCTTGCCGACGCAGGCAGTCACTGCTGCGATTGCTGAGAAAGTCGGGGTCTCATCGAACGCTCTCAATAACGCGGTCGAATGGCCTAATTACGGCCTGTCACAATTGCTTGCCGCACTGACTCAGGTTAATGAGCGCGACAAGCCAGTCGCAGCGGGTGTGATCGCCTTTGTTGCAAGTCAGTTGTCTCGCAGTTTTACGGCGATGGATGAAGCCCGTGTCCGGACTGCTGAATTAGCGACCGCGCTCTTGAATCGTGCACGGCAAGAAGATGCGGACAGGCAGCAAACGGAAGCCCAAATACGTGCTATGGCTGAGGCGTTGGCAAATCGCAGCGTCGAGCGTCAGAATGCGGATATGCGCGACGGAGCTGAAAAGGAGTTATTGGACAACCTTTTCACGTTGGATGTACCCGCTCCGTCAACCGGCGCTGACTCGAGCTTCAGGATGTAGCCTGAAATCCACGAGCAAACTTGCTCTCGGCACAAGCACCTATGGAAGTTTACTTCCGTTGGTGCTTGTTTTTTATGGTTTATAAATATATTCTTGCTATAAAGTTCTTATAAAAATGAAAGGAGAAAATATGAGAAATGGACTTCATAACCGCGAAAGCACATTTCCTCGGAACCGGTTTGTCCTGTTTCCGCGGGCGGACCAGTACTTGCAGTTTATGATGGAAGAGTTGTCCCCGCTTCCTTTACTCCGGGACTCAGAGTTCTGCAGGAAGCTTGGACACCTGATTGCTACTCAGGTAATACCTCTACCGTTCTTAACAGATAACACAGGGCCTCGGACCGGTGAGCGAACCGGGTTTACAACCCAGTTTGGCGCTATGCCAGTTCCGCTTCGGGTAGGGAGGTATGCTGTGCCAGCAATGTTTGACATGGCTAACCAACACGAAAAGGCACATGCACTTTTCGGTTCGCCCGCTTGCCAGGCGAACATTTCTCAAGAGGGATTCGTGGAGCTCATGCGCTTAAA
>DASPKA010000030.1:0-5932 GCA_035628335.1 Patescibacteria group bacterium | reverse complement strand
AGACAAACCTGCCGCGGAACCTGAACTCCCCGGAATCGATGGTTTACCGCGAGGTTGGCTTACGCTTGTTCCATTAAGCAAGGCTGGTCGTGCGTTGCGCAACATTGGTCGATATAGTCTCGCCACACCACTCTTTGGCGTTATCACGCCTCCAATTGGGGAAGCTATTATCGTTATGTGTATAGACACAGAGGAAGGGCCGAGACTTGTTACTGCACCCCTAGATACTTTGACACTTGTCACCTTCACGCCAAAAAAAAGCAGCTCCTCAACACGCGAAATCA
Source organism: Patescibacteria group bacterium (assembly GCA_035628335.1). Classification (GTDB taxonomy): domain Bacteria; phylum Patescibacteriota; class Doudnabacteria; order UBA920; family UBA920; genus DASPKA01. The sequence continues at coordinate 5,648 of DASPKA010000030.1, read as the reverse complement.
TGCACCGTTCCGGAATCCAAAATGATCACCTCATAAGCCTTACAGCCCAAGATGAGTTAGCAATCCTATCTCATCTTCCCAAGCTTTAATAAAAAAACCGCCTAGCATTTAGCTGCGCGGTTTTAAAATTTTGGTGCCGGTGGTGGGAGTCGAACCCACAATCCCGTAAGGGCGGACGATTTTGAGTCGTCAGCGTATCCCAGTTCCGCCACACCGGCTTATTCAAGCCTAGATATTCTACCAAATCACAGTTAAGTAAGCAATGGGAATATTAAAAAATACCAGGGTAGTAAAAAAATAAAATATCCGAGCAAAATCCCCAAAATAATGCCTGCTACCACATCTCTCACGTAATGAAAACCCAACCACACTCTACCTATGCCTACCAAAAGAGCCAATATTAAGAAATAAATGGTTGATTGAGAGCTCAAAAAAAAGAAGGAAATACTGGCGAACGACGCCAATACAAATACGTGCTCTGAAGGAAAGCTGACCGGCTCCTTTTGCTTCCATGACAAAAACCAAGAAGTAAATGGAGTTAAATGGTACTGCTGATATGGACGCTTTTCAGGAAATACTGAATGGAACAGAGAGCCAAAAACAAATTTTATAATCAAAGCGACTATGCCAAATGATACCAGATACTGCCATTTGAGCTGCGTAGGGTCAAGCCAGATAATTACAGGTACCATAGCTACAGAATATATACCCAAAAACTCAGCACATACGAGCAAAATCAAATTACGCTTCAAAGTTCTATTCGTGCGTTTGAAATTCATATCCTAGAAAAAAATATTCCAATAACCACTACAGCCAACACTAAACGATACATCACAAAAATTGAATAACTATGCTTCTGCACGAAACTAAGCATGTAGCGAATGGCAAAAAAACCAAAGACTGCACTAGACACAAACCCAGCCACTGCATACCCCACACTAATATCTCCAACCAGAACATCTTTAAACTTAAATATAACGGAGCCAAAGGTTATAGGTAAGGCAAGCAAGAACGCATATCTCGCGCTGTCTGGTCTTCGCATGCCCAAAAGCAAGGCAGCAATAATAGTTGCGCCGCTTCTCGAAACACCTGGGAACAATGCCAGCGCCTGAGCACATCCGATCAACAGCGCGTCAATAATAGTGACTGTCTGAATACTTCGTGCTTTCTTACCGAACTTGTCTGCGACGTAAAGCAAGATACCAGCCACCGCAAGGTCAAATGCAACCAGGCGAGGGTCACGCAATACATGCTGCGCCCACGGGTCAAGAAACTTTCCAAGCACTGCCGCCGGAATGGTACCGACGAGCAACAGCAGTACAAGACTTTGGTGCTCGCTCCTAGCATCTCGCGCTTTAGTGAACAAAGTAACAAAGCCCTTAGCAAGCTTAACGACATCCTCCCAGAAATACACCAAAAGTGCGAGCAGTGTACCGCCATGCAAAAAGACATCATACGCAAGCCCTGGATCTTTCCAGTTAAAAAACCATGGCACTAAAATTAAGTGCCCTGAGGAAGAAACGGGCAGGAACTCAGTAAGCCCCTGCACCGCACCAAGTATAAATGATTGCAATAATTCCATTAAACAGTAGAGTAGTCCTGGGAACTCCCGATGCGGCATCGGGAGTGGACAGAACGTACTTACTAAACAGTAGAGTAGCCATGGGAACCTGGGGTTTCCCCAGGTGGACATGGCGTACTCACTATGAAATACCAGGCGCCGGAAACTCAACCGCTAAGGCAGTAACCTGGTCTCTAATTTTTGTTATAAGAGGATGAGCATGTATAGTTGCCTTAAAATCTTTTAGCATTGCAGTCCTGGCAGCTTTATCTTCCGGTAACTCAATTTTGGCAAACTCGTTCGTGACTTCAGCAATCCAAAGACCTATCTGCTCCATTTCCCCTTCTTTCATACCTCGAGTGGTTAATGCAGGAGTGCCCATTCGCAAACCAGAAGGGAAAAATGGAGAGGACTGGTCATCAAACACGCTATTTCGGTTCATATAAATTCGAGCAGCATCTAGGGCTTTTGCTACAACATACCCTCTGCCTATACCAAAATTGCGAAGATCAACAAGAATAAGGTGGTTGTCTGTCCCATTTGAAACTAACTTCAGTCCATGATTCATAAGGACATGAGCAAGCACACTGGCATTCTTAACAACTTGTTCAGCATACTGTGCAAATCCTGGCTTTTCTGCCTCAGCAAAAGCTACGGCGTATCCAGCAATAGCATGTTCGTGTGGACCACCTTGCATTCCTGGAAATACCGAGGAGTCTATGGCTTTAGAATACTCAGGCTTGGAAAAAATCACTGCACCGCGTGGACCACGGAGAGTCTTATGGGTTGTCGTAGTAACAATGTCAGTAAACGGAAACGGACTCGCATGAACACCACCAGCTATGAGACCAGCGATGTGGGAAATGTCTGCCATAGAAATAGCTCCAGCCTTTTTAGCAATATCATGCACTCGCTTGAAGTCTATCTTACGTGGGTACGCGGTGAATCCTGAAATTATCATCTTTGGTTTATGCTCAAGTGCCAGCTTCTCCATGAGTTCGTAATCTATCTGCTCTGTGGCTGGGTCAAAGCGGTAATGAACAAAATTATAGTTTTTTCCCGAAAAGTTTGCTGGCGCACCATGCGTTAAATGTACTCCATGAGAAAGATCCATTGCCAAAATAGTATCTCCAAAATTCAAGAGCGCAGTATACACCTCTATGTTTGCTGGCGAGCCGCTATACGGTTGAACATTGACACTGTACCCCTCTGCTTTAAACAATTTCAACGCACGAGCCTGACAAACCGACTCCAAAACATCTGCAACATCTTGGCCCTCATAGTACCGCTTTCCCGGGTACCCTTCGGAATACTTGTTGTTAAAAATACTCCCATTCGCTTCTAAAACAGCCGTTGAAGCATAGTTCTCAGAGGGTATCATCACCAAGCCTTGTACCTGGCGTTCTTCTTCTTTTTTTAGTAAGTCAAAAATCTCCTGATCTTGTTGTTGGATGTGTGTGTAGTTCATATCTCTTCTTTCCTTGTCGTCCCCGTGTAGACGGGGATCCAGTAATTAAAAGCATGGATTCCCGTCTACACGGGAATGACAACTGTAGCTAATCCAACATTAAGCAATATTTAATTTGAAATTTTGACTTTATCATAGATCAACTGAGATTACAAAATGTTGCACATACTAGTGAAGAAAGAAATGTTGCTTATGGCAAGCTCTCGGAGGACGAAAAGCCTGGTATTTTTTTATTTTAGATTTTAATAAAAAAATTTTTCGTCCGAGAGGCAGGAGCGACCCGCCGCAGGGGCGGGGCGACTCCGGTTGCCAGAAGTAACATTTCTTTCGCAGCGGTACAGAAGCACCGAACCTGAAAACGTGCGTTAACCTTATATAAACAAATACAACAGGCTAAATATAGCAGCTAATATAAACAGGCTGGCAAAGGACCCGCCTGTCATAGTGAATAATACCACACCCAGCAAACACGCCAAAGCCTTGCCTATTGCAAGCGACTGCTCAAAAAACGCAGAATACTCCAAATTCTCCCTACCCGGCTTATGATATACATCACTCGAAACCGCAACAAAAATCTGGTCTTTCGTTGTTCTTCCCAATGCGTCTGCCACGAACAAACCCCCAACCGAAGCGGGCATTATTGCCCTTACTATATAAAATATCGCATTCATAACCGAAAGCACCTTAAGCTCCCCGTTACCCTTAACATCTGAAAGCTTGCCCGTGACCAAAACCGCTATTGCAGAAAAGAACCCTGCCAGTGCCGCAAATAAACCAAACCCTTCAAAACTTCCTACTGTAAGGAAGACAAAAACCGACCATGCGGTAAAATGCAAAACCTCCTCACCAAACCCGGCATACCCAATGAATTTACCGGGCATTTTAAATACATATGACATACTTCCTACAACTGTGACCTTGTGCTTCAAAGTCGGGCGCAGTTTAACTAATAACAGCACCCCGCTAAACAAATATACGACCATCGCTATATAAAACGGCACAGAGGGGTTAATTTGCTGCGACAGGACCCCCGCAAAATAGGGAGACAAAATATAGCCCACAATAACCACAGAGTAAAGATAAGAAAACTCCCTACCCGCTGACCGCTTGTCACGATACTCGAACATTAAGGCGTGATAGCTTGGCCAAAACACACTTTTTTGTATTCCAAAAATAATACATGCGATGACAGCAAAATAGGAGTTTGTTGGAATCATAACAAACGCAATCCAGTATAACACTTGAAGAACGCACCCTAGAAAATACCCTCCACTCAAACCCAAACGCGAAACAAACTTTGCTCCCAGAGGCGCCAGAAGCGCGTACAGTCCATACACGCAGGCAAAGTAAAGTAAAACCTTCTGCAATGAAAACCCAACCACGGAATACAAAAACACTGGCTCGAAAACCATTCCCATACCAAAGGCAATGTCAGCCAAACCAGCACTTAAGAAAAAAGTTTTTAACTCAGGAGAAATATGTGTTTTAAAGAAGTGTCTTGCGAGCATGTAATATTTTTGTTATTTGTTTTTCGGTCACTGGACCTTTACGTAAAATTTCGTAACCAGTGTCTGTGATTTTAAGGAGCGTTGAAGGCATTTTTTTTCTTAATTTACCAGCATTAAGCACAATGTCTGGCTTTTGCTTGCTATATTTAAAGTTCTTATAAATATCGGCAATACTGTATGAATCCATTCCCCCAGAAATATTTGCAGAAGTTGCAGTTATAGGACGGCCAAGTTTCTTTGCTAGATCCAGCGCAATGGTGTTGTCGGGATATCTAAGTCCTATATAACCAGTCTTCGCACTTACAGCTTTTATGCTTGTATTCTTTGATTTCAAAGAAAGCACCAATGTTAATGCACCAGGCCAAAAGGCCTTCGCCAACTTTTGTGCCTTTGCATCCCATAAAACTAATTGTTTACAGTACTTCTGTGAAGGCACTATTACATGTACTGGTTTGTTAAACCCTCGCCCTTTTATAGCGTAAAGCTTCTTAACTGCTTTAGCATTGGTAGCATCTACCGCAAGCCCATAAGAGGTATCTGTAGGAAACACCACAGCCTTTCCATGCGTGAGCGCCAACACTGCCGCATGGATTATTTCCTTATGCTTCTTAGAATTATAATCAATAACTATCATCGTTTTAATTATACCAAATTTACTACATCAACTTAACCAAGCCCTGATTAAGCACTTTTTTAAAGCCGTGACGCAAATACCACCCCGCAAGTAAGAGGTAGAGGACATTAATTCCAAAGGCAAACACAAAATTTTTGTAATCCATTGTTCCGTGTAGTAGCACGCTGCGCATACCCTCAAAAACGTATGTCATAGGTAACATGCGTGCCAAGTACTGTACCCAGTCAGGCAAGGCTGAAAGCGGGTAGTACACACAAGAAAGTGGTGCAAACGCCCACGCGAGGGTCCAGGCAAAATTCTGTAATCTCTTACCGTAGTGCAGAATGAGCCCTGCCACAAAAAAACCCATCCACCAACCAGCCATCAGCAAAAGGAAGGTAAAAGGAATCAAGTAAAAGGAGAGAGAAAAAATGTTTGCCGAATAAAGTAGAAAAGCCACCAAACAGGCAAAGAACAATTGCCCAACTGCTTTTACCA
>DASPKA010000029.1:0-3177 GCA_035628335.1 Patescibacteria group bacterium | reverse complement strand
TGGTCTTGGATTGCATGGCTGTCGACCGCTTCACAACTTGGCTCTGTTTGTAGCTGTATACTACCACAGAAACACAAGCTGCAGTTGCAACTACCAGGAACAAAGATAGCATAACGCTCCCTTCGTTTGTTAACCTCCGTTAATACTTATCTGCCAAAGTGGGCAGAATACCACATTATATAATAAAAGTTATATCTTGTCAATATGGAATCCAATATAAATAACATTCTTATAATAGGTTCAGGTCCTGCGGGGCTTACAGCTGCAATATACGCAGCCCGAGCTAACTTAAACCCTATAGTAGTAGCAGGTCGTACGTTTGGTGGACAGTTAATGTTCACAACTGAGGTAGAAAATTTTCCTGGTTTCCCAGAGGGAATACAAGGACCAGAGTTAATGGACAAAATGATAAAGCAGGCAGAGCGTTTTAATACGGAGTTTATTTACGAAAATGCGACTGCGGTAGATTTTTCTAAGCGCCCATTTAAAGTGCATACTGAAAACAGGGAGCTATATGCTAAGAGCATAGTCATTGCAACTGGTGCGGATGCGAACTGGCTTAACATTCCTTCAGAACAGAAACTGCGAGGCAAAGGCGTGTCCGCGTGTGCAACGTGTGATGGATTTTTCTTTAGAGGGAAAGAGGTGGTAGTAATTGGTGGTGGTGACAGCGCTATGGAAGAAGCGAACTTTCTAACTAAGTTTGCTACATCTGTAACCATTGTTCACCGCAGGGACGAATTCAGGGCTTCTAAAATAATGCTTGAGCGAGCGCGCAAGAACCCAAAAATTACTTTTATCACCAACGTAACAGTGGATGAGATTTTAGGTGAAAATGCAGTTGAAGGTGTGATGGTAAAAGACAACCTAAGTGGCGTGACAAAAGTAATTTCAGCAGAAGGCGTGTTTTTGGCTATAGGGCACACGCCTAGTACAAAAGTCTTTAAAGACACAGGTCTTGATTTAGATGAAAAAGGCTACGTGAAGATTACAGAAAAAAGTTTTACAAACATCCCAGGTGTGTTTATGGCTGGCGACGTTGGTGACAGTCGTTACCGCCAGGCTGTTACAGCTGCAGGTATGGGCTGCATGGCAGCACTAGATGCGGAAAAGTATTTAGAAGCACAAGAATAAGTATGATGCCAGAGTTTTTTAAGGGGAGGGTGGTCCATGGAAATAAAGAGGGTAGGTTACTTGGTTACCCAACAGCCAACTTGCCTGAGCTAGAGCCTTTACCGCTGTTACCTGGGATTTATGGCGGTTTGGGGAAGGTCGATGGGGTCGAGTACATAGCCGCTGTGGTTGTTAAGCCGGGAGCGTCTCATATTGAAGCGCATTTACTTGAACTGTATCAAAACATTTATGGTAAAGAGCTGGAACTGACTGTTGATGAGTTTATTAGACCATGGCAGGAATTTTCTGACCTTGAAGCACTTAAAGCGCAAATACAAAAAGATGTTAACATAATAAAGTTAAAAAAAGGTGGTATAATACTTTAAGAAACGAAAATATATTTTTAGTAATTATGGAAGAAGGATTTCAAGAGTTTCCCATTTTTGATGCCTCAGATTTAAAGATAGGCATGGTAGTGTCACGGCAAAACTACACAGTAGCTCAAAACCTACTGAGGTTTGCCAAGGACGCGCTTTTTGAATACAATATTGGCAGCCTTGATTCTGATATTGTCTTTGTTGCGGGACCTATGGAGGTGCCGTATGCACTGCAACGCATGGCTTCAAGTGGCAACTACGATTGTCTGGTAGTGATTGGCTGCATTCTTATTGACTCACCTCGTGGTAGTATTGAAATAGATACTCTCCGCGAGAGCGTGCTTCAGTTAACTTTTCAGTACAAACTACCTATTGGGTTCGGTGTAGTAGTAGCGCGCAGGGAAAAAGATGCTGTTAACCAGCTCTACTTTGCAGCAGAGGCTGCAGCAGGGGCGCTTGAGCTTGCGAACTTAGAAAGTCGCGCACAAAGTAAAAAAGCAGCAGCACCAAAGAAAAAAGCTACTGTTAAAAAAACTACTCTTAAGAGAGGAATGATTTTTGACTCCGATGATAGTACTAGACCAACTGAAGAAGAACCTGTTGAATAGATATAGTGTAGCACCGTTGGTGATATTCTTTGCGGCACTCCTCTGGGCAACAGATACGCCTTTCAGAGATTACCTCATCAAGCATCAGAAGCTCACAAGTTTGACTATAGTAACTTGGGAGCACATGATTGATGTGGTTTTTTGTTTACCTATTTTGTTTTGGGTAAGGAACGAGCTGCGTTCTCTTAAGCCCAAGCAGTGGTGTGGTTTGCTGCTCGTTGGTGCGGGAAGTTCAGCGCTCGCTACTTTGGCGTTCACTGAAAGCTTTAAATATGTATCTCCTTCGGTCGCGTTGCTTTTGCAAAAGCTTCAGCCATTTTTTGCTGTCACCTTTGCTTGGTTGTTTCTCCATGAACGCTTTACCCGTAAGTTTTGGGTATATGCTGGCCTTGCAGTTCTTGCGGCATACGTAATTACCTTTGCGGGTTTTACTCCCAAGCTGTATGAAGGGGATGTGCTGAGAGCAACATTCTACGGCACATTTTTAGCCATTGTAGCTTGTCTGTTGTGGGGGGCGGGTACCGTAGTAGGGAAGAGGTTACTTAAAGATATAAGCTTTGCTAAAGTTACTATATTACGGTTTGGCTTTGGCTTTTTGTTGTTGTTTATTTGGAATTCGGTCGCCGGAACAACAGAAGAGCTGTTTCGTGTTACCCCTACTGATCTCGGCTACTTGTTGCTTATGTCTATTATTTCTGGGCTCGTTGCTTTATTCTCTTACTACTGGGCGCTCAGGTTTACTCGCGCAAGCATTGCTACCTTTGCGGAACTTGGGTACCCACTTGCAGCTGTCCTACTTAACTGGTGGCTACTCCAATACTCGCTAAACTGGTACCAGATAGGCGGTGCCGGCGTTTTATTGCTTTCTGTGTTTATGCTCACTAAAGAAAATAGAACAAGTAATATACCTGTTACCCATTAACCTTAATTAATAACAGGTCTAATGTATAATTCAGAATAATTTTTTAAAATCTATTATGGAAACTATTTCACTAAAGACAATTGATGGTGTGAATTTATCAGGATTGCTTTGGGATAGGGGGGCTATAAAAAGTGTATTATTACTCCATGCTATGCCT
>DASPKA010000028.1:0-3232 GCA_035628335.1 Patescibacteria group bacterium | reverse complement strand
CATGATGCCACCATTCGTGCTGCATAGAAACCGTCGGGGTTACTCCGTCTTTTCTTAGGTTTGAATTAGTGTCTACTATAATCACACCCAAAAATCGCTCACCGATTTCATCAGTTGCCCCAACATGACCTCCCCGCTGCTCTTCGTCAATAAAGTGAAGTAATTCTTGCGGCACTTGCTTACTCGAGTCAAAAGTAATTGCAATTGCACCTCCTACTATTCGCACATCTAATACTCCAAAGTAATTTTTTACTTTTTCAGCATACTGCAAGGTGGAGTCTCTAAACGAATTAACAAGCTTATTAAAGTTGTCTTCGTTTTCTGCTTGTTTCCCTCCTACAGGAGCGTCCTGTTTGGTAAAAAATATTTTCCCTTGTCCGTCGATAGTAATACCAAATGCTGCCCTGTCTAAACGCTGCAGGAACTCTGCTTGGTGTTTCACTCTCTCGTTTATGAACTCGAGAGTCAGCTTATCTTTATTATATTCATAAGTTTTAAGGTATTCAGGTCTGGTGGTCTCTGGCATATATATAGTATATAAGAGGTAAGCTACTTTACATAGCTTACCTCTTATTTATGCCCGTGCGCGGGCAGTTGCGCTTTTCTCGCACATCTTTCTCCAAAGAGGACTACCTGGAAAAATGCTGCACCGAAGACAGCGAATGCTTTTGAAACGTTTGCTCCAAAAAGGAACGTGAAGATTCTTACGGCCAGAAACGTACGCATGTAAATGCTTCATGTTACCTCCTTATAAAAAAACCGCCTCACATAATGTGGGTGGTTGAGTAGTTTTACCTTACCGCTTCACATCATGTACGCAAAAGAGACCCAATAATAATTGGGTTAATAATGTTAATAATGTGCTGAGTTAATCTCATATAACTATACTAGCAGCAAAAAAGCTGCTTGACAACTATTTTTAGTGTGATATCATGAAAATAGATGCAGAAATCTTTCCTTTTAAATTCTTTTTGGTATTACTTTACGCCTGCGGGTTACCCTCAGACGAGTTTTAGCACACGTGACGTGAAGTAATACCGAAACTGCTAAAAACCGCCTAGTGTAACCCACTAGGCGGTTTTTGTTGCTAGACTACCAAACCAATATAACAAAGGAGATGTTATGAAACTTAAAGTTACACCTCAGGCTGACATGGAAGCACAGCTTCAAGCCTGGCTGGTCGCTCATGGTTTTTCCGTGACTGACGTAGATGATCATGGAATTCTGACTTGTGAAATTAGACGCATGCCAGAGTTGCATAACCAGGTCAAGGAGACAATCCTGCAAAGCGGGTATGCTACCAACGCCCAACTTGCAATGCATATTGAGCATTAAATTTAGTTAGGGAAACACCTCGAGCATAATTGTACGAGGTGTTTTCATTTCTTCTTAATTTACTACATGATACAGTTCAAACGGTAAGCACACACATCACCGTTTGTGTGCAAAGCTAACTCCGCGTGAGGTCGCGGTCAGCCAAATGCGAGTTACATTTAGACAAAACCTGGCGTTCTGTTCAGTTATATGGAGGAAACATATAACCTCCCTCACGGTTCCGTGAGGCTGTTCCACATATACCTGCTTTCTGCCCTCCAGAAAGCAGGTTTTGTCATAAAAACCCTTGATTTTTTACCCCATTTTTGTTAAAATACATGTACGTTTTTGCCTTTTCCCAAAAGTACACTATAAATACGGCGCCATCGTCTAATGGTTAGGACGCCAGGTTTTTCCCGCGAAGCGGGACCACGCTCCGCGTGGCATCCTTCTAGGAACCCGAGATATGCACTATGTTTACATAATCAAAAGTGAAGCGAGAAACTGGTTCTATGTGGGTAGCACGGGCAATATCAGTAAAAGGCTTGAAGAGCACAATTTCGGAAAAACGAAGTCAACAAAGGCATACACACCATTTACTATTATTTACACCGAAGAATTACCCTCGAAGACAGAGGCAAGGAAGAGAGAAAATTTTATTAAGAGAAACCACGCCCTGAAAAAAGATATAATTAACTCATGGTTGGCATCAAATACATAATTAGTATTTAAATCTTTTCGCTGGGGGCGCCATCGTCTAATGGTTAGGACGCCAGGTTTTTCCGCAGAAGGCGGACCCGCCTCCGGCGGGCATCCTGGTAATCGGGTCTGCTATTATTTAGTCGCGGACTGCGTAAACTTGCCGCTCCTCGTTCAGACGGGCAAAGCCCTCCTTCACTTCCTAAAGTGTTCGCTTCGCTCAGAATCGAACCCCTAACAATTTTATAAAATTCGCCAATTTACGGCGCCATCGTCTAATGGTTAGGACGCCAGGTTTTCATCCTGGTAATCGGGGTTCGATTCCCCGTGGCGCTACCAACAAAAAACCACCTTTAAAAGGTCGGTTTTTTGTTGTCCCGAGCGAGCGAAGCGAGCCGAGGGACTACCTTAGCCTAAGGCTAGAGCACTGTAGTAACTCGCTTAAACTCTCTATAATACTTATATGAATACTACAATTGAAATCACTCTCCCACTTACGCTAGTAAAACAAGCTGAACGAATCGCCGAAGCAAATGGCATCACCTTAAACGAACTTTTTCGTAAAGTACTAGAGGGATATATTCGAAGCAAGAAGTCCTTGCTCAAATAGGTAGCTTAACCTCAATGTCTAAAAAAGTCCAAAAACTATATGTATACGTAGACGAAACCGGCCAAGATGCAGGCTCAGACTGCTTTATTGTAGTAGCTATTATTACTGCAGAGGATCAACAGAAGTTAAAAGAATCTCTTCTTGAGCTAGAGCAATCTACAAAACTTGGTGAAAAGAAATGGCATAAATCAAAAGCACTGCAGCGAGAAAAATTTCTACAAGAAACTGTAAACAAGAATATTGCCGCAGGAGAAGTATATTATAGTCACTATAAAAAACCGCTACCTTTTTTCTTCCCATTACTTGTAACAGTAAGCAAGGCCATAGCGGCTGCGACCAACGACCCATATCAAGCAATTATTTATGTCGATGGTATTGATAAGAAAAAAGCTAAGGAATTAACCAATGCTTTGAGGCTAGAAGGCGTGAAGACTTTGTATGTTCGTAGTGCCAGAGATGAAAGCGAGCCGATGATTCGACTTGCTGACCGCTGGGCTGGATGCGTAAGGGCTAGCTTTGAGAACCAGCCAGGATGTAAGCAGTTAGTAGCTGAAGCAACCAATAGGAACCATCTTAAGCTCGTATAAAACACAAAATCCCGTTGCCGGG
>DASPKA010000027.1:0-4042 GCA_035628335.1 Patescibacteria group bacterium | reverse complement strand
ACCTCCTTTTTTTACCGATATTAGTATATAGGAGGTACCTGAAAATAAGGTTAATCAATTAATTCAAAAGTAAAATGCTTATACGTATCAACCGGAATCTTAAACTGTTCCTTAAGGCAGTTGAGGGACGTTCCAAACACTCTCTGCTCCCATTGCAGACCCAGCTCTCTGCAGATTGCTTCCATCTCTGCTTCATCTTGCCCCTCTATCTCTAAAAATTTTGCATTCATAGGCCACTCATCAAAGTCAAAAACAAAATTTTTGTAGGTAAACTTATGCCGGTGTTTTTCCTGGCTACGTTTTAAGTACAACCCGCACTTCTCTAAAAAAAGCTTGGCTTTAACAGGGTCACTCACTTCGAATTCTATCTCGTTTGTGTCTATTTTATTGTCTGTTTGCTGGTCTTTATAACACATCCACGCCTTGTCACCATGAAGGCGAACTCGACACCAACGTTGGAATTCTTGCGGTCCTGGAAAATAGTATACATCGTCACGCAAGACTTGCCTACCTTCGTCATTTGCGCCTAAACTTAAAAGCCTCTCTTGGACAGCCTCATTATCTACATTTAAAAATTTTACTTCCTTTTCTATGTTCTCCATAATTTTAAATAAATTTTTTTGGACTTGATGTCATCCGCAGCGCGCGGTGTCATCCCCGCGAAGGCGGGGATCCAATACTTCTGACGTTTAAGCTCATGGATCCCCGCCTTCGCGGGGATGACGGTGCTTCAAAGAAATTATATCAAATAAAAAAAGAGTTTGATTTTGGTTATTATTCAAACTCTTGGTGTTTTACACTGTTTTGATAGGTATAATGATAATCATTATACTTACCTCCTTAAAAAAGTTCTCGGCCCGCTGGTGGGGCCGGCTCAACTGTGTCGGCCTGGCGTGGTCGTCTAGGCGTCGTGCCTGACCTCGCCGGGTGCAACGCAGGTTGCGTTTCGTTAACTGACCTTCGGGTTATGCCGCCGGTCAGAGGATGATCCGTACCCCGCAACACGGATATTTTCGGACACTCCTGTCTCATTTTTTCCTCGGCAATTATTATAACAAATAATTGCCAAAAAGTCAATACTATTATATAAAGACAAATAAAAAAACCCTTACTTAAGGGATAAAATAAAAGAAGGGGTGGTTTATATAATACACCCCTTCTGTGGTGTTTTTCACAAATTTGATCCTGTGGGCATGCTGGCTACTTGCCAGCGGCACAGGGGTACAAACTTAATTTCGTCCAGCATTCTTGTTACACGTCTGCAACAAGAAATCCTTTTAGAACTGGGCTTATGGTTTACATGTATTTTGAGGGAAACATGCTCCATAAAACCTCGAGACTAGGCGAAGGTGACGACAGTCCTTGCCTAACCTTTCCTCCTTTTTAGTGTTTCAGAGAAACACGAGTACTGCTTCAGCCCCTCAAGCCTCCACAGCACCATGCACGAACTTATTATACTAACTAACCTGCTGTATCATATTTCATCATTGATATTAATCAAGATAAAAAATTTTACGCTTTATTGTAGCAATTATTTGCACATTTGTCAATAAATATACATATTAAAATGCTATAGAACGAAAAAATTGCTTATATTTAAGCAAAAAAAACACCCAACGATAAGTTGGGTGATAATAATTATGCGTTACTCTTTCCTATTTTTCTTCGAACATTCCGAACAGGAGGCGTGCCTCCTACCCTATTTAGGGTAATCTTGCGCATATCAAGTACTTTGGGCCATTTTGTTTCACGTTCTCCAGCGTTTTGTTCTAGGTCGTGCAACCCTACCGTGAGAATCAATGCTTCGTTTTCTGACTGTTTCAACTCTTCTAAAACTAATGTTCGCACCTCATCATCATCTAAAATATCTGCGAAGAGCTGATCTGCTTCTTCGCCCTGTAGAAAATTGGTTGCTTTTTTGCCAATTCGACTATCAATGAAGGCTTCAAGTACAATTTTTTTAACATCTGGATTATCAAACGGAGGAGCGCTTATTCCCCTGATGTTTGCCTCAGTAGTTCGGGAAAATATTCTCTCTTTTATTTCTGCATCCCTGAATGTAGCATTTAACTTAGCGCTTAACCGTTGAGAAAGAGAGCGGATATTTTCATATTGGAACCTATCCTGTATTAATCGCTGCATCTCTGGCTGGCCAAATAAACTTCTGAGCAAATCCTTGCCCTGGTTAGTATCCGGTAAACCTGAAGATACCGTAAATTCAAAGTTGTCCGTAGAAGCACCCGAAGCTCTGTTGATTCTAAATTGTAAGTTGGAGTAATTTACAGGAAATCGGTACTTGTCCAAGCTTGTTATGACCTGGTCTAGTAAAATGTCATTTGGCACATAGTCATATGGCAAATTTTTTTTGAGCTTTTTCCCATTTGGCTTAAAGAGTAGCTCTATAGGCGCAGGGCGTTCATCTTCTGGGCTTGAAAAATTCACAAGCTTGTCCTGACGCAAGTCCACTGCATTTAGATCACTCTTAAACCTCTGCGCAAGAGGTACTCGGACTTGCTCCCTTGTGTACCTGTTTAGTAAGAGACGCATAAGCTTCTCTGTTCTTGGTGTTTGGAAGAACAAAGCAGCTGAATTTTCTTTTATTTTTCCTGCAGGAGGAGAGCTTTTCCGCTCTACTTCTGACAATGGTAAGCGAGCAGCAACTCCCGCTTTATACACATTTACCCTGCGCAGCTCCCCACTCTGATCTACAACGTCCTTGTACTTCACCGCTATTGGGCTTTCCTGAGATGTGTCGTCTTCAGCATACACTGCTTCAACTGGAGGAACCCCTGTTTTGACATTAGCTACTATTACGTTATCAAAAAGATTTACCCGTTCATTCAGCGACAAGGCCATTATTTCATCAAGCGTATAATATTTTTTCTTGCCCGCAGCATCAAAAATCTCAACCGCAACCCTAAACGTAAAGCAATTATCAGATGCATTTATCACGCGAACTTTTCTCACTGAACCAATTTCTGGACTTCCCCTTCTTCGCGCTCTTTGAGGCTCAAACTCAATTTCTGCAAAATTACCAAGATTCTTAAGTACCTCTGTTAAATTATTCTTAGCTGCATCTGAATTGAAATCTCTCACCCTAGCGATCGCACTATTTATATTGCCAAAATTACTAACCTTAAGGTCGCGTTGGTAGATGCCAAGCACAAGCTCATCTGTGCGGTCTATAAAGCCCGTTGCTTCTACGGCTGCTTTCGCAAAGTACTCAGAAGTTTGGCCGTTGTTCTCTACTCTATACCCAAACTTTTTAACACCGCCTATGGTTCCTTCCACCCGCGCAACAGCCTTACCTTCCACAGTTTGGATCCTGTTGAAATACTCAAAGTCAGGAAATTTGTCCTTGGGGTACTCATCTCCTCGAGAGAATTCCAAACCAAGCTCATGATATCTGACGCGCTGGGATTTTACCCATTCGTTTTTTGTTTTTTCACTAACACCTATCCAGGTGACTTTCTTCGGCCAGTTTGCGGTTGCGTTTTGAATGCCTGTTTTACCTTCATAGCCAAAAAGTTTAGATAGAAACACCTTTGCTGAATCACCTCCGCCCACTACAATCACTTCTTCTTGAAATTCCTTCAGAGGTTCTGGAGATGAAGGGTCTCCGATTTTTTCAAAGACTTCCTGCGTATTATAAATACCAGCATCCTCTCCTTTTGCCAGCTTTGCTCTGGCCTCACCCCGAATCCTGCGAGAATTTTCATCTCGCTGACTCATGACATCCTTTTCTTCGTTTATCCCAACGGTTAATATAATATTCTCATGGACTGATTTCATTTCAGCTACTCGCTTTTCCGAAAGGTCGCCATGGGTTGCTACAAGTTTGTCTTTTTTGCCTTTTTTCACCAGTGTAATGCCTGTGAGTTGGTCTTCTACTGACGTGGGGCCGTTTAGCTTTACGTCCACTTCCACAACATGGCCCAGGTCAATCTGTCTTGGGTACGCTTCGCCAGATACATCAGGTAAGTCCACTGGCTGAATGCTACCTATGGTGTTTATGTTGCCGCCAAAGCCAGCAAGCCTTTTT
>DASPKA010000026.1:0-46065 GCA_035628335.1 Patescibacteria group bacterium | reverse complement strand
TTCTATTTGCATAATAGAAGCCTATAACTCCAGCAAAGATTAACCCCTGCAAGTGTGTTTCATATCGCTGAAACAATGGTTACTTGATATATTAACCGCCGTATCTCGTAATCAACCTCTACTTTTCTCAGTACAATTGGTCTTGCGGCTCGCTTGAGCAATGTATGTTTCAAGTACTGTGCGTTTTCAACTCCAAAACCTGGATCGTACAGTATCGCTCCAACTAAAGTCGCTAAACTAAGATTCTTCAAAGCTCCGAGACACCCATGCTTTGAAAGCCCACGCAAAACCACTACCCTAAACTCTTGGTTGTCCTTGGTCCAGTGAAAGTTAACTTGCTTGTGTTCCCGCTTTGTCTGGAAGTCGGGACCTAAGCATACCACAATGTTAGTAAAAGGTTTGATCAACTTAAAACCACTAGTGTCACCCATATTTCCTCCTTAGGAGGAAATGATATATAAAATAGCGGCAATCTACAAGTAGTTACCGCTTTGGATGTTCCATAGTTTTTTGTAAATTCCATTCTGCTTTTCCAGTAGTTCTTGGTGGGTGCCTTCTTCAACTATACCCCCTTCTTCGAGAACTACGATTCTGTCCATCTCCATAACTGTTGAAAGTCTATGAGCTATAACCAGCACCGTCTTGTGTTGGAAGAGCTCATGCAATGCCTCTTGAATATACTTTTCACTTTCAGAATCTAAAGAAGAAGTAGCTTCATCTAATATCAGTACTGGTGCGTCTTTCAACATTGCGCGGGCAATAGCCACGCGTTGCCGTTCCCCTCCCGAGAGCTTCACCCCTCTCTCGCCAACATAGGTGTCATACCCTTCTGAAAAACTTGTGATGAACTCATGGCAATGAGCTTTTTTTGCTGCTGCAATAACCTCAGCTTCTGTGGCATTGGGTTTTCCATAACGAATGTTTTCCATAAGCGTACGGTGAAACAGCACTGGTTCTTGAGGCACATAGCCTATCATCTTTCGCAGTGAGTCTTGAGTAACTTTCGAAATGTCCTCCCCATCAACCAGGATAGCTCCAGAAGTTAGGTTGGTAAACCGCAGTAACAATTTAGTAAGTGTTGACTTTCCGGCCCCTGAAGTACCTACCAAAGCAATTTTTTCACCGGGCTTTATGGTTAAAGAAAAATCTTTGAAAATCTCCTGACCATTTGGATACGCAAATGAAACCTTATCAAACACTATTTTCCCTTCTGTTACTTTCAGCTGTTTTGTGCCCTTATCCGCCACTTCATAGGGAGTGGTAAGAATCTCAGTCATTTCTACTGCATCAGCGTACGCTTCATATGTTCTGCGAATATTCCTACCCATATCCCATAACCTAGAAAATACTATATTTGTGTATTGGTAAATAAGGACAATATCACCAGCAGAAAACCTGCCTTTATGCCAAAAGTAAACTGACAAACCTAAAAATGTCATGCGAAGCGAAATCATAAGCGCTCCTTGAATTGCTTCTGCAAGGACGCTGAGGTTCCAAGACTTAATGAACGCAGTACGCCAATCTTTTAGCAGGTTGGCGAACCCAGCCACTTCACGCTTATACGACGCAAACACCTTCAGGTTAAAGTTGTTTGCAATAGTGTCAGCTAAGTAACCCGTAGACTTAGTTTCCAATTCAGATCTTACCCTATCATACCTCAGCTTATATTTAGAAAACAGCACCTGGAAGGTAATATATATACACAACCATCCTATGAGGATAAAAGCTATGGTTGGGTAGTAGTAGAGTAAGATGCCAACTACTACCACTATACGAATACCAGCAGTGTAAAAGCCCCATGCGATTTCATCTGCTACTGTTTCAAACGCGCGGTCATACTTGTTTACTTTCCTCGTCAGACTCCCCGCAAAGTTATCTGCAAAAAAACCAACCGAGTGCAGGTGCAACTTTTCAAAACAGTATTGATAAAGCGCTTGCTTAACGTTAGTTTGAAAATACACATTAGCGTACGTTGCAACCCGCCAAAAAAACCAATACCCTACGGCCACAAGCACTATAGTACTAAACAAAGAAAACAAGTAAGGTAAATCAGCAGTCTTCGCTTCAATAGAATCAAACAACTTTTTGAAATATAGCGGCTCTATAATCTCAAGAACTGTAGCCACCCCAATCGCCCCAAACGTCAAAAACCCTTGCCACTTGTAAACAAGGACAAACTTCCAAAAAATCTTGTTTGTTTCTTTTATTAGGTTTTTCTTTTTCATTTTAATAGCCATTTCCAGAAAGATATTTGCTTTTTTGACACTAAAGGCGAAGTGCACAACGCTTGAGCAGAGCCCAAGCTGTGCTACTGTTAAGTGCAGCTTTACGTAGCTGCTTTTTGTAAAGCGTAACGGTGTCAAAAAAGCAAATATCTTTCTGGAAATCTACCTATTTATGAGTATATATCAGGCAAATCATTCTCAAATAACACTACATCTCCAGGCTGTAAAATCTCCCCTAAAACTTTTTGAGCCGCCTCCAAGTTTGCCATCATATAAAATTTGCTTTCATCAAAACCCGAACCATGAAGTTCTTCTGCAAAGTATGCTGCATTTTCCATGCCTACTATTATTATATAGTCACAAATGTCTTTTGCTAAGTTGGCGACTTCAAAATGTTTCTCAGCTTGCAACTTGCCCAACTCAACCATACCCGGAGTAACTAAAATTTTCCGCTTACCTGGGTAGTCGCGCAAAACTCTCAAAGCCTCCTTAAATCCTTCTGGGTTTGAATTGTAAGCGTCATCAATAACAGTAACCCCTCCGTGCCCTGGAATAATTTGCAGTCTGTGCTCCGCAGACTTAATCTTGGATATTCCAGCCACAACTTGTTCCATGGACATACCAAGCTCCAATGCGAGAGACGCTGCCCCAAGAATATTTGTTACAGCAAACTTGCCTAGTACTTGAGTATTAACGCGCATACTCTGACCCTCATACATCAAATCAAACTCAACACCTTCCACCCTGTTCCTAATATTGACGGCCGTCAGTTTTGCGAACTGTGCATTGAGTCCATAGGCTACACATTTGAGACCTTTTGAATTTGCCAGTTTTTGTAGGTGGTCAAAAAATTCATTGTCAGAATTCAGCGCAATAATTCCATCGGTTGGAAGGGCAATTATGAGCTCAGAATTCGCTTCCAAGATTTTGTCCATATGTCTAAACCTCTCAAAGTGTTCAGGGCCAATTGCGGTCATGATACCGTACGTAGGTCGAACTAACTCACACATCTGCGTCACTTCACCTGTCGTATAGACACCCATTTCAGCAATAAACACTTCAGTGCCTGATTTTACTTTCGCCTTCACTTCTGAGGCAATTCCAAGCAACGTGTTATAACTTTCCTTTGTCATTTCAGTATTAAATTTTTCAGACAGGATGGCGTGTAAAAAATACTTAACAGAAGTTTTGCCAAAACTCCCCGCAATACCAATTGTAATGGGTTTTACTTCCTGCAAAACTTTATATGCATCTTCCACACGCTGCTTCTTTGCCAACCAGACTAACGGGTAGAGAATGTACAACGCAAGCAGAAGCGACAGCCAAGAAAAGACCTTAGGGAACACAGCAAATAAGAGTAGCCTTACTATAGAATGACCTTCACTGTCAACATCACCTGAAAACACAAGAAAAAACAGCGGAAGGCATACATGAAACACCAAAGCCAATGCGCATATAAGTATGGCACGCAGCGTCCACTTGAGCGGCTTTTTCGTTCCAAGTTTCGGCACAATTTTAAATAACCATTTCCGCTTATTATGCCCTACCCAAAACAAAAAACGCTTAAGATCGTATTCTTCTTGCTGCAAGACTTGAAGTAGCTGTAAAACACTCCAAGTACCAGACACTAAACTTGAAAAAAACAGTACAGTAATAAAAATATTAAACACACCTAGTCCGTATTCGTTCATAACTCTAAAAACTTTCGCACATACATAATAAACTTCTGTGGGTCATCTAAAAATGCATAGTGTCCTGCATTGGGAATTACGACTAACTCGCCGACTCTTAACGCGTCCTTGAGAATTCTGCCATCTTGTAGCGGTGTTTCGGTGTCGCCTTCGCCCCATATTAAGAAAGTTTTTAGTTTTACCCTGCGTGCGTATGGCAAAAGATCTTCGTTGATCACATGAATATACGTTTGCTTTAGCTCTCCGGCCAGTGCATAGTCTTCATTGCCTATATGACCTGCAAGTTTTTCTTTAGTTTTTTCACCGTATCTGCCAAAAAGCGAGAGCATTGCCTTCACAGCTTTAGCTGCCTTACCTAAGGTCTTCCTACGTATCCACCTATATTTCCTCTCCACCCCAGCACATCCGGTCAAAATAAGCCGGTTAACTTTCTCTGGGTGTTCTGCGGCAAGCTTCAACATTACTCGGCCCCCAAACGAGTGACAAACAAAATCAGCATTTTGTATACTCCTACTCTCTAAAAATGCAAGTAGGAAATTTTTATAATCACTCACATGCCATGGCTTCGAAGGCATCCCACTCTGCCCAAACCCGGGAAAATCAAGTGTAATGCACTGAAAGTCTTTTGAAAGCTCTCGTATAACCCCTGCAAAACTTTCACCATTAGCACCCCACCCATGTAAAAAAACCAGGGTACTCCCCTGCCCACTTTCGGTATAATACGTAGCAATACCCTCAACCATGATCTGTTTACTGTTTACGTTCATGGTATAATTTTAGCATTATTAATGAAAATTCTATAATGTTTGATACACCTTCCAAGTCGGTAAACCTCGGACTTTTCTCAAGCACGTTCTATGTTTCATTTCAGATAATCTCAAATATTTTGTCTATAAAAATTATTCCCCGAACTGTAGGCTACGAAAAAATTTTAATCAAAAACCCTGTCATCTGACAGGGTTTTTTGAAAACTAGTTAAGCTTTATGGTACAGAACGCACACCGCGCTGCCCCAGCTGGAATCTTACTCAAACACTCGCTACACTCTTTTATTACTGCAGCGGCGGAATCATCCTTCTTAAGTCTTGTCATGAGCTTATTCATTGGTGTAACAACAAAGAAGTAAACGGCAGCAGCTACTAAAACAAAACCTATCAATGAATTTATAATCCCACCGATTAAAAACTCATTGCCTCTCAATGCAATCTTCCAGCCAGAAAAGTCCGGTTTTGCAATGACTCCAATAAGCGGAGTTAAAAAACCCTTTACAATGGAATTAACTACGTCTGTAAACGCAGCGCCTATAACCACACCAACTGCGAGGTCAATAGCGTTACCGCGCAAAATAAATTTTTTAAAACCTTCTAGCTTAGCCATAGAATATAAATTAATTCGTACTTCAATTATATAGCATCTAACAAGTCTGGTCGTCTTTTTTTAGTCCGCTTCCGGGCTTCGGCTGCTCTCCATGCATCTATTCTTGCGTGATTACCACTGAGCAGAACTTTCGGGACCCTAAGCCGTTTCCCACCAACCTCCCATACTTCCGGCTTTGTATATTGCGGATACTCAAGCATCTGTTCTGAAAAACTTTCTTTGTCTGCCGAGTGATCTTTACCAAGCACACCAGGAACTAAACGCAACACAGCTTCAGAAATAACCAACGCAGGAAGCTCCCCACCCATAAGGACATAATCACCGATGGAAATTTCTATATCCACAAACTTGCGAATGCGTTCATCAAATCCCTCGTACCTACCACACACAAACACCAGCTCCTCTTGCTCAGCCAGCTCCTGTGCGAGCTTTTGAGAAAAAGTTTTCCCTTGTGGGGTAAGCAGTATTACTTTCGACTTTCGACTTTCGACTTTCGACTTGCTTCGCATAATAGCTTTATAAACAATATCCGGGCGAAGCACCATACCTACCCCACCACCATATGGCCGGTCATCTACGGTTTTTCGTGCATCTACACCAAAAGGCCTTAAGTCCACTGAGGCAAACTTTACAATCTTATTCTTCACAGCCCGAGCGATAATGCCAAAGGTCGCATAGTGGTCAGTGAAGCCCGGAAACAGTGTAATGATTTTAATCGAAATTTTTTTCATAAGTTTAAACACAAACTCCGCAACCTCCGCCCATCCGGGCGGAGAAGATTGCGGAGTTTGGTTTATCTCTAAAACTAGCGGATAGTTAGAGCTTGAAGTCATCCATACCATCGTCGCTGATGCTGCTAGTCGCACTGCCTGATGAGGCGTCACTACGAGGAGCAAAGGAACGGTGAGAACCTTCTGGTTCATGGATCTTCAGGTTAACACGGGCTTTGTGCTTAGCGCCAACAACACGAAGAAGTGTGCGGATTGCTTTAGCGGTCTGACCTTGACGGCCAATGACCTGACCCATGTCAGCTGGGTTGATGTGGAGAGTGATTAACACACCCATCTCATCAACTTTGCGTTCGGTCTTTACATCGTCAGGATGGTCAACCAGAGCCTTCACAATGTATTCAACGAACTGTTCGTCCATTTCCATTGACATACGTAATACTAAACTTTCAGATAGACAGAAGTACGGCTTTCGACCCGAGTCCCGAGGCAGCCTCGGGAAAAGCCCCCTATCCGTTTACAATTATATCATATATTAAAAAAAATTTGCAAAAGAAAAAGGCAGAGAAAATGTTTACTCTACCTTTGGCAAATTGTCACTTTCTTGACGCGGGATAGCCCTTAAAATTAGCTTCATTATTTGCAAATATTCTTTATTGTGCAACCCCGCGCCCGACCATGAGCATCCACTGTGAAAAGGAATCAGATACATGACGCCCTGCGGAAAAAGCCAACAAGTAAATGGCAAATATATTTTACATTTGCACATCAACTCAATTGTAAAGCTGGTATCTCTGCCCCTGACTTTTTTTGGCCAACGTGCTTTATGCTTCCGCATTTCTACTTCAACCCAATCAGGTTCAAGCTGAATACATTCAGCTCCATCCCATTCGCGCTCGTTTGTAGCGTCAGGTTCCTCGCACGGACGCCTTCCGTCAATATCTGTCATGCAAAAGCATGCCAGTTTAATAAATGCCACAGATCCATTCTTGCGGACCACCTGGCCCCACGAACCTTTGGCTCAGGTAAATTCGCCCATGCCCATATGTTCATCTACCCGCATTACGAATTCACCCACCTGAGGGATATACCACATAGCACCTCCTTTTTTGGTAAGATTATGTTATGATATTCTTTACTTTACACATCATATAATGAAAAAACAAGTTGTAATTTTAGGTATTGAATCTAGCTGTGACGAAACAGCGGCAAGCGTTCTGGCAGGAAGGATGGATACAGTAGACCCAAACTTCAAATCTTTTTCTACTATTATTAATTCTCAGGCACAGATACATGCCCAGTATGGGGGTGTAGTTCCGGAAATGGCTGCGCGTAATCATATAGAGAATATTGGTCCTGTTGTCGCAGAAGCTTTGAAAGTCGCCAACAAAAAACTCAACGACCTTGACTACATTGCGGTAACTTCCGGGCCAGGCCTTATACCTTCTCTCATTGTGGGCGTGGAATACGCTAAGGGGCTTGCGTATGCGACTAAGAAACTCCTTCTCCCCACAAACCACATGGAAGGGCATTTGTACTCGGCCTTCCAAAACGGCAAAACTGCTTTCCCCTTACTCTCGCTTATTGTAAGCGGGGGTCATACCATGCTTGTGCTTATGACAGCGGAAAACAAATACAAGGTTATTGGCCAAACAGTAGACGATGCAGTAGGGGAGGCTTTCGACAAGGTAGGGAAAATGCTTGGACTTCCCTACCCTGGGGGCCCTGAAGTTTCTAAAATTGCTGCACACGCAAAAAAGGAAATACTCTTTACCCAGCCCATGCTGCACTCTGGGGATTTTAATTTTTCTTTCTCTGGTCTTAAGACTGCAGTGAGACAACTACTTCAAAAAGAGTATAAAATCCTCACCGAGCAAGATACTGCAGATATTTGTGCCGGTTTCCAAAATACTGCTATCGGTGTACTCAGCACTAAAACTTTTCAAGCAGCAAAAAAGTACAAAGTAAAAACTATCGCACTGGGCGGTGGAGTTTCTGCAAACAAAATGCTACGAGAAACACTTGCTGCAAAATGCGCCGAAGAAGGACTTAAATTCTTAAAGCCCCCACATTCCTTGTGCACTGACAATGCTGAAATGATAGCAATGGCCGCATACTTCAACTTGCGAAATGGCTCAAAAGGAGTCAGTCCTTTAAATGTAAAAGCTGATCCCAACTGGGAGATAGTGTAACGGTAATGGGGACCATATTTAAGCGATTTGTCTAATAACACTCTTTGATGCAATGCGTGATATAATAACGCTATATGCCTAAAGAAAAAGAAGCTAATACTAAGAAAGCTAAAACTAAGATCCCAAAAAAAGCTAAGGCAGAAATTGATACAACCTCTGAGAGAGTAGAGCCGACAGCTGAAAAAGTTGTCTTAGAAAAGGCAACTGACATAGGGGATGCCCAAACAAAGATTGCGGAAGACCAAGAAATACTGAAATCTTTTACTGAAGGGAAATCAATTCAAGTTATTGAAATTGTAAACAAACTCTTAGACGAAGCGTTTTACCTTCGCGCATCTGATATACACATTGACCCGACCCATGATGACGCACGTATCCGGTATCGCATAGATGGCATCATGCAAGATATGTTTCGTTTTCCCAAGGACCGCTATACGGAAATAATCAGTCGCATTAAGATTCTCTCTGGTTTACGCATTGACGAGCATCAAGCTGCCCAAGATGGTGGATTTCGCTTTGAGGCTGGCGGAAAGCCTATAGACATCCGTGTGTCCATAGCCCCTACTTACTATGGTGAAAACGCGGTACTAAGGCTTCTCACCAATGACGAAGGTAAATACGAACTAAAAGCCTTGGGCTTAAGTGAGCTTAACGAAAACAGAATACTTAAAGCAATCAAACGCCCATATGGGATGATCCTGGCCACAGGACCAACCGGTAGTGGAAAGACTACAACACTCTATACTATCTTAAAACTCTTAAATACAAGCGAAGTTTCAATTGTTACACTTGAAGATCCGGTAGAATACACGATTGCTGGAATAGAGCAAATACAGATTAACCCACAAACAGACTTAACCTTTGCTAATGGTCTTAAGTCCCTGCTCAGACAGGATCCGAACATTATTATGGTAGGCGAGATTCGGGACAAAGAAACAGCGGGCATTGCAGTGAACACCGCACTGACAGGCCACCTTTTACTTTCTACTATCCACACTAATGACGCAGCAACCACGTTACCTCGTTTGCTCGACCTTAACATTGAACCCTACCTTATTGCATCCACGGTAAATATTGCCATTGGCCAACGTCTTGTCAGGAAACTATGCCCGTCTTGCAAAGTAGAACACAAGCTCACTGACGCTGAAGTTCAAGCCCTACAGCAAGCAATGCCAGATGCAGGGATTAAAGCAGACGAAATCTTTTATGCCGGTGAAGGCTGTGAAGCTTGCAGCAAAACAGGCTATAAAGGACGTTTGGGAATTTACGAAGTCCTGCTTATGGATGAAAAAGTCAGGGAAGCTGTACTTAACCGTGCCTCGGCGGCTAACATTAAAGAAGTAGCAGTGGCGCAAGGCATGGTACCTATGCTCTATGACGGAGTTGAGAAAGCCCGCGCTGGCATCACGTCCATTGAAGAAATTTTGCGTGTAATGTATGAATAGCACCGCTCAAATAACAAAACCAAAAATCCCAAAAAAACCTTTCATGCTACACTTGTCGCTGGATGAGCAAATTTTATTCCTCACCCAGCTCTCACTTATGATTAAGTCTGGCATTCCGGTACTGCAGAGCTTGAAGCTTATTGAAAAGCAAGCGCTTTCTAACAACACAAAATATATTATAGAACGCATTGCTTCACAAATTGAAAACGGAGTTTCTCTCTCCAAGTCTATAGAAGAGTTTAGAAAAATTTTTGGAGACTTTGTCATTAATGTCATCAAGATAGCAGACACCACGGGTGGATTGGAAAAAAACTTATTATATTTAGGTGACGAGCTAAAAAAAAGACAAAAGTTGCGGCGTAAAGTTCGCGGGGCGCTCATATATCCGGTCGTCATCATGATAGCAACGTTCGGCATTACGGGTGTACTTACACTCTATGTATTCCCAAAAGTTCTTCCTATTTTTAGTAATCTAAAGTTTGACCTACCCTGGTCAACAAAATTCTTGATTTTTATTAGCAACTCCGCTCTGAATTATTGGTGGGCTATTATTGGTGCAGCCGGACTTGCCCTGCTCAGCGGATCGCTCCTATTACGCGTCAAATTTATAAAAGCAAAAGTCGACCGCTGGATCATGCGCACACCAGCCATAGGTGGAATGATTCGCAGCTATAATTTAGCAAACTTCTGTAGGACTCTCGGCCTATTACTAAAAAGCGGAGTCCATATTGAAGAAGCGGCGGAGATTACCGCCCAAACCACCCCAAACCTGGCATATAAAGAAGAAGTGCTTAAAATAAAAAAAATGGTAACAACCGGAGAGCGAACCTCAAAGCTCATGGAAAAAGACCGTTTTCTTTTTCCAGACATCTTAACCCAAATGATCAGTGTAGGTGAAGGCACCGGAAATTTAGGTCAGTCTTTCACCTTTCTAGCTGAGTTATATGAAAACGAGGTGGATGACAAGTCCCAAAACTTATCTACCATACTTGAACCTGCTCTTATGATTGTCATGGGTTTGCTTGTAGGTTTTATTGCAATTGCTATCATTACGCCTATCTATGAAGTCACCCAGCATATTACCCCACAGTAACCAAGCCGGGATAACATACTTTGAAGTTATCATGGTTATAGCTTTATTGACGGCTATTACTTCTCTGACTTTAATCATAGGCACTTCCTCTTTTAGGGGCTATCAGTTCCGCACTTCAAGAGAAGTGCTGCGAAGCGTCCTTGTCACCGCACGGCAAAACTCCTTGAGCAATATAGCTGAAAGCAAACATGGGGTACGCTTAGAAGCCAATCAAATCACCTTATTCAGGTTTCCATACACGACCGGAACAAGCACGAATCAGGTTTTCGCGTTCGAAGGCGGAGTAAGACTGGCAGGTATCACTTTCCCTTATGACGTGGTGTTTACGCAATTATCAGCAGACACAACGGCGGTAAATTTCACCATAACTAATGACCATGGAAAAACCGGAACAATTTCAATATCAAGCGAAGGCGCGATTTCGTGGTAATAAAATGGGTTTTATTACAGTTGAAATGTTGGTTGCATTAAGCCTGCTGGTCGTCAGTTTAACATCCCTTACTATTTTGGGATTTGGCAGCCAATCTCTTACTGTTGACAGCTATACCAACGACGAAGCGTTGCAAATGGCAATACTTCAGCTTGAAAATGCACGCAAAACAGCAAAAACAAACTTCGAGTCGATCACTGCTACCTCTACGACAAACGGTATATATAGTTCACAGCTCTCCGTAGAAAACTTTGACTGCCTCAAGCACGTTTCCTCGCAAGTTACCTGGAACCGCAATAATCGGCCTCAAACGACAAAGCTGGAAACTTATATCAGCAATCCACCTGAAGCATTCCGCTTCGGCGGTGATTGTAGAATCGGGTTTCCAAACACCTGGCTTAATCCAGGCACCTATGACTCTATAGATATTTCCCCTGGTGGCAATAATGGCACAGACTTGGACTTACAGCGGGTAAACGGCGTCAGGTATATTTTTCTTTCGTCTGTACATAGCACTTCCTCAAGCCCTGATTTATGGATCTTTGATTTTACCCAACTAAATAATCCCACGCTGGTGAATTCAATAGATACGGGCAGTGGGGTCAATGCGCTCGACGCCGCAAAAGTCGGTGACAACTACTATATCTTTGCAGCACAAGAGGATGAAAACAAACAATTACAAATAATAGATGTCACAAACCCGGCAAGCCCTGTAGTGGTAGCAGAGAAAAAACTTGAAGGAATAGGAAATCCGGACCCCGAAGGGCAGTCGATCACATTC
Organism: Patescibacteria group bacterium; assembly: GCA_035628335.1. Lineage (GTDB taxonomy): Bacteria > Patescibacteriota > Doudnabacteria > UBA920 > UBA920 > DASPKA01. Next base: position 34,104 of record DASPKA010000026.1, on the reverse strand, counting down.
TATAACAATCGAGTATATATTGGCACACGAGCAACAAACGGGGATGAATTTCAGATATATGACGTTAGTACTCCCTCAAACCCAACATTGCTTGGAAAAATTTCCGTTAACCAAGATGTGCGGGATATAGAAATCAGAAACGAGTTAATCAGTGGAGGCACACGAACCATTGCATACCTGGGCCTTTCAAGTACAGGAAGCGACCCAGAACTGCGGATTCTAGACGTCACTAATACGAGCAACATAACTACTCTTACCAGCCTAAACCTTGTTGGTAATGAACCTGTTAATGCTATATCATTATCTGGAAATAAGATGTTTTTTGGACGGGATGGACATAATACGAATCCCGAGATCTATGCGTACGATATTACTAATCCTACATCCCCTACCCTGCTAGGAACCGCACAAACAAATTTAGGTACTCAAAACGGTATAACGAATATTCTTGTACTCAGAGACTTACTGTTTGTCGGCACAAATGACCCAAACCAGGAATTCCAAGTCTGGGGAGTTGCAAATCCTAGTACCATGGTACAGTACAGTTCTTTTAATTTTTCACAAGAAACAACCGGCCTAGACTATATTGATGACCTCATTGTAATATCTGCCAAAAGCAACGATTCTCTTCGAATAATTTATGACCAAGACAACCCTCCGCAATAAAAGCACTGATGGTTTTACCCTTATTGAAGTGCTTATATACATTACCCTATTTGCGTTTATCATGGGTGGGTCTATTATCAGTATTACTAATATCATACGAAATACGGAAATAACCCAATCCCATGTAGTCGCTCAAGAAGAGGCTAATTTCATACTCTCAAAAATCAACTGGGCGTTAGACGGGGCAACGAGCTTTTCTGTAGCCACGAGTACTCAGAGCCTAACCGTACAAAAAATGGGGACTACGCTCGTGTTTAGCTATGATACCGCTAACAAAAACATGGCACTTAAAAGAGGAACGGCAACTGCTACCCTGCTTAACAATTATGCAGTTAAAGTAGATGCTGTCCAGTTCACAAAAACAACCGGACCGCCAGACAAACTTCAGGCAGCGGTTACGGTTGAAGGTATAGCCCACCAATTAAACTACACATCAAGATGAAACAAGAAGGGTACATAGCACTTGTATCAGTTATAGTTTTAATGTCCGTGCTCCTCATAATCACACTAGCATTGAGCCAGGTAAGTTTCTTTGCACGCTTTAATGTTATATCACGTGAAAATAAAAAAATTAGCAGGTACCTGGCTGAAGCGTGTGCTGACGAAGCCTTGCTGTACGTTGCTAACAACCCATCCTACTCAGTTGCGAGTGGTGGGCAAACCATCACTTTAGACGCAATTGCGGGAACTGGGTGCAAAGTATGCTCAGTAGGAACCGGTTCGACCAGAGTTATATTAACTAGAGCGAAACATAAAGATTCTTACACTAATCTGCAAGTTACAGCATCCCTTACCAATAGCTCAATCTCCATCACTTCATGGCTTGAAAATCCAACGTACTCCGGCCCGTCTTGTGGAATCTAATTGCTAATCTAAAATAGTGTGGTACAATATACGTAAGCTATAAATTAAATATAATAGAGTATGAAAAAAACAAATCAACGAGGGTTTACGCTTATCGAAATCCTTGTAGTTATAGGTATTATTGCCTTGCTCGCAGGAATTGTTTTAATTGCAATTAACCCAGCTCGCCAGTTCGCACAATCCAGAAACGCACAACGCTGGAGTGATGCCAGTGCTCTCTTAAATGCGTTAGGCCAAAACTTGGCGGATAACCGCGGAACCCTCTGTGCTTCTATCTCAACCGCAACCTCTACAATCGCAAGCACGGGTACAAGCACCGTAAACCTTGCCTGTTTGGTGCCAACATATATTCCGCAATTACCTGTTGACCCTTCTACCGGAGTATGGACCTCAACCACAGATTATAACACCGGCTATACCGCTCGACAAGACAGTAACGGACGCATTACCATAGGCGCACCAAGTGCTGAACTTGGGCAAACAGTCTCTGTAACCAGATAATACCCACGAACAAAAACCACCTCTGTTTAGGTGGTTTTTTTGTCACTGATTATCCGTCCATCCTTTAGTTCAATAATCCTCTCAGCCATTTCTGCAAACTCTTTTTCATGGGTCACCATAACAATAGTCTGACCCTTTACATGCAGATCCATAAATAAAGAGAGTATTTCTCGTGAAGTAACTGTATCCAAGTTGGCTGTAGGTTCGTCAGCAAATAAAATTTTAGGCTCATGTGCAATCGCGCGAGCAATAGAGACACGCTGCTGTTGTCCACCTGAAAGCCTATTTGGAAGAAAGTCGACTCGGTCACTTAATCCCACTTGGTCCAACACTTGGAGTGAGATTTTTCTGGCTTCTTTTTTCGGTGTTCCTTTCATGAGAATAGGAGTCATAACATTTTCCACGGCCGTAAGCTCAGGCAGTATAGCATAGTCCTGAAACACATACCCAAGCTCATGCAAGCGGAATGCCGTGCGTTCGGCAATGTTCATCTCAGCAGTCTCCCTGCCATCAATAACTATACTTCCCTTAGTAGGGTGATCAAGCAAAGACAATTGGTACATAAGTGTTGACTTGCCAGCGCCTGAAGGCCCAATAATAGCTACAAACTCGCCTGAGCGAATGTCCAGGTCTATTCCCTTGAGCACGGGTGTCACGACATCCCCGTTAATAAAAGTTTTTACAATATGCTGAGCCTTAATCATACTAGCGTCCTAATATTGAATCTAAAGTATTTTTTCTTACTATCATATATGCAGGTATAAACCCGGCCAAAATTGTTACAAAGAGGAGAATTCCAACTCGAAGGAGCGAGCCATCAAGCGTTGCAACCAAGATGCCATCTGAAAAAGGAAAGTTGATTGGGTTCCTTTCAAAAAATGGTTTGAGTAACCCAAATGTAATAACTAGCCCAATGGTAGCACCTGCGACTCCATAAAAAACCGCCTGACATACGTACGCAAGCGTAATCACTCGCGGCTCGACACCAATTCCCTTGAGTATACCTATATACTTTCGCCTGTTTACAGCGTTTATGAATACAACTATAAACACTGTAATACAGGCTAATATCAAACCGAAGCTCGATAGAAAGTTTCCCAGAATGCCAAATGTTGTTTCTATATCACGCAAAAAAGAAGGGATGGCTTCTTGATACGTCTGCACCCTGACACGTGGATTGTTGAAATGTGCCATAACATCGTCTGCAACCAACCTACCCATATCTGGTTTAGATTTTATAGCTATCTCCTGAAGCTCAAGTCTATTGGCCGGCAACATACGACGCAGCTCTTTATCAACCATAAAATACCGCTGAGAGATTTGGTCAACCTTGCTTTTCATAATTCCTTTTACAATCACATCTTTTTCTGCTGGCCCTGCTTCAGTTTCAATACTAACCCGAACCCTGTCCCCTACTTTTATATTTTTAAGTAACTCAAGGCCTGGAATGTCTACATCGCCGAACGTAGAATATTCTTTGATCAAGTTTGCACCGATCAAAATAAAACCTTCTTCACCATTTTTAAGGTTTTGCCCTTCCAAAACAAACTTAGAGAATTCACTTAATTTTTCTTCTTCATCTGGATTAATGCCAATAATCGCACCTCCAGACACATTGGGCTTTTCCTTGGCCTTAGGATTTTCATCTAACGTACCTTTTACCTGAGCTAAAATGGAAGTCCTTGAAGAGACAGTCTCAACCTCCGGCAAACCCTTGACATAACTTACTATATCTTGAGAGTCCTCAATGTATGTCCTGCCAGGAGCCGGAGTAATGAGCACATCCCCTGCATAGTGGTCCCTAAACTGGACATAAGAACCAGAGATGAGGCCAACCAATAACCCTGAAACCACTACTAAATTCAAGAACGTCAGCATCATAATAAAAATAATTAGACCGGTAGTCCATTTGCTTGATCGGCGAATCTGTCTAAACGCCAGAAAAAAAGCAACGCGTAGCGTTACTCTGACATTCATTAAAGCTTTAAAAAATAAGCGGACTTTTTTCATGTGTATACAACAGAGTACCATATTCTGCATACATATTCAATTGACAATTTCAGGGATTAATGAAAAAATAAAACTATAACGTTAAAGCACATACCTCAGCTGTCTCTGAGGTTGCGCAGGAAGAAACGCGAAAGCTTAGTAGAACCTGCCGGTCGGCACCGTAACTGCCATAAAGTTAAGCACTCATTCGCGCTGGTACCTTCCCTATTGGGAGCGCAGATTATTAAGTGCTTTTTATATTATGGAACTTTCCAAAACATATAACCCAACAGAAGAAGAGGCGAAAATTTATGAATTATGGGAAAAGTCGGGGTATTTCAACCCCGACAATCTTCCAGACGCACAAGGCAGACGACCCTATGCCATTACTATGCCTCCACCAAATGTTACTGGTGTGCTACATGTCGGCCATGCGTTGTTTTTAACTATCCAAGATATCCTGATTCGCTTTGAGCGTATGCGCGGCAAGCGTGCATTGTGGGTCCCGGGAACAGATAGCGCTGCTATTGCAACTCAGGCAAAAGTAGAGAATGAGCTCTACAAAAAAGAGAACAAAACTCGTCGCGATTTCTCACGCGAGGAGTTCGTAGCACTAGTTAATGACTATGCGCTGAAGCACCAGCACATTATACTGGAACAAGTTAAAAAAATGGGTGCCTCTTGTGATTGGTCACGACTAGCATATACGCTCGACGAGCCAAGAAACTTAGCCGTTGCTACCGCTTTTAAAAATATGTTTGAAGACGGACTTATTTACCGCGGCAACCGCCTAGTAAACTGGGACCCGAAACTTCAGACAAATGTTTCAGATGAGGAAATAGAATGGAAAGATGAAACTACTAGTTTTTACTACTTAAAATATGGACCGTTTATCATAGGTACTGCCCGGCCCGAAACCAAGTTTGGTGACAAGTACGTCGTTATGCACCCAGACGATAAAAGATACAGCCAATTTAAACACGGCGACCAAATTGATGTTGAGTGGATCAATGGAAAAATTACTTCCACGGTTATTAAAGACGAGTCAGTAGACATGGAGTTTGGTACGGGCGTTATGACCATCACTCCTGCCCATGATGCAACCGACTATGATATAGCCAAACGGCACAACTTAGACATAGAACAAATAATAGATCTAAAAGGCCTCCTCCTCCCTATCGCAGGAGAATTTGAGGGGCAACACATAAAGAAAGCCAGACCATTAATTATAGAAAAGCTACAGGCAAAAGGTTTGGTAGAAAAAATAGACGATAAATATCAACATCGCCTGGCAACAAATTCACGAGGTGGTGGAATTATAGAACCACAAATCCGCGAACAGTGGTTTGTTGACGTAAACAAAAAATTCAAAATAAAAACTGGTGAAATTACAGGCATCTCCCAGGGCGAAGAGATTGCCATTGTTCAAATTTTGCGCCATGTTGTTGAAAGTGGGCAAATTAACATAATCCCTGAATATCACAAAAAAATCTATTTCAACCAGTGGGTTGATAATCTTAAAGACTGGTGCATTTCTAGGCAAATTGTGTTTGGTCACCGAATTCCTGTTTGGTACAAAAATGGCGAAACTTACTGTGGCGTAACTGCGCCTGAAGGCGAAGGATGGGAACAAGATCCTGACACTTTGGACACCTGGTTTTCTTCGGGACTTTGGACATTTTCAACTCTTGGCTGGCCAGAAAAGACTAAAGATTTAGTAGACTTCCACCCAACAGATGTGCTGGAAACAGGATATGACATCCTCTTCTTTTGGGTCGTCCGCATGATTCTCATGTCTACCTACCACCTAGGGCAAGTTCCGTTTAAAACGGTGTACCTACATGGTCTCGTGCGTGACAAAGACCGACAAAAAATGAGTAAAAGCAAAGGGAACATCATAGACCCACTTGGCGTCATAGACACCTATGGCACCGACGCATTGCGTTTTGCTCTGGTTTTCTCTACCTCAGCAGGAACCGACATCCCACTTGCTGAAGACAAAATAAAAGGCATGAAGCACTTTGCCAACAAGCTCTGGAATATTTCACGCTTCATTTTAATGAATGTAGAAAAAACAGACTGGAGATACGAAGCCAAAACTAAGGCCGACAAGGACATCCTTGAAAAATTAGATTCAGCTATTAAAAAGATCACCAATAACCTCGAGGAATTCCGTTTCCATGAAGCTGCACAAGAAATATACCAGTTCACCTGGACAGAATTTGCTGACGTCTATGTAGAAACAAGCAAGCCACAAATGCAAAACGAAGCACTCAAAGAAAATACACAAAAAATACTGATTCACGTACTCATAAACATACTCAAACTTCTGCACCCCTTTATGCCTTTCGTCACCGAAACAATCTGGCAGCACTTGCGCAAACAAGGACTAGTAGGCAAAGACGACCTCATCATGATTTCAAAATGGAACGGATAATGTTATTAACATAATAAAGTCTGAATAATCATGCAAAAGGTTATATTAGTTAGCGGTGGTACTCGGGGGATTGGAAGGGAAGCTGTTTTTCTGCTCTTACAAGAGGGTCATAAAGTTGCTGCATTTTCTCGCAATGGCGAAAAGACAGAAGCACTGCAGGCAAGCCTAGCGGAAAAGTTTTCACCTGAAAATTTTTTGGTACTTCAAGGAGACGTGCGAAATAAAGAATCCCTTCAGATAGTAGTCACAAAAACTATTGCAAAATTTAGTAACATTGACGTTCTGCTTAATAACGCTGGGTATGGAATTTTTGCGAGCATAGAAGATATGAACATTGTCGAGTTCAGAGACATGATGGAAACCAACGTAATTGGCCTCGCGCAGCTGACTCAGCTAGTAGTGCCGTATATGAAAAAACAGAAATCCGGGCTTATACTCAACATTGCCTCTGTGGCAGCTAAGAAAGCGAGTAGCAATGGCGAATACTATAATGCAACAAAATTTGGCTTGCAGGGCTACAGCCAAGGAACACGTCTGGAGCTAAAACCCTTTGGTATAAAGGTTTGTACTGTAAACCCGGGCATGGTGAGAACAGACTTTTTTACAGAAGAAGCACTAAAACGCCGTTGTGAGAACTATGGGCTCCCGTACCCTCCTCCCCTGCTCGAAGCTGCAGACATTGCATGGGTTATATCTTGTGTTGTTAACCAACCCGCTCATGTGGATGTCCAAGATATAGATATTATGCCATTTTAAAATCTATAACGCGGTGCTCGCTTGGAGCACCGCGTTTTTTTAGGTAAATGCTTTCTTTCGCCAGGCCCCGACTACGGCTGTAGTGACACAGACTAACGTGGCAACAATTACCAGTACAGACCCCAACTCATACCAACGGGGGATAGGCTGGGAAAATGAACCGTGAAAGAATGCAACTAATACAGAGGTAAGCGCTACCGAAGCAGCGAAGATACAGAGTGCAATGAATGCAATAGCTCTGTAAAACACTTCAACTTCATAAATGCGCTTGTTACTCTTGTATGACCTATAGGTTAGGATTACATAAGCTATCCCAACATTAGCCAAACTTAGCAATGTATGCCCCAAATAACCAGCAACTTGTCGACTCGAATTTCGCAGTATGTACTCAAGCAATACAAAACAAAGGAAAACTTGCGTGAGCCATAGGGCAGTAAATGCGAGCATTTTCTTACTCTGAACTGCGTGAATTGACATGCTTCCTCCAATCTGAAACTAAAGTTTGTACAAAAAAAACGTCTATAACAGTCTATCATAAAGCGTGTTAAACGCAAGCTTTACGTCTTTTGAGTGTACGTACAATATTATGGAAGTGGAAGTGGATGCCACTTCTAATATGTTTATTCCCTGAACCAGCATAGTATGCATTACTGAATGTAGCATTCCAGAATATTTTAAATACTCAGCGGAAAAGTGAAGGTTTACAGCTGCTACATTAAGTAATGTAAATTTGGGTTTTTCAGAAATAGCAAGATTAACGAACTTTTCCTCATAAACTATTGTAATCTCGTCTAATCCTTCGGTTATACTTAAGTATCCACTTTTCTCAGAGATGCATTCATAAAACTTTTGAATCTTAGCGTGAGTTTTTATGTCATTTGAATAAGTCTCTATACGAAGCCCGAGTATGGTAGAAATCCTTTCACCTTTTGGCTTTTTTTGCGTTTTGTTTCTTTTTTTATTTAGCTCCTTATTGTACCTTACGAGTGCCATCTGAAGCGCAGCCATACTTACACTTTTCTTAGTGCGGATTTCTATATACGGGAGCAAATACTTAGCTACCTGTGCGTTATTTAGCAAATTATGATGCAATGCATAGTCTAAGTACTCATTTCCCCTTAATACCTCTGCGAGAGCGTCTTTTATCTTTATCATATGTTATATTTATAACAAAATATGATATTTTTGTAAATATTTCACAATTTCTTTATATAAACTATTACATGCTATAATATTGCAAATATGGAGGATCCATGAAAAGAACTACTGGCCGCAAGGCAGATACAAGAAGAAGATGGCAAATAGTTTTTAATATTTTGTTTGGAACAAACCCCAGCAGCGTAGAAAAACGCCTGCTTATTCGAGAAGCAGGGAGAGGTACGACTGCCAAACAAATCATCCACAGGCTCGAAACTACTGGAGTGCTCAGGAGGTGATATGAGACGTGTCCCAGTCAAAGTCCACTGTAGGGAAAAAAACCAGATCCTTGTGGAAAATCATAGGTTTATGATCTGGCTGCACGGTAACGGAGGCGTCTGGTTCTCAAGGACAACCTGGCTTGACGGCGAAGAAGTTATCATATCCTACCGGCTCAAGCGCCGATATGTTGAGATAACCCCAGTAAACGCGTTGCCTTCAAGCAGCGCGTTTTCATTTTATATAAGGAATAAATTTACCATCCTTGACTTGACGCAACTGGAATGCTTTTTCTGTTATGTTCCCTTTTTCATCCAAAGATATATCCCCGCTTACCCCTTCATAGTTCTTTATTTTTGCTAATTCATAGCGCAAACGGTCTTTGCCGTCCTGGCTTTGCAGGTCCTCAGGCTTAAGTCCTGCTGTTAGTATGGCATTTATATACAAAACAAGCGCATCATATGCCTGGGGGCCAAAATGCAAAGGATTTTTTCCCGGATACGCCTTCTCAAACTCATCACAATATGACTTCATTTGGGTATTTCCATACTCACAAGAAAACGGCAGCGCTGTATAGACTATACCCTCTGCATTTTGCTTTGCTGAGTCTATGATTGTCTTGGTTTCAAGGGGAGACCAGCTGAAGAGCGGTACGTTAATCCCCAGCTCTCGTGCCTGGTTAATAACTTGCGCAATAACTTTGTCTGGGCCGGGGGCTAAAAATAGCGCGTCCACATTTGCTGCCTTAATCTTTGTTAAAGAGGAGCGAAAATCGTTTGAAGTTTTTGCGTCTACTGCCTCGCTGGTAGCAGTACTGCTCCCAACCATAAACTCCTTTAATAGAACTTCATTGATTGTAAATGAAGTGTCGCTGCTTGAGTCAAATATAATACCCAAATGTTTTATACCTGTTTCATGCAAATGCTTAGCCATCAGCACGGCTTCTTTTGGAACATCTGGAGAAAACTTATAAATATATTCACCTGCATTGTTTAGTTTAGGTGTTTGAGAAACGACAAAGAAAAAAGTTCTACGTTGCTCATATATCGGAGCTGCTGCAAGATTGGCGCTGGAACCTGGTCCAGAGATAACCATAGGTAACTTATCGACATCCAACATTTTGTGCGCAACATCGACAGCACTTTTTGCGTCAGCCTTCGAGTCCTCAACCACAAGATGTATTTCCACCCCCCTCTCAGCCTTAATGTGCTTAACTGCTAATTGTATACCACTTAACACATCCTCCCCAGTGCTTGCGAAGTTCCCACTGAGTGGGAGCGAAAGCCCCACCTTATAGACATTACCCTCTATATCTCGCTGAGCCAACATACTATACGCGCCTACTACTATCACACTAATACCAAAAATAATATATTTTTTCATATACCTCACATCATAGAGCCATCTATGGTGAGTATCAATAACTGTGGCACAAATAGTGTGAAGTATTGTATTTACCCAAATAATATGGTAATTTCTATGTAGTTATTGCCAACATAAATGTTGGCATTTTTATGCATAAAAACACCATAGCTCAAATATTGAATTTGAAACCCAACGAAGCGAAAGTGTATTTTGCGCTTCTTGAGCTTGGCAGCGCCACCGTTGGACAAGTCGCAACACTTTCCGTAATCCCAAGATCAAGCGCTGAGGTCATTTTAAAACGTCTCACGGAAAAGGGTCTTGCATTTACCTTCCGCAAGAAACAATCACTACTATTTGGCGCTCACGACCCTCGCAAAGTTCTAGCAGGTTATGAGGAAAAAACAAAGCTGCTCGCTAAAGCTGTCCCCACACTTAACTCTCTCTATGGCTCTTCAAAACACGAGGCAAAAGTTAGGTACTATGAAGGCATGGAAGGCTTGAGGACGGTACTGCGGGAAGTATACTCAGAAGCTCAAGAACTTTTGGCATTTGGCTCTGCAGACGAAATTTACAGAGCCTCAGGTGACTTTATGAAAGAATTTGTAAAGCAACGGGTGGAAAGAAGAATTCCCCTACGGGCAATTATCTTAAACACACCGTTTGGTGAAATGAGGAAGGACAAAGATGCAAAAGAGTTGAGACACACAAAGCTTATCCCGGTTAACTCAGCCTTTGACAGTGGGCTGATTCAAATATGGGAAAACAAGATTGCAATCTATTCATTTAAGCCAGAAATAACGGCACTAGTAATAGAAAGCCCTGTTACACAACAGACCCTTAGTTTATTTTTTAATGAATTGTGGGAAAAGATATAAGGATATAGAAATGAAAAACAAGGCGAAAGCTTGGAGAAAGCTGCCTTGTTTTAAGTTGTGTACACCCGTCTTGTATACACAACTGAAGCCGAGTGTTACATGCTACAAAATGAGTCCTCCGTCTGTTTCCTGCAGTTACAAGAGCCACACTTAGTAGCCTACATATATTAATTTTTCTAACAAAAAACCGCAAGAGCGGTTTATTTTTGGAATATGACTGCATAGTGGTATCCGTCTACTTCTAGGTTCTTTAGTTTTTTAAAGTGAAACTTCTCGAGCTGCGACGCCAGCGTACTTTCTGAAAGCCGCTTTTCAGGCGCTGGGCCAAAGGGGGTATTTCCTGGCTTCCATTCTATAGCAACCAACCTTCCTTCTGTTTTAAGCAAACCATAAGCATTTCTAAGCACCGCATCTGCTGTACGGACCTGGTGAAGAATGTTCCCTAGAAGTACCATATCAAAAGTTAATGGCTCTACCCCGCTTAAGGGTAGTTCTAAATTCGCACGAACTGGCTTGACGTTATGCAAACCAAATCCACGAGCAGCAGAAAGCGTTGCGGAAAGCTTCTCGTCGAGCAAGTCAAAGGCGTACACAAGTCCAGAGGCTCCAACAGCCTTAGCAGCAGGAATAGTATAAAAACCGCTTCCACACCCAAAGTCAGCAACTCGGTCGCCACTCCTGAGCGCAACCTGGGCAATTATATTTTCTGGTTTTATAAAACCATTCATATCGATTAAAACGGTCCTAATATCAGACCTTGAGTGAAAATTTTATATAAGATAAAGAAAAAAAGAATGCCAGTAAAGTTTGCTAAAAATAATCCCAGACCCTTAACTGTCTGTGGTATTGATTGTAATCCTTTGCTTTGAAGAATAATTTTTCTTGAACAAAAAATATCTATTACAAGTAACACAACAAATGCAACACCATATATCAGTTTTGGATCGAAATTGCTTTGTCCCAGGACGTGTAAGCATATGTTTGCTAAAGTCGGCAACAATAACCCTGCAATGAGTATAACAATATAATACATAATCTTAATGCAAGTTTTTTACTCGTTAATAAATGTTTGCATATTTCTAATCTCCCTTGTATACTATTTTGATTTTGAAGCTATATGAGTATGGAAAATTTATCTCAAGAATTTCAGAAATCTCAGGAAGTATATTCTTCTTAGAAGCGTTCTAAATTATAAATCAACCATCTTTTGTAACCTTTGCAACTCTTTGGTTTCGAAATTTATAAATAGCCCATTCACCACGCACTCTCCTTCTGCCACTTCCATTTTAAATTTTTCTTTTTTATCCAAAAAGATGTCCATAACGCTTTCAAAGGTAGCTCCTATGGCGGAATGTTGGACGCCAGTCATACCAAGGTCAGCCTGAAAGAATGTGCCTGATGGCATTACTCTAGTATCCGCGCTTGGTACGTGTGTGTGCGTCCCCACTACTGCGGAAACCCTACCATCCAAATAGTGACCAAGCGCCAATTTCTCACTGGTTGCTTCTGCGTGGAAATCTACAATTATTATATCACCGTTTTGAGCTTCTTGCGTTATGACTTTATCAGCGGTAAGGAACGGATTTGCTATTGTACCCTTAAACTGCTTTTCAAAAAACACACGACCTCCCAGATTTATAACCAAGTACTGCTGTCCATTTTTTTCAACTCTAATATACCCATAGCCAGGCACTATGGTCCCAGGTCCAAGGGTCTCGTAATTAGCGGGACGTATAAGTTCTGGAAACCTCTCAAAGCACTCCTCATACTGCCCACCTCTGTCAAACACGTGGTTACCAGAAGTAAACACATCTATTCCCATTGCCTTAAGCTCTGCTAACGTTCGTGGTGTTACACCCTTGCCGTGCGCTAAATTCTCAACATTTGCTACAATTAAGTCTAACCCGTACTCCTCGCGCAAAGACGGTAAAACCCGAGCAACAGCCTGTCGCCCGGGTTTTCCAAATATATCACCTAGTAGTAAGACTTTAGGCATTAGGTTGTTAGGCGTTAGGCTTTAGGCAATGACAGCTTTGAAATTAAGACATTTAGCATTTTCATTACTTCTGCCAATAAATTAGTTAATTCTTGAAATTCAGGAACTTTAATTAATCCCAACTCTTTTGAAATAATCAATTGAGTCTCCAACTCCGCGCCAGAACCAAACGCAATCAAATAAAAATGCTTATTTTCCTTTGAGCTACTCCTGTATCTTCCTTCCGCTATGTTCGAAGTGATAGATACAGCAGCGCGCCTCATTTGAGAACTTAATCCGAATATTTCAGATTTCGGAAACTTTTCTGTTGTATAATATATACTTTTAACTAACAAAATTGCTTTCTGCCAAACAATCAAATCTTTATAGCTAGTACTCATTTCTGTGTTTCTAACGCCTAATGCCTAATACCTAGCGTGCGTATTCTATGACGCGGGTTTCGCGTATAACTTGTACACGAATTTCTCCAGGGAACTTCATTTCACCTTCAATATCGTTAGCTATCTGACGAGCAAGCTTCATGCATGAAAGGTCATCCAACAACTCTGGCATCACAAATACACGAATCTCACGGCCACCCATAATTGCATAAGCTTTTTGCACACCTTCGTTGCGGGTAGCTATGTTCTCAAGGTCAGTTAAGCGTTTAACGTAGTTTTCGTAAGAGTCTTTACGTGCACCTGGTCGTCCGCCAGAGATCCCATCACAGTAGTCGACAATCATGGCTTCAATACAGAATTCACGCTTGTGCTTGGCAGAAGCACCCTCAGAAACATCGGTATCATGGTGGTGCGACTCTATAGCTTCTATAACCCTTGGGTCCAAGCCAAACTTCTCAGCAATACGGATACCGATCTCAATGTGCGTACCCTCAACTTCCTGGTCAAGTGCCTTACCCACATCATGCAACAACGCACCTTGCTTCACTATGCTGACATCAGCACCGAGCTCCTCTGCGATTATTGCACCAATTTTTGCCATTTCAGTTGAGTGGCGTAATACGTTCTGTCCATAAGAAGTTCTGAACATTAAGCGACCAACCAAATGCACAAGCTTGGGTGGGAAGTTAGTGATTCCAAGCTCATAACAAGCCTCTTCTCCCGCTTTCTTAATCTGCTCATTTATTTCAGCCTTACTCTTTTCATACGCTTCCTCAATTCGCGCTGGGTGTATGCGACCATCAGCAACCAATTTCTCTAAAGTTAGTTTGGCAATATGTCTACGTACAGAGTTAAACCCAGAAATTACAACGGTGTCAGGACTGTCGTCTATTAAAATTTCACAGCCAAGCATTTGTTCAAATGCGCGTATATTCCTACCTTCTTTACCTATAATTCGGCCTTTGAGCTCTTCGTTCGGGATAACAACCGTCGTTGTTGTAGTTTCACTGGTAACTTCTGAGACTACGCGCTCCATAGCATTAGCTAAAATTACGCGAGCTTTCGCATCCGCATCCTGACGTGTGGATTCCAGAAGCTTTTTGTGCAAGTGAACCATTTCGTCTTTAACGCTTTTCTCAGCGTTATCGAGTAGAACTTTCTGAGCATCCTCGCGGGTCATAGATGCTATCTTTTCCAAAGTTTGAAGCTGTTTAGTTTTAACTTCTTTTATTTCTTCCTGCAACAGCTTGATCTCTTCACCCTTAGCTTCCAGAGTGGCCTTCTGCTTGTCCAAATGTGCCTCCTTAGTGTCGAGTTCTTTCTCACGACGGTCTATACGAGCTTCAAAACGCTGAATCTGACTTCTGAAATCAGCCTCTGCTTTCTTTGCAGACTCTGTTATTTCCAAAGCCTTAGACTTGGCGTCTAAGAGCATTTCTTTTTCTTTAGATTTGGCTTCCTCTAAAATTTTCTCTGCCTTGGACTCTGCATTGCCAATTTTGGCAGTAGTAGTCTTTTGTTTGAGCACCCAACCTATCCCTGCCCCAATAGCCAGGCCTATCAGTATGTAAATAATTGATAACATAAAAATCTTCTATCCTACTTTGGAAGAAGATCCTACCACAAAAAATGCCCGCATTAGTTTAGCGGGATTGGAAAAAAGCTTTTATTTATAGTCAAAAGTGAGCTTAATCTCAAAGAAAAATTTTGTGTAGAAATCGTCATCCAACTCGGCTTTAACGCGAATTAACAGTACAGGCATGATACCATAAAATACTCCTGCAGGTCAAACTATCCAAATACGGAAAAACGATTTTTTACTTATTATCTCCCTCAACTGCAAAAGCCCAATTAAATAGGGTGAGTAAGATTGAAAACAATACAGCGCTCCAAAAACCTGTTACTTCAAAGCCGGGGACTATGGCAGAGGTTAACCATACCATAAAGGCATTGATTACTAAAATAAATAAACCTAAAGTAATGAGAGTTACGGGAAGAGTCAGAATTATTAACAGTGGCTTTAAATAGTGGTTCAAAAGAGCAATGATAATTGCAACAACTATTGCTGAAAATATGCTGGTAATAACAACTCCAGGAGTAATAAACGCAGCAACTCCTACTGCAAGAGTACGTAATAAAATGTTTACTAGGGGATTCATGTTCATAGATACATGGTAACATATTTCACCGCAGATTTATAGTAAAATTGTAAAAAGATAAGTGAAAGCACAGCTTTCGCTTATCTTTTGTTAACTAAAAGCTAGGGAACCGTTTGATGTACTCAGCCCCATGCCCGAGCTCAAGGTTGATAGGAATCTTTTTAACACACAACTGACAGTCTTTCTCCTCCCAGGACTCAAAGCGTATGTCCATGAGAGACTCCAGGCGGTTAACATTCAGGGACTGTGGAGTTACCCCGCCTCTGTTCCACAATGCACCCACTCCCACCACCATGGCACCTGCCTGTTTAGCAACATCTACCACCCTGCGCACTGACCTGCCTGTGGTTAGGACGTCTTCGAGTACAAGTGTTCGTGCGTTTTTCAGTAGCTTTTCGTACCCTCGCTTAAACAGAAAGCTCTTTCCGTCTTCGCTTTTTTCAGCGTAGACCGCCAGAACTTCCCGCTCGCTGAGCTTGGCCAGGTGAAAGGCCGTCCATTGGGCAAGAATAACTCCGCCAATGGCTGGTGCTGCAACCACTTCAACCCCAACCCGAAACCGTTTAGCAATTTCACGGCAGAGTATACCGGTAACAGCGGGATGCGTGTACAATGCGTCTTTGTTTACATACACCCCCATGCTTCCACGAGCTATAAACCACATGCGTGTTTAAAACAAGCGCTCCGGCTTCCTGCAGCTTCTGCAAGATTTGGCCTTGTCTCATATATTCTCCTTTTTATTTTTGGTTAAAAAAAAATCCCGACACAATGTCGGGACTAGGCGAAAGAGTCTTGAAATATTCTGTTGTTTTCTTTGTTAGGCATTTTAATAAAAGTAACACGAGAAAAATAAATGGTCAACAGTAAAAAGGCAGACCCAACACAGGTTAGGTTCTGCCTTTTCATTATTCGTCTTCAAGCAATCTTTCATCAAATGGCTTCTGACGTGCTTGTCTGCGCATGCGGGTAATGACACCCACAGGCACACCAACTACATCAGCGATCATCTGATCAGGTGCTTTACCCAAAAATGGCGCTACAGCGGAATGCCACTGTGGAACTTCACGGTGTGCGTACTGGAGACCGTCCAGTCTGTACATTGCACGCATGCTGCCAAAATGGAGAATGGCGGAGTGATAAGCAGAAGGGTTTTTTTTAGCAATAATTTCTGGAGGAGATTTATGCAACCCCTCCAATGCTGCCCTGGCTTGGAGCGAACAATAGTAGTCCGTGAGCATATTGCCCAATTCATTCCGTGAAGCCAGGCTTGGTATGAACCTGTGACCGCACACACATTTGGTAGTAAGATTTGTGCGGCTTCGAAGGAAGCCTGCGTCAATCTGCTCACGGTTTAATACAGTATTGCATGCGGGACAAATTGCCCGAGGTTGGTATGTAACACCCCTTACAGCAGCAATAAGCTCTGCCTGTTTTAACTTGAGCGCTTGCTCAACGTTAAGCATCTGACGAACGACTAAATTTTGTTTAAACATTTGAATCCTCCTTATGCTAATACTATAACAAATAAATTAAAAAGATATTCATAACAAAAAATTCTCTCTTTATCGCATTTGCGATAAAGAGAGAATTTTTAATTTTGGTTATGAGAAAATTTTTAGCGCCACCATACCGGCGGAGATTGCTACTCCGTAGGGTATGTCTCGTTTCACGGCCCCGAGCCAGTGTGAAAGGATCGATGCATGCCCTTTTCGCCTTTGGCTAGCGTGAGCAAGTATATAACCTAACGCAAGAAGACCACCAGCCAGCAAAGTAAAATAAAAGAATTTAAAGAAACTGAATATGCCTACAATGGCAGAAACAGCAATAAACAACTTCGCATCCCCTGCACCCCAGACTTTAAGCACATAAAAGGCAAATCCAATGAGCAAACCGAATACAAGCCCGTAGCCTATATCGGAAAACCGTGCAGGATACAGAAGTACCTCGACACAAGAGAGCAACAGGAGGACTCCTACTACGAGGTTGGGAACGCGACGGTAGAAAATGTCAGTGTAGGAACAGTACACCGTTGCAATTAGCGCGGCTAAGAAAATCATGATTATCTTTTATAACATTACAAACCCTCCAAGTCAACTAGAAACCTCCGGTTAACCTTAAAATTGCGGGGCCCAAAAAGACTATCAGCAAGGCGGGGAAAATGCACAGTACGAGCGGTAACACTATTCTCACTGCAGCGGTCTTGGCTTTTTCTTCAGCTGCCTGTTTACGCCGTTGGCGTATAAGCCCTGCTTGTATCTCTAAGGTTTTAGACAAGCTTGCGCCCAAAGTCTTTGCTTGTTTTAGTGACCCTACAAACCGTACAAAGTCTTCTACTTGTACATGCTCCATCACACGCTCTAAAGCTGCTTCAAGCGTAAATCCAGCCTTGTTTAAACGCGACACCACTGCCATCTCATGCGCCCATGCATCTGTTCTGGTGCGAGAAATATAGTCAATACTCTGCTCTAACGTAAGGCCACTACCTACCTGAATCTTAAGTAAGTCAAGCACGCTGCTTAACGTGCGTGTGAAGTATAAAGTCTGGGAATTAATCTTCCGCTTAAAGTAAAACTCTGGCCAAAGATATAGAGTTAATGCAATAGCAATGCCAACCATAGCATTAAACACACTCATTTCCATAACCCACCACAGTACTCCTAATACCAATCCATATTTAACTGCAAGAATTTTTGCTCCGGCAATATACTGCCAGCTCACTCCCCCATAGTTAATTTGCACGCTGAGCGTGGTAAGAGCTCTGACGTTGAGCCACGGAGTCCAAAATCCTGAAGGTTGGTAAGAACTTAAGTATCTTTCTAGCACTTTACGGTTCCATACAGGCACTATGCGCAGCCCCATTACAAGTTTTACCGGCCATGCTGAAATTCTCATGAACGCATATAAAAATGGCAGTACAAGTAACAGGGTAAGGACTATAGGAGTGTGTAGTAATATTTTGGTCATGTTAAAAATCGATTTGTGTAATCTTCCAAATCCAAGCGGCACCAGCGAGCTCAAGACCAAGCGCAAGCACGAGCATTATATTACCCGAGGTCGTAGTAAAGAGTGGCGCAATATATTCGGGAGACATTATGTAAAACAGGAAGCAACCCAACGGAGCAAGTGCAGAAACTATCACTCCTGACATGCGGCCAGATGCAGTAGCTGTCTTGGTTTCACTCTCAATCTCCTGACGTTGAAAAATGGTTTTTGACAAAGCTTCAAGTGCAGGGATAATATCTCCTCCCACTTTCGCATTGATACGTAAACAGTCACCGAAGTTATCCCAGTCTTCCATACGCACATACACACTAAGTATCCTCACTGCTTCCTGCAGTGGAAACTTGTACTCATACGCACGCACAAGCGCTTTAAAGACGTCTGCCATCGGACCCGTACTTTCACGGGCAGTAGCGGTTATAGCCTGTGGAAATGAAAATCCTGCACGCAACGAGCTGATTAAAATCTCTAATGACATTGGAAAAGAACGAACAAGCATCTCTTTACGCTTGCGGCGCCTATTGAGCAAAATTGCAATGCCAGCTGCTAATAATCCAACTGCTCCCATAAACAGAAAGTACTGGTCGAGCAAAAAAAGTACGAGCAATGCAATTACCACAACCATTGCTTGAGCATTTCTATCTTTAGGCTCTCCCATTCCACTTTCTGCAACGAGGTCCCCCACATAGTCAAGCCTTTCCTGAGCTGTTAGAGCAGGCCAAAAGGAGGCTTGTCTTGTTACCTTCTTTGCAGGCAGTCGCATCCTAAACGTATACACGCGAAAAAAACTCCGAAACAACCCAAACCAAAAAATTGCCAAAAGCGCAGCTGTAGCAGCCATGCAAACAACGACCCAGGGAAGCAGGGGGTCGGCAGCGTACGCCGTAAAGACTTTACCAGACAGAATATAAACGGAATAACTCAGCGCAGCGAAAGAAAAAATTCCTATAATTATTCTAAATATTTTCATGCAAACCACTCCGGTTGAATGATAACTTTTGCCTGCTCAAACAGCTGAAGTCGGTTTGGTGTTTCACCTGTCCACACGTGCTGATCAGTAACTTTGTCGAACTTGCAAAGCTCACGCAATACAAACCCATTCTGCCACTCTGGTTCAAGCATGCATATAGACGTCACTTTCCTGTTACCATCTGACAAGCGCTCCTGCTGAACAATGACATGCACTGCTTGCGCAACCTGTTGGCGGACTGCAGAAAGCGGAAGCTCCACACCAGACATCAAACACATAGTTTCAACTCGAAAGAGTGCTTCGAGTGGCGCGTTTGCGTGAACTGTAGTTAAGCTGCCCTGGTGTCCTGTGTTCATAGCCTGCAGCATGTCTAGCGCCTCTCCTCCACGAATCTCCCCTACTATAATCCTGTCCGGTCGCATACGAAGAGCATTCTTCACCAACGTACGAATAGGTATTTCCCCCTGCCCTTCTATATTTGCCTGACGAGCCTCTAGAGAAATCAAATGCGGGTGGTCAATCTTCATTTCTGCAGAGTCTTCTATGGTAAGCAAACGCTCTGCTTTTGAAATTTCTGAACCCAGCGCATTTAAGAGGGTTGTTTTACCGCCACCGGTTCCACCAGAGATTATTACGTTAAGCTTAGCCCTTACACATGCCCGCAAAAACTCAGCCATAGCTGGACTTAGTGACGCCTTGATCACTAAATCTTCTAAATTCATCGCATTTTTGGGAAACCTGCGTATGGTTAAAACCGGACCAACTAAAGACAAAGGAGGAATAATAACGTTTACACGACTACCATCTGCGAGCCGTGCGTCACAGAGAGGCTGACTTGCGTCTACACGCCGCCCGACTTCTGAAACAATTCTGTTTATGACCATAAGCAGTTCCTCTTCAGACTCAAAACGAACATCTGCTCGAGAAAGAATACCTTGGCGCTCTATATATACATGCTCTGGGCCATTCACCATAACCTCTGTGACTTCCTGGTCCGTAAGAATATCTGTTAACACACCAAAACTAAAAATCCTGTTATGTAGCCGCTTTCTCAAATGCGAAAAATCCGCTTGATCTGTCTGCAGTAAAGTGATAAGAACTTCATCAACCGCTTGAGGGCTCAATATACTACCCTTTCGTTCTAATTCAAAAACTACTGCTGCGTGCAGCTCGTCTAGTGTAGTGTTATTTTTAAGAAGTATCTTCATAGTTAGTATTTAAATTTTTCACAAAATGGCATACGTGGGTCGTCATCAATCTTCGTAGGCTGACACACTATATATGCGGTTGCATCTGCTTGGGTTTTGTCGAACCAACTAAGCCACAGATTCATTGGTAACCGGTAAGATATAGAAATCTTTACCACCCCATCACCTTTTACAAAAGTACAGCGTGTGTCTTTACCGAGATCTACCCAACGAGGTATAGTGTTCGGATTTTGAATACACGCTACCGCATTCCCTGACCATGGTACGTCTGTAAATACTCCGTCCTTACTGAGAAAGTAGGTAACAGAAAAATTTTCTGAAAACAGAACTCGCTTAGTGTTTGGGTAAGCAAGCAAACTCACTCTTCCTGCTATAAGCCGATCTGCTAAGTCAGGGTTACCTGTATTCGCAGCAACTACCGCAGCATCTACCGCAGCGGAATGAACAATCTGACTGGCAAAAACCCAAAACGAGATCTGAAAACCCAGCAACAGAAGGGGAATAATCACTAATAGTGTAAGAGCAGTTTCTGGAAGCGCTTGTCCTACCATTCGTGTATGCTTAGACATAACTATTTAGGGTTTGTTGTTGTACCAGAAACTGCCATAGGCTCTGCTACCGGATCCCCTATCGGTGGCTTGTAGCCGTCGACAAGTGCGTGCAATGAAACGTTTCGGGAGGCGTGAGCGCGTAGAATACTATTCGAGAGCGCTTCGTTTACTTTAATCAAGAGCGTACTTGGCTGCTTTTCTGAACCAGCAATAACGTCTAACACTTCAATACGTTGCCCGAGCAACTGGACTTCTGGCGCTTTACCCTCTTCGGTTATAGTGATAACAAAAGTTAGCGTATCACCTCTACGCAGTGAAGGATAATTTCCGTCAAACCAGGCTGTAGAGATTGCCATGCCCTTATAGTCTCTCTCAATTTTCATACCTACCACATCTGCTGGAGTGTTTGGCAAAAATGAGTTCCTCGTCAACACTTGATTTTCTGAAAAGTTATGCACCAGCACTTGACCAAGCACGCTGTCCAGATGTTCAGGCTGTATGGCATCAGCAGGCAAAGATTCTTGTGGAATAGTCAAAAACTTTATATCACTTCGTTTAAGTTTCCACGGAGTTTGAATATCATGATTTGCTGCAACTACTTGTACCGGCGTGTACTTAGACTTAAGGCCTTCAGCCCAATATAGAAACACACCAGCTGCAACCAAGGTTAAAAGCACAGCAGTAAGTAATTGTGCCTGCAGCTGCCTTCTAAACTTGGACAACTCTTCTGGGTCAGCAAGCGTAGTAGTAAGCTGGACCTTAATTGAACGCATGGATTGTTTAATTTTCTCTAGAATTTGCTTCATGGGGCAATAATGTTAATTGTCGTATATTTAAGCGTATCCGTTGGACATAAATTTAGCTGACCGCTAACTACATCTCCCACTGAAAGCATGGTTCCGTTTTTCGTAGGAGGTTTCCACAAACTTCTATATGGTGCTGTTAAGCGTATTTCTATACCGAGCACCGGCACTTGTGGGTTACCAAGGGTATCAACAGAGGCATTTATTTTAGAATGGCAATCAAAGTCCTGCCACGCAGCACCGGTGTATTCTGTAAGTTTCACAACCTCCTCGGTATGTTCGCTTTTTTTTACTGAGTCCAAAACCTGTTGCCAAAACTCTGCGTCAGTTGGTGTGGGAGCTTCTTCTATTTTTGTTTGAAGTTGAAACTTGAGAGAAATAAAAATTGTTTCTTTCACACACTCATAGTACGGCTCGCCGTAACACAGCATGTAGGGTTCTGGTTCTTTAAACGGAAGTGAACGGTCAAACCTGACCTCACATACTGATATACCGCAGGGAACGAGCTTAACATCTTGAAACGCAAATGCTCGCGGTGTGCGTGTATCTGTATTGCCAGTTCCGCACGCCCAGGAGGTATTATCAGCTGAAACTGCAGGAACAACGAGATTCTCCATATGTCCTCCAAGGGACCTGAACTTTCCTGCTTTTCCTTCTAAGTCATATAACTTAGCGATGTCGTAATTATCAAGGTAAAAAAATGGATTTATACTTGCTCCTGCGGGGTCTGGCAGGTATCCCCAGCAAGGACGAATATTCTTCAACCCAGACTTTTGTAATCTGTTGTACTCAGTGCTATATTTCACTGCCCGGTCCAAAACAATACTCTGCATCATACTCAACCCAGCATCCAAAGCTTCTGTAGCAACTAATTTTATACCCTGCTGCCGCTCCCTGATCTGTACTGTGTAAAACAAAAACACAAAAACTGAAACAAGCAAAAAAATTAAAACCGAAGCGATCACAAGGTACACACCAGATTGTTTGTTAGGAACAGGGTGTTGCATTGTCGGGTGATTGGCAGCCAAATGGTACCCAGGCTGAAGATCTTACCTGAGTTAACCTATCACCAAGCTTTAATAAATAACCTGGCATTTTGTAAGTTAAGTCCAGGCGAATACCAAAACGTGTTGGGTCATGGATGTCTCTAAACCACTTAGCTTCTCCGCCATTCTTGGGCCATGCGGGGTTGGACTTAGCAGCGCCGAAATTGTCTGTCACTGTAAGACTCACTGCCTCTGCTACATCAAAGTCTCTGTCCAGGTAGCGCATATTTTCTTCTATCACTCGTCGAGCCAGCTCAGGGTTTCCCGTTGCTTGTATCACTGACGCCGCTTGTCGTACCGTGTGGTTTACCGTATAGGTAGCCACAAGCCAAAAAAATATCTGTAATATAAACAACAAAACCGGAACTAAAACAATAGTCACAAGAGCTGCCTCAAGCACGCTCTGACCCTCTTGTTTCATAGCTAATTGTGTGGGCCTCATACGGTCAAAAACTATACAATTTTAATACTCCTTTGTAAAGTTGACACAGTAGCTATATTACCTATAATAACTTCACATACATAGTTCCTTTGTGGCATAAGCCTGCATATAAGCGCACTGTTAGGTACGGCGCGAAACACTTTATTAACACGATCGTACCTCGCGAATTTATAGAAGAAAAGAGCTGTGACAAAATAATATGACCATGCGTTTTTTTGCCCGCCACAAGCGGACAGGAATAGTTATTTTTTGGATGCTGTTTTTAGGCATCTTTTTTTATGGCTCGGTGCTGAGCCCAGCCAGTGCGGCAACTGAGAAAGTGTTTATTTCCCCTCCCTACAAAATCGAAAGTTCATACGAAAACACAGAAATGAGTTTAGAAAAAGACGAAAACGCAAATGCGAGAGCAAACCGTACTCACTGGCAGCAAGGTGGAGCAAACGTAAATACCACTGTGCGTGCAAAAGACATAGTTCCCCTAACCCAAGTGCCGTGGAGTACTGAAATAGGAGGACAATCTGCCTCAACAACCCAAAGTACTATGTCTGCAGAACAAGCTGGTCAAAGTAACGAAAAAATCAGTATATGGTCTGCGTTCACTCCTCGCGCTCTCTGGGGGGCTACGAAACAAGTATTTACACACCCGATTGAGTCAGCCAAGCAAATTGGGCGGAGTATTAAAAACGTGACATCACCCGTGCTGAAATGGACGTATAACAAAATACTGAAGCCAGTACATAACTATGTCGTAAGGCCTGTAATCAACTTTGCAAAAAAACACCCTATCATTACCGCGGTCGTGGTAACTGCATTAGTAGTGGGGGTTTGCGTACTTACATTTGGACTTCCTGCGGTTATAGGCGCAGTCATCGCAGCCGCACAGTATGCGTGGGCAAGCGCATTGGTATTAGCTCGGGGAGCATGGATGGCTGGCAGATCACTGTACCGTGCTGGAGGCTACCTTATAAAAAATGCTCCTAAGATAAAGAAACTCGTTGACGCTGTGGGTACAACTGCAAGCTGGTTAGTACCTTTGTGGCTCAACAGAAACCAAGGAACTGCTCCGAGTACCACTTCGACTCCGGCAGTGAACCAGACCTCAAAGACAACCAGAACTACAACAGCTATAGACTCAACACAAATATCTGAAGCCCAAGATGCGCTGCGCCGCGAAAAAGCAGCATTAGCCGAGCAAGCAGCAGAACAAGCAAAAATTCAAAGAGCAAATGAAGCAGAGGCCCGAAGACTGAAAGCTATAGCAGATGCACAGGAAAAAAATAACCTAGACCAACAGGAAGCTAACAAAAAAATAGACAGAGCCGTAGAAAAACTTTCAGATGCTGAAAAGTCGCTGCAAGAAAAAGATAAGACCCTCAAAGCACGTGAAAATGCGCTAGAACGAAAAGAACAGAGTGTGGCGAAAAATCAGGTATCAAACACCACATCCAACTCAAGCACGGGTAACAGTACAAGCCAAGCCGCTAAGCAGACACAGGTATCTACCGCCTCACAGCCAACACCAGCCGCGTTACAAAACAGTACGAATACCAACGCAGGAAGCAGCTTTGTGGGAAGCTCAAAACAAATTAGCCTCGCAGATCTCCAGAAGCTCAGTCAACAAAGCGGCCAGCCACTGCACTTTGACTACACACAAGGCCAAGCATACTTAGACTTACCAGATGGCACTCGTGTCGCAGCTGACCTTGACGGTAGCATAGGTACCGCAGGACTTCTTGGAATAACCGGTGCGGGGCTGACCGGCACCTATGCAACTATAAAAAAGACATTAAATAAGAAGAAAGAAAACCTCATATGAGATCGTTCATAACACGCCTGGGACTCAGTGTGGTTATAGCTTTATTTCTTCTGCAACCTGCACTTGCCCAAACCAACTCATTTCAAATACAGTCCCAAGAAAAAAGGGCAACGCAATATAAAACTAACAGCAGTAGCGAAGATTTCTCTACAGAAAAAACTTATGAACAGAGGTTCTGTGAACCCTACTGTGTAGGTCCTAGAACTGAAAATTCAGTGAGAGATTCTCTAAAAACTTCACTACCTAGCCCACAAGTCCTAACTTTTGGCGCAGCACTACTATTACTATTGGCCTTTCTAGCTGGTCTCTACCGCAGGACGACAAATCCTTTCCCTTATACCGCAAACCCTATCCCACTTGCGTATGCGGCTGAAGAAACTCATATGAGAAGCGTCTTACAAAATAGCACGGCAAGCTTTGTCTCAGCAATTCCAAAAAACGGGAAAGTCTATGCTCCAACAAACTCACTTCCTGAGACCGTAGGTTCTATAGAGGGAGTTAAAGTTTTTTACAACTCACGTATTGGAGACTTAAAAGGTTTAGTCAAGTACCAATGCAAAGACCTTATCACTCGGTATGTCTTAACTATATGGAAAGACAAATATCCAGACGATTATAAACGACTCACTACTGGGACCCTATTAAAAGGAAATGCGGCTTCCTTTGTTCTTGGTCATGTAGATAAAAGCGACCAAGGTAATACCTATAAAGACAGAGGACTTAGAACATTCCAGTCTGGTAAAAGTAAAGAGTTGCCAACGGCAGGCGACTTTATGGCTGGGGTAGCGGGTTTTGGACGGTATGGACATATCATGATTGCTACCAATACTGTCATGGAAACCCCGAAAAAAGGCTATGTAGAAGTAGTAGAACAGAACTTTACACTGAGTGAAAAAAATGGCAATATAACGAACCGCAATGGCGTTGAAACCTACCAGCCCCGAAAGGTCCCTTTCACTGTAAACGGTGACGGTACACTTAATTTCGGAAAATATGCAGATATGACCTGGAGCCGTCCTCAAGGAGCAGTGAAATGAAAAAGGCAATTCTTGTCTTTTTGGGGCTACTGGTACTTGCTGGAGGGATATACGCTCGCACATTAATCTCAGGGCCTATGACTAATTCTAGGTTTGTTGAATTTACAAACCTCTCTGCAGAAACAATTCAAGTTTATAAAGCCAAGGGCTTTATGACGTTTGATGAGTTGTTCAAGCGTACCCCCTGTGCCTATATTCGCCGCATTTCTACTGACCCACAAATCACAGAAGTAGTCGCCCTCACCACAGATGACAGCTCACTTGCGTTTACTGAAACTACTTTAGATGGGTCACTGCATGATAGCGCATTACTCAGAGTAGTAACTTCCCTCAACTGCTCACATCTTCTCTGGCAAACCGCAGAAAACAGGACTTTTCTTTCAAACCGTGCTGGCTCGAATATTCGTGAAGTCACAGCTTTCCCAAACGACAACAGCTTTCTTAGCGGGAATGGAGAATTTCTGGTGACTTTTACTGAAACTCAGGACTCAGCAGTCTTTAAAGATCTGAAAATAATTTCACTTAATGACCAAACCACGGTAAATATCCCAAAAGGGTTTGCAGTTGCTGGGCTAAACCCGGAAATCATGAAGCTATTAATCACCAAGATTCATGACTAATTTTAAAAAATATATTATCACTGCCGCCTTACTTGCTTCTACTGTCATGGTTTGGATCGCCTTACATCCTACTTCATTACTTACTGTCCCAACTAAGCCTATTCCACAGGAACCGCTGGTAAAGCTTGTTGGTTCTGCAACCCCTGAAACTCCTGCTCCGAAAACTAGCTCACCACCCCCAGCTGCGGTACCTACTCCGAAAAAAACTCTTTCAAAACCAACTCCCTCCGCAACAGTAGTTCGGCTTAATGGCGTGTATGACTCTACAATTACAAGCTTCCGTGATCAAGGCAGGAGCTTCCAGTTTGTAGACTGCAAAATAGTCCCCCAAAAAGGGTCATCTCAAATGAAAGCAGGTTCTAAGTTTGCCGTGCAGAATGCTGGAAAAGCAACAAACTCCTTTGAGGTAATGGGGTATAAATTCAACCTGCCGCCAGACTCCTATGCAGTTATTGCTGCCAGCGTAACCGGTACTTCAAATATCTTCTGCCAAGGAATTCCGGTTTCCGCAATAAATGTTATAGAATAAAAGGTCTTGTATAAGCAAAAAATAATACATAGGTCTTAACTATATTGACAAAACTAACTTTTAATGCTATATTACACTATTAATTATCCTCATTTATGTCCTTACGAAATTTCTTAAAGAGCGAATCTGGTCAGTCCCTAGCCGAATACGGGCTTATTCTTGCCTTAATAGCAGTTGTAGCTATTGGCGTGATCTCTAAGTTTGGAGCTGACATTGCAAACAAGTTCTCTAGCGCAAGTAAATGTTTAGAAAGCACAAAAGCAGCTGAAGCCAGCACAAACGCAACTGCGAACCCTGATTGTAAATAACTTAGAACTCAAAAAAATCTTCTAAATAAAACAAAACAGACTTAAACAAAAGATGTTCAAGTCTGTTTTGTTTTATTAATCTCCTTTCCCATATATGAACCGCATTCTAAAAATATTCTCCATATGTTTTCTTGCACTGGTACTTCTCTCAGTACCACTGTCTTTGGCGAGTGCTGCAAAAAAGAAGAAGGTTATTGTAACTCCTTCAAACCCATGCACCACTGTTTCCTCTGTTACCTATAAAGTTGGTTCCGTTGACCCCCAGTTTGGTATGAGCCAAGAAAAGTTTGCTAGCATGGTTCGCACTGCTGCCCGCGCATGGAACACTGCAGCTGGAGCTCAAGTTTTAGTTGAAGACAACACCTCTATGCTCTCTGTGAATATGAAGTATGGAGAAAACCAAGTTGCTCTTAATAACTATTTTACCTCTCTTAACAGTGTGGTACTCGCACAAAACAGAACAACTCCTAGTGAGTACGCTCGTTCAGCGTCGGGAGTGAATCCCGCCACTAAACAAGCTACTCTACTTACTAACATTAAGCTAGGCCAGTACCTTGAAAAACGTTCAAAAGGTAAACTCGTGGGCAAAGAAATAAACGTACTTGCGTATATGAGTGACACTGACCTGCAGTCCACCTTGCTACACGAGCTAGGTCACGCTATTGGCCTCGATCACACTAAAACGTACGGAGCGATTATGTCCGCCCAAACCGGAAGCCTTGAAAACCAACCTTCAACCCTGAAAGCTGCTGACATTAAACTGCTAAAAAACTACTGTACAAACAAAATATAAGTAAAAAAGCCATAGACAGCTGTCTATGGCTTTTTGTATGATTACATCTATGGAACCTAGAATTATTGTTGCAAACACATTCTGGAAACGGATGATAGGCTTACTTGGCAAGCGATCGTTACCTACAAATACCTGGCTTGCCTTTACACCTTGCAAGCAAGTACATACATTTTTTATGTGTTTTACGATTGATGTAGTTTTTTTAGATAAAGAAAATAATGTTCTTGGAATTGAGACTTTAGAGCCATGGAGCGTAAGCTCATACTACCCTACTGCTAACGCTGCTATGGAAATGAATGTCGGGGAGTATACAAAGCACATAAGACAGAAAAACTAAATTTTTACAACATCCACAAATGAGGGGTGTTTTTTTGTCCCTTTAATCGCGACCCGGACTACCTGCTGGCCTTTTTTTACAAAGTAATGTTTTCGCAAATATGTAGGAGCTAGTGCCAGCATCTCAGGAATTGTTTTGGCTGCTGAAAGCAACGGATGAATACCGTAAAGCAACGCCAGCTGTCGAAGTACTTTTTCATCTGGGGTGAACACAAACACGTCTAAGTTATGTCGTTGACGCGAAAGAAAACGTGCAGCAAAGCCAGTTTCGCTCGCAGAAACCACTGCAGAAGCTTTTAACTTTTGTGCGAGCTCGCAGGCGGCACTTGCTGTTTGGTCTGCAAGCGTCTCGTGCGCGGGACTCTCTACTAACTCCGGGTGCGGGCGGTTGTACCTAGACTTTTCAGTAGAAGTTATGATTTTCGCCATTTCCCGGACAGACTCAATCGGGTACTTGCCAAACGCAGACTCACCTGAGAGCATAACAGCGTCGGTTTTGTCCATTACTGCATTTGCCACATCTGAAACCTCAGCTCTCGTAGGCCTTGGGCTTCGGACCATAGAGTCAAGCATTTGAGTAGCCACAATTACTGGTTTCGCTGCCTCTTTACAGGCAAATATAATGTCCTTCTGCACTATCGGTACTTCTGAGTCGTCTATTTCTACACCTAAATCACCTCGGGCAACCATTACAGCGTCCGAAACTTTCAAAATTTCTTTAAAATTTTTCACAGCGTCGGGACGCTCTACTTTAACTATCACCTTTGGCTGTACCCCTCCATTTCGGAAATGTTTAGCAAGGACCCGTCTAACCGCAAGAACATCTGTTACAGTGGAAACGAACGATATTGCCACAAAGTCAACTCCATTCTTGAGCCCAAACTCTAAATCCTTTTTGTCTTTTTCAGTGAGTGACCCAAGCTTAACTTGGCTGTCAGGCAAATTCACGCCTTTGTGAGACTGAATAAGCGCTCCATTTTTTACCTCTACCTCTGCCTTATGAGCACCTACAATTCTAAGCGTCTTCAGCTCAATAGTACCATCTTCAATCAGTATCCTATGGCCAGGCTTTAAAAATTTTATAATATTCACATCCGTATGAAAGTCTACTCCTAACATAAGCACATCCCCTGGCGCTATCTTAAGTGCCTCTTTTCGTTCTGCAATACGAATCTTTGGCCCTTGCAAATCTTGCATTATCCCTATCGGAGTTTTAAGCTTTTGGGACACCTTACGGATGTTTTCCATAAGCTTGGCGTGATTCTCATAGGACCCATGGGAAAAATTCAACCGAGCAACATTCATACCTGCTTTTACCATTTCTGTTAGGACTTTAACCGACTCACTAGCCGGCCCTATTGTGCATACAATTTTAGTCTTTTTCATACTCATACATTATATCACCACCAGAAAAAAATAGCTTTATTTAAGCAAATTAAACAGTCCCGACAAAGCATCGGGACTGTCATCGTATCTGCACCTATTTACCCCAAAAGTCCCACCACAACAACCCGAGCAGGAAGGTGAGTAGGCCGGGCGCGAACTGCCATAGAGTGTACCGGACTGTAAACTTCATCTCCAGGATTCCTTTAATCACTGAAAGGAATGTAAGGAAGAGAATTCCGGCCAGCAAGCCATTCAACTGGAAAGTGAGCTTTTCAATCTCTGGCTTAGTTCCGAAGAGTAGAAATATGGGTCCAGCTCCGAGAAGGAAGCACCAAACCCAACAAGTCAGCAACTCCAGGAGTGCAACCACTACTGGCACAGGCCAGACCTCGGACATTAACCCAAAAGGTCCTTCTCTTTCGATCATTTCACACCTCCGATTGAAAGAATACGTCATGATTTAAGACGGCTTTTTGATTAGGTAAGATTTTCATACCCAAATTCAATTTCTGTGCCGGAAGGGAGCCAGGCCACAGGGAATTCCTTACCTCGTAAACCAGGATTAGCCCAAACAATTACTGTACGGCCATTTTGGATCTCCAAATGCCCTTCAGTCCGAATCATCTGCCATCTTTTTCGATTACACCTTTCAGCATCAAAAATGAATCTACCCCATTCAATGATGGCGATATTTTCATTATTCTCAGCAGCTTTTCTAAGCAACTCACTCTGAACTTCCCACGTTGCCCCCTCAATCTTAATAAAAGTAGGTTCCTTTCTCATTACTTTCTCCTATATTGAAGTTGTTATCTTAAGAACTTTACTATATTTCTAAAATAATGCAAATTGTTTTGGTTTTAGAAGCAGGCTGTCTCTTTCTTCTGGTGTGAAAATTTGAATCTTACCATAGATACCGTCATACCCACCTGCCAGGATAATATCTCGCTCACGCACTTTTTTTACGGCCTGAGCAAACACTTTTCCACCAAGCACTTCCAGCTCTTCGTGATCCAAGTCCAGCAAAATTCCAAACTCTGTTTTCTGTGAAACCAAACGTTCATACTCTGCCTGGACTTTCTTGGAAGCAACTCCCACGCCATACACCTCAGCTACAATTTCTAGCAATGGAATCATGTTTTTATACGGTATCCCCGTCCACTTACTCTGACTTGCTAAGTCCTGGACGCGGGCAAGCACACCTCGGAGCAACTTCTTACCACATACCGGACACATGCCGCCCAATTTTTGCGTCATAGCAGGCTCACAGGAAAATTTGCAATCAGCATGTCCGTCTAAATGGTACCGACCTTCTTCAGGAAAGAACTCTATAGTATACAAAAACTTTTTCGGATCTCGGCTGTAGATTGTTTGTATAATCCCATCGTATGTTACAGAGTTAACATCCAACTCAAAAACATTTGCTTCACGACCCAGTTTGGGCAAACTGTGCGGGTCTGAATTTGAAATAAGTGAGATATTTGAAAGCTCCTGAACTTTCCAGTTCATTTCCGGGTCAGAGGACAAACCAGTTTCTATGGCACGAATATACTTAGTCTGGGTACCATACGCTTCTTCAAGCGTATCAAAACCGCTCAGCGAACCAAAGACACCAAAATGTGGAGTCCATGCGTGAGCGGGAACAACCTCCATGCGCTCGTCTATGTCTTTACA
Source organism: Patescibacteria group bacterium (assembly GCA_035628335.1). Classification (GTDB taxonomy): domain Bacteria; phylum Patescibacteriota; class Doudnabacteria; order UBA920; family UBA920; genus DASPKA01. The sequence continues at coordinate 2,184 of DASPKA010000026.1, read as the reverse complement.
AATTTTAACTAACTCGTCGCAGTGAATACCAAAAATCGGCCGTCCGTCTGACTTCACATTGCAACCCCTTGCAACTAACGCGTCCGTAAGTTTTATTGCCGCTTCTCGGTTCGGGGCAAAGATAAGGTTATGTACTCTGCGAACTTTATCACCCTGTTTATATATAGAAGCAACTTCTGTTTGGTATAAAAACAAAGTTTGGTACTTTGGATGTCTGTACAAACCTTGTTTGACTTCTTCTAAAATGCTCAGATCCTCAAACCACGCTGGATGAGTAAAGTCCCCTGTTCCTAAAACTGTAATGCCCTTCTTTTGCGCCCACATTGCCAAATTTTCAGGAGTAAGCTCCCGAGAGCATGCACGAGAATACTTTGAATGTATATGTAAATCTACTATTGCTCTCATTTCTTAAAATTTATGGCAGCAGGAGCACAGAGGCGGCTTTACAGACCCATAGTGCACTCTGTGAATTTTGCGATCACAGCTCGTATAAATAAAGTGTATGCACAGAGTCTAAATCAACCTTTTGCTTGGGAGCCAAACTCGGTAACTTGAAATCTTTAACCACCAGCCTTGTGCCTGGCTGAGCCTCAGATGTAAACTTGTCCTGCACTCGCTGCATGAGTGGTGGATACAGGTACGAATAAATAACTGTAGCCTCACGCCAGGGTTCTTTAAAAATGTCCCCGCAAACAAACTTCGCATTGCTTTTTTTAAACAGCGCCTTAAGCTTTGCATAACCATGCATCCATAAACCAGTCTCTATACCAAACCCCCTTGCGCCTCCTAGATCTTCAAATAAAAATACAACCCTTCCATTACCTGACCCCAAATCCAGCACCATATCCCTCTCAGACACCTTTGCCAGTCGAATAGCTTCTTCAATGTCTCGTACCCTGCTTGGCACAAACGGCACCTTTGTGCGCGCAAATGCAGAGAAGGCAGAGCTAATTAAAAAAAGCAAAAATAAAGAATAGGCCAAAAGGCCTAAAAGAACTAAAAGTTGCCACATATATACATTATACCAAAGGTTGACTTGGGTGGTCTCTGCCACACCACTGACATGGAGGTGAGTGATTAAAGGATCTAACTCATAATGTGCTCAGCTATCCGAAGCTCAGCTAGGGTATTAATTCCCATTACTTCTTCCGGAGCGATGGGCATATCTGAAACCTTTGCGCCACCCTCAACGGCAAGCTTGAGCAAATCAGTGAGGTAGTACTCGTTTTTACTATTATTGTTTTCTAACTTAGTAATATTTTCTTTAAGCCAATCAGTACGAAACATGTATATACCCGGGTTCACCTCAGTCATTTCTTTTTGAGCGTTATTTGCTTCTCTGAGCTCTACTATTTCATGTATTTTATGATGTTCGTTACGAATGATACGGCCAAAGAAATACATCGACATATAATGTTTTGAAAAACTTTTTGGATCACTTGTAAAAAGCGTGAGATCTGCCTGGCTTTGCAAATGTGTCTCAATGAGTCCGTCTACACTCTTCGAGGTTATCAATGGCATATCACCATAAAACACCAGCACGTGTTCACCATCAACGCTGTCCATAGCTGAAGCTACCGCATGCCCCGTACCGAGCTGCTCTGCTTGGTGCTCGTACCTATATGAAGGCCCGAGCTCTGTCCTTACTCGTTCACCATTAAAACCAGTAACTACAATTATTTCAACCGCATGCTTTAATTTTTTCAGGTGCTCAAGTAAATGGACAATCAACGGGCGACCCAAAAAACCCACTAAGACTTTAGGGGTTTCCAAGTCTCCCATGCGCGTTCCCTTCCCTGCCGCGAGCACTATGGCTTGTATTTTTCTTCCAGTCATTTTAGTAGATCTGTCTGTGAGTCTGCGTATAAGCTTACCAAATTTCCGGGCTCAAAGATAGATTTGCTAAAAATAGCATTAGCTTAGGAAAAAGTCACCGATCATTCTTATAATCATTGCCATTCCTACTTTAAGCTTATCTTTTATTTTTTTCATATGTATTGGCAGTATGGGTGAGTCAGAGAACTCACCCATACTGATTAGCTTTGTTCTTTAGCAAAAACAAATTTATCCTCACCATGCGGTAAGTAGTCCCGGAACTGATCACACGGCCACCGCACAGTTACAGTCCCTTGGTCGGTGTCATAACCGGTAACTACGCCCGGAGTTTTAAGCGCGATTCCAAGC
>DASPKA010000025.1:0-4726 GCA_035628335.1 Patescibacteria group bacterium | reverse complement strand
AAAAACTCAAACAACGCTCGTGCCTCTATCAACTCAAGAGAACCTCTATTGGATTATACAAAAAGCCCTCCCAATGAAATATCAGAACGGCTTTTTTTGCTAGTCAGCCCCTTGAGTTGGCACCTGTACTTGCTCCGCAGTGCATGCTTCTTCATTATGCCCTGGAGCACATGCGGAGCATGCCCATTGCTTGCAGCACTTGAGCCACGCGCTGTTACCGATAATTTGTAAATAATGCGAATGCTCTGCCGACTTACCAAACTGACAAAAGAACGAACCGGTAGGTGTTCTTATTTCTGTAACCACTGTAACTTCCTCCTATGTATAAAACTAGACCAATCCAGTTTAACAAAACCATACACAAGGAGCAAATTAAAAATTTGAGTAACTACAAAGTAGCCACCGAACAATTCATAGCGAGAAGTCTGTTCGTTAATAAGTATTGACCCAAGACTGTTAAATGAAACAGCCCAAAATGAGTACGAAACTATGCGGCCAATAAAAAAAGGGATTGCGATTTTTCCTATAGGTAAGTTAGTAAGACCGTACGCAATAAATAGATTATTTGATGGCAGCGGCGAAAACGCGTAAAAAAGAAACATAGTGCCGCTTATGTTTGCATGCTGTAGCAGCCACCCTCGAACTTGGTTGATGTTGTTAATACTTGTGTCGTTTAAAAAGCGGCTGTAGATGAGCCGAGAAGACAACATGGCAAGGGATGCACGACCTAGCGTCGCAGCAGTTGCGGCGATAACTACCAAAAGCGGCAACAGGACGGGGCGACTCAAGACTGACAAAGAAACCACCTGCCATGTTGGTGGCGCAAACGCCGGCAGGAGGTTAAGGAGGTAGATAATAGCAAATATACTGGTATAGAAGTACATTTTCTAACCTAAAATAAACTGTGCCAATCCAAGGAAGGCTAAGAAACCAAGGACGTCGGTTGCCGTGGTGATAAAAATAGTTGCTGAAGTAGCAGGGTCTTTGCCTAAACGCTTCATAACAAGGGGCACCAGGGATCCAAAGAACCCAGCAACGCATAAGTTTATAACCATAGCCAAGGCAAGCACAAGTGCGAGTTCAGGGTCACGGTTAAAGAAGAGCACTACCAGCGCAACCAAGACGCCATTTATGAGTCCGTTTAAGAACCCTGCTGCAACTTCTCGTTTAAGCGTGGGCCAGGCGTTTCTTAAGTCTATTTGCCGCATTGCAATGCCGCGGACCAGAACTGCAAGCGTTTGTGTGCCAGCGTTTCCGCCCATACCTGCGACTATAGGCATATATACTGCAAGCAGGACATACTTTGAAATAGTCTCTGAAAAAAGCCCAACAGTGAATGCAGCGAAAAACGCGGTTGCCAAGTTGAGCACCAACCACTGGTACCTGTTTTTCACTTTTGCAAGCGCACCGTCTGTAACCGCTTCTTCATCGGACACACCAGCAAAGTCGTACAATGACGCAGACTCTTGTTCTCCTAAAATTCGAAGCGCATCGTCTGAGTATATAATCCCTATGACATTGCCTCGCTCTCCGGTGACTACTATTTTATTATGCGGGTGCTCTCTAAACACAGAAACTACTGCGTTATGGTCAGCATTGTGCCGAATAACCTGTATTTTGCGCACATATGGTGCTATGCGCTCGTGGGGCTTACCAAAACCAAGTTCATGCCCAGGTAGGTACCCTTTGAGCCTACCCTGGGACATAACGATTACAGCAGGTAAACGACCAGTGCGGTGTTCGTGAGCACGGAAACGCTCAGCTACGTCTGCAACTGTTTCTGACTCTTCGACCTGAATGTAGTCTATGTTCATAAGACCCGCAGCAGAGCTTGGGTCAAACTTGGAAAGTAGCTCAACGCTATTTTTTAATTCAGCATTTAATTTTGGAATTATCTGACTTTGCCTTCGTGCTGGTAGGAGCTGAATAATGTCAGTTGCTTCGTCTGGGTCAAGGTCTTCTAAAACTGAGAGTAGCTCTTTTTGGGGCAAGCGGTTTACAATGTTGCGTCTTACATACTTACTTAAGCGCGACAATACCACAACACGACTAGTCGGGTCTAATTCCAAAAACAGCCTCAAGCGTTCTTTGGGGTAAAAGTTGATCCGGTGGGTAATGCTGTTAATTTGTTGCGGTGTTTGTTTTTTCAACATATATATTATACCATTTTATTTTCGAATAAAATTTGATTTTGCTGCGAAAAATTGTATAGTGTATTTAGCATTTCCTGAAAAACTTCGGTTTTTCCACCCCTCAACGTTAAATGGAGAAATTATGCGACGAAAGTATCTGTGGCTTGGATTCAATTGTTTGTTGACAGCCCTCGCCGTGTGGTGGGCGGCATCTGGGAGCCAACCCCTAATATGGGCATTGGTACCTGTCTTACTAACAGGCGCGTATACGAACCTGAAAGTGCGGATGAACTCAGCGCCAAAGGGTTTGTGCATTTTCGCGCTCACGTCAGCCTCGCTTGGATCATTCTGGCTGAATCACACCCTTCTGGACACCGCAGTTCTTGCGATCATGTTTGAAGCCGGATACAAATGGCTCGGACCCAAACTCTTCAGAAATCAGGCCATTGAATGGCTGGAAGCTGTTATTTCTGGCGAGGAAGTTCGAGTCGAGATGCACGGTGTCACTCAAACTGCGTCGGGTAAACCTACCAGTGAGTTTGAGGAGTACAGACTGAAACGCGAGTATAATCGCACAGGTTCTGAAATCCAAATGGTCAAAAGGGGTAGTATCTGGGAAAAGCAGTAAGCCCCTATAACGAGGCGGTTCCATGAACCGCCTCTTTACTTTTGACAATTTTGTGTGATTTTGTTAGAATATTCTTAGATTTCTGTAGGAAATACAGGAACAAAAAACATTTGAATGTTACAAAAAACCAGAATAAACCATCAAATCCGCGCCAAAGAAGTGCGTGTGATATCTGAAAGCGGGGAGTCGCTTGGAGTCTACCCTCTTTCTGACGCGCTGAAAGTGGCTTTTGACCACGGCCTTGACCTGGTTGAAGTTTCTCCGGTAGCCCAGCCGCCTGTGTGCAAGCTTATAAACTACGACAAGTTCCGTTACCAGCAAAAAAAGCTTTTAGCCCTCCAAAGAAAGAATGCAAAAAAGGTTGAAGTTAAGACCATTCGGCTTTCGCTACGCATTTCCGAGCATGACTTAGGTATAAAAGCCAAGCAAGCAAACGGGTTTCTGGAAGATGGCGATATGGTGAAAGTTGAGATCCGCATGCGTGGCCGCGAACTGGCAATGCCAGGGTACGCGTTTGACCGCATAAAAGCCTTCACTGAAAGCCTAACCACCCCCAACCGACTTGAAGTACCTCCTAAGAGGATGGGAAACACAGTTGCTGCTGTATACGCACCTGTAAAATAGTAATTCATTATTTGTATGCTAGATACTGAAGACATTAAAAAAATGGGTGAATATCTCTTGCTTGTATTCAAGGATGTTTTTGCGACGAAAGAAGATATTCAAGAAATCAAGACTGAGCTAAACTTACACAAAAATGCAATAGACGGACTTGCAGGCCAGGTTCAAGCACTTTCTATCGAGGTCCATGCAACAAACCACCGTATTGATAAGATCGAAGACGCTCTAACCCGTCATAACATACTTATTACACATTAATAGTTACACTCTACAAATCTCATGCCAAAAGTTAAGACACACAAAGGCGCTGCTAAGCGCTTAAGGCTTACCCGCAAAGGCAAGCTCATTCACAGAACTATGGGACAGGATCACTTCAATACTCGCGAGTCAGGTAAAGTTACCAAGAACAAACGCCGCGACCAAACTCTTTCCAAGTCCAATGATATTTTGAAAACATTAATCCCTTACGCATAAACTAGCCTTTAGCCTTTAGCCTTTAGCCTTTAGCAAACTCTGCATGGCTAACGGCCAATGGCTAACGGCCAATGGCTAACCATGACACGTATCAAGCGCGGTGTTACCGCTAACAAACGACGTAAAAATATACTCAAGCGCGCAAAAGGTTTTGACAACCGCCGTTCAACTAATTTTGTCTACGCTCGTCAGGCTCTCCTGAAAGCTGACTCTTACTCTTACCGCGACCGCCGCAACAAGAAGCGCGACCAGCGTGCACTCTGGCTGGTTCGCCTCAACGCCGCACTCCGTGATAATGGCACCACCTGGAGCAAGTTCGCGGCTATTCTAAAGAAAAACGGCATTGAACTGAACCGCAAGATGCTCTCCGAGCTCGCAATCCAAGAACCAAAAAGCTTTGATGCTATGGTAAAGTCACTTGTATAATCAAATTCTCCCCGATGCGGCATCAGGGTTTTTGTTCACTTGACTCTCATTGATAACTGTTTATACTAAAGTGTATGGACACAAAAGACCTACAACCACTTTTTGATTATTTTGATGAGCATTTTGGCGAATTTAAGCAAGATATAAAAGAAACCAAAGCCCGATTAACTAATATCGAAACGGCTTTATCAAACCTTGCCGGCCAAATCAAGATATACCACGATGAAATGACGATCAATAGCCATAGAATTGACCGCCTTGAGAAGTGGGCAAAAGAGGTTTCAGAAAAATTTGGCATTCCCCTCCCTTTATAAGATATTATAAGAACCCCGTCATCGGGGTTTTATTTTATACCAAAACTGTGCTACTATTAAAAAAAGCGACTCAGCCGGGCGCTTTCATAAACCCTAAATTAATTAGCGGTTTTTTATTTTTTATGAAACTT
>DASPKA010000024.1:0-6372 GCA_035628335.1 Patescibacteria group bacterium | reverse complement strand
CGGGCCGTACGTTATTCGGTTGCCAGGGCATGTAGTGTTTGGGCTCGCGTCAGAACCTAACATGTGGATGGAGTCGGAAACGTGTACCTGGCATTCTCGAACGGACATATGGACGCGGTACCCAACCAAACCTGAGAGTATCCTAAGCAAGGCGTTTGGGGAACTGTATGCCCGCGACAGGATTCTTGCCATATACTATGCCCGCCTAGGTAATAGGCTCCTTAAGCTGGGGAAGCATACGGAAGGGAAACGTTATCTCTGGAATTCAACGAGACCAGATGCTTGGGATATTTCCGGAATAAGTTCTCTCGCTGACGTACTCGTGAAGTCTAAACTGGAACAAGAAGTTAAAGAAGGTATAAGACTGCTTGCGTGGAGCATCAGCTTAAACACAACACCCGAGGAGAACGAAGCTCTAGCCAAACTCTACATATCGCAAAAAAAGTGGAGCGAAGCACGAGACCTCCTCACCAAGGCAGTTTCGTGTTTCCCGGCGAATGAGTCCCTAAAAGAGTTAAAGAAAATAGCCTGCAAGCAGGCTAAATGCTAGCTATAAAGGCTGTCCCCAAATTTTTTGGGAGACGGCCTTTTCTTATGAAAGCGAATTCCATGCCATGTCGTGCAAGGAACGAAATGTTTCTGCCAAGTCTTTACTTGTCGTAAGCACAGCAAAGACATACGGGTGAAAAGAAAAAAACACTACCTTATCTTGAAACACGGCCATATCTGAAAGCACCTTATAATTCGCAGGGACTAACTTTACTTTATATATCTCACCCAGAGACTCAGCGTAACGCTTGAATTCCACACCTGCAGGATTATCTGCAATTAGATCTTTAACCACGATTTTCTTCTCGGTAGTTGTGCGAGCAAACTCATAGAGGCTGTCTTTGTCTATTGTGGTTACTTCTCCAAGATTCCCAAACAAGCGGACATCACTCGACTCGTAAATTTTCTTGTACACTTCAACCACCCCGCTATTACCTTCAAATAATTGGACCTTAGGCTTTTCTTTCTTTTCGTTGTGTAGGGCCATCATTTCTGGCATAAAACGCTTGAGCAACTCCTCCTGCTTATGAATAGCACGAAGAAAGCTCTCAGGTGACTCTGCGCTAAAGAGTGCTTTCTTTTCTCTTGGAACCACTGACACCATTCCCCGCTTTTGTAGGTCATCTAATACTAAGTACGTAGTTGGCCTTTTGGTGCCTGCTTTTTTAGCTATTGAGTCCACAGAAGCCGTGCCAAGCTCTAAAAGTGCCATATATACATATGCTTCCTTGTCTGAAAGCCCAATTTTCTGCAGTACCTCAGATATTTCCATATATTTAGTATATATTTAAGATTAGATTTTGTCAATATTTTTGACAACTTATGTTTAATTGCAAATTATGCTTTATATATAAGCTTTTATTAATATAAACTTTGTCATACCTAGTGACAAAGTGTCACTTTTATGATATATTTGTATTCAAGCAGGACAGGCAAGCGCCACCCCTGCCCAGAGTTCACCCAAACCTAAGGAGAAAACATGAAAAGCAAAAGATTTTACCGTCAGCTTATTAAGGGCACTGCAGCGTTGCATATCCGCACTAATATGGTTGCTTCTGTCGGCAACATTGAGAACGCTTTAGGCCAGTATTATAAGCTTGTTGAGGCTATTGCACCTATTCTCCTTATGGTTGGGTGCAGAGCTGAGACTGATAGCATGCAGGGGCTCATGGACGAACTTACCGAGAACGTTGGAGAAGAGAGGGGGTCACGCACAAAAGGCATACCCCACAAAACTCTTCTGCAAAACGCGTTACGTAACGAATTAAGAATTGACATTTCCGGCATTAAGACAAACAATGCCACAAAAAACTTCCTCAATTCACTCATGAAAAGCGCAATGTTTGAGACTCTGAGCAAAGCCCTCGGCAGGATATACGCTCTTGAAGCCACGGCCGTACCGGAACTGATTATGGTTCGGGAGCTCATAAAGAAATTTGCTCGTAGGGAAGGCATTGAAATCCCCGCAGCTTCAGAACTGCTTGAATTCATCAAAATCCACGTCTTGGATTTTGAGGTTGGCCATGAAAGCGGCCTCAGAAATACACTGAAACCGTGTAACCTGAACTGGGAAGAGTTTGACAAGGGGTTTCTTGAAACCCTAAGAGACATGCAAACCTGGTGGGACAAGCTCGCGCTTGGCGAATGATACGAAAAAACATTCATAGGAGGAATGATGAAAAACGCATGTGCAGTTATTGTTCTGGTCGTTATTGCATTAGTGCTACGTGAATTGCTTTACCACGCGGCACTGAACTAACAAACAAAGAAGCTCTCTGACCGTGTCAGAGAGCTTCTTTTCCTTTTAAACTTATTGAGCTGCTTTATCCATGATACACATCATATCTGGCGGGCATGGGCTACCTATTGGCGTGCCTGTTCCTGCTATGTCCAGCTCTGCTACCTTCTCCCATGTCTTTTCGTCAAAAGCTGCAATCTTTGTGTCTGTAATGAAATACATGGCATCGTCTATGTACAGTGCGCGTTTTACATTCCAGTCTTTATAGGCTTTAAGCAAGCTTAGGTTACTTCCGGCGTAACCAAACACATACCCACCCTGACCTCCTGGCATGAAGAATAAGCTATGCTTAGCATCCTGTAAGAACGCGTGGTGGTTACTTGAGACTTCAGTCCAGTAGTCTTCAAGGTAGTATTTATCTACTTCCCTAGGATTAGCCGAGTCAGAAATGTTAAATAACGAAAGCTTAACTTTCCCATTTTCCTGCCCAACACCGAGCAACAAATTTGTATCAAGTGGGTGCAAGTAAGACGAGAAACCAGGGATCTTTAGTTCGCCTGCTAAGTAGGCGTTCTTTGGATTGCTCAAGTCCAAAACATAAAAAGGGTCAATTTGCCTAAATGTTACTACATACCCCCTGGGGCCGATAAATCTAACTGCATAAATTTGCTCTGTTTTTCCAAGATTTTGGACTGCCGATGCTATGTTTAAGTTAGTGTCAAAAACCGTAACATCTGAAACTGACTCTCCCCGCCCTGACAGTGAGTAATTTTGTCCATATAAGTAAATATTCGGATTTATGGTAGCTGCAACTCGCAAATGTCCCTGCCACTCGTCGAATGCAAACTGGTTCAGCGGTCTGCCTGCAAATTCCGTAACCCCAGAGATGGTCATGCTTTTTAAACTAATGCGTACAATACCTGTTTTGTCTATTTCACGAAGCTTTGTCTGCAAATACTCATTTAATCGGTTATTGAGCTCATTTTTTTTCTTAAGCCCTTCATCTTCTGAAAACTTTGCCAGAGCCTTTTCTAAGACTTTCTGCACTTCAGTTAATTTACTGGAGTCTTCTATATCATATGCCATGACTTTATTAATCCGCGTAATACCGTCTTTACCTATTACATCCACTGCTTTGGTCTTCAAGAAGTCCGCAGCAGTCTTAACCTGGCTGGACGGCATATTGTAGCTCACGTACATGTTCTGCTCATTGGCATAAACAATAGAAGAGTAACCTGCACCCATAAAACTAACACGTGAGGCAATTTTGCCATCTTGCGGATTCAGAGACATTGCATGAAACACTGTAGTTTCACCGTTTATGAATGTAGGATGGTAGATTTCAGTACACTTTATGCTGAGCTCTGCGTTACGAAGCACAAAAGGTTTGATAACACAGCCGTCATCTAGACTTACGTTGTCACGCAGTACAAGATATACCTTACCGCCTTGCATGCGGGCTGTCACCAGGTTGGTGTCTTTATACTTCATCTGCCACGCTTCCACTGGCGCGGATAGGTTTGAGATGTTATATGCAAAAATGCCTTCATAACTTAACACCAATAAGATGTTTCCTGAAAGGAGCAGATCACCCTGCTTGTCTATCTTACTGAGTTTCGCAAGGTTGATAGCCGGAAATGCTTTGACAATGTCTGTCACTGAGGTTCGAGGGTAATAATCAGGCGCTATCATTTTTGCTGACGGAGCTGATCCACTAGAGGCCGAACCAGAACCGCTTGTAGGTACTTCTTCGGTTACAGTCATTGGCACCGGTGTTGGCAAACCGCCTAGTCTGTGATATGGGTAGTAGTTGCCGTGTGAGTAGAAAATATTACTCCCATCAGTTTTAACCACATCAGGTTCATCAATTCCAGCCACCTGCACGTTTGTCGTGGAAAAACGTTCCGCAGCAGGAGCAGGTGCTGGTGCAGCCTTCATAGCAACAGAGTCTTGCGCGACACCAGCTGACTCAGTAGCCATAAACGGAGAGTTTATTCCCACAGACCTTCCGCTCGATAAATCAACCTTCTGAGCATTTGTTAAGTATTTTTTAAAGTCTTTCGCTGAAGCAAACTTTACTACCTTCTTTGCAATAGTTTTAGAGCTCTGAGCAACGGGTTTTGGTGCCACTACAGGCTTTTTATTAATTTTAGCAGCAAAGGTGTTAGTGGAATACCCAAGCAAACCAAAAACTGCAACAAAAATAAGTGTTCGAACGAACCATTTAGGAGTGTTTGACATAGGAATATTATAACATTAATTTATAGACTGGTTGCTGAAAAAGTTTTTGGCCAATTTTCCATCTTTTTGGCTGCGACACCCACAGAAAAAAGTTGACCGATATGCGATATCGCTCACTTTTTTCTGTAGGCGTCTCGCAAGCTCGCGAAGCCGGGCTCTGCCCAGCTGCTCGTGTCAAAAACATGAAAAATTGACTCAAAAATTATTCAGCAACCAGTCTAATACACTGCAAAATATTTTATGTAAATGTCAAGTAGAGTGCTAGAGAAAAACACGAGTACCAAAACTGAAGCTGATAAAAAACAACCAAAGGGTAATTGTGTTTTAAAAGAGGCTTTTTTCAAAAGCAGCAGCGGGATTGAAACAAAAACTCCTAAGTATGCAGCCAACATGACTGCAAAGAGAGCTCCAGGAAAACCAAGAGCAAGCCCCATAACCCAGGCAAACTTCACGTCTCCAAAGCCAATCCAAGTACCTTTAGAAAAGAACCAAAATAAGTAAAAGAGTAGGCTTGCAGCTGTCCCTGCAACCAATCCACCGAGTGTATAGGAATCCAATGTAAGGAAACTACCTTGCAAATAGTCGAGCCATATATTGCACACAAGCAACAGTATAATACTTGGGAACGTTATGACGTCCAAAATAAGCTTATGTCGTAAGTCAATGACAAAAACAGCTATACATATTAAAATTACGAACCAGTTACGAAAAAGTAACAAGTAGTCTGAGAGAAAATATGGTCCAAGTTGAAACCAAGTAAAAACGAAGAAAATACCAGTGACCACCTCTATAAGAGGGTACTGGAAGGAAATAGCATGTTTACATTTTGCACATTTACCCCTAAGCATTAACCAGCTAAGGATAGGTATTAGTTGCAGCGGAGTAAGCGTAGCCTTACAGTAGGGACATTGTGAGCGCCCTGTTAAGGGTAGGTCATTGGGCAGGCGGAATATCGCGACGTTCAGAAAGCTTCCCAAACATGCCCCTATCACAAAAAAGAAAAGATTATAAAGGTACTCCATGTGTTACTTAGTATATTTAAAAATCTGTCCCGCTACACGTGGCGGGAGGTCACCGGGTAAGCACAGGTCTAGCTGATACATGCTGGCCCTGGGATTTGAGTACATGTAGTTATGCGTGCATACACTGCCTAAAAATTCAGGCAATGGGTACTCAGAAAAATATTCTTTCATAATCTCCCTACTCTCAAACTCAACTTCAGTCGGGTAGCGGCCAAAATTTTTCTTAAATACTTCAAGCCCCGCCACAAGTTTGTCTGCATTGGCAAGAACAATGTTGTTTTGCTCCTGCAATCTAGCACTGTTGTACGCAGCCACAGAACTAAATACAACAACAGAAAGAAAAAATATACAGATTAAATAATGAAGCACTGTTCGCATAATTTTATTATAAAACTCACGTTGTAGAACAACGTGAGTTTGGAAATAATCTTACCTTAAGCCAAGAGCTGAGTCATAGTAGTGCACTCCGGCTCCAAGGGAACCAACACTCTGCTCTACACAAAAGAATATTCTGAAGCCTGTTGCTGTCCCAGCAGCAGTCGCTGTAGCGGTTGCTGAGGTAAAGCCTGCGTATACATAGTAGGCATTCACATCTCGGTTAGAAGTGGCTGCGGTATAGGTGAGAGGACACGCGGTAGAAGCATCAGGCGCATTAGGTACTGAACTTATAAGCACATTCGATGGGGTTGCCACCGAGCCAAATCCGCCATTTGTTCCGGAGCCATCTTTGTTTGTCCCACCACAATCCGCCGCTGAACCCTTGTATAACTTGGTGAAGTTGGTATTTCCGAGCTCTATAAGTCCTGAGGTCGCATTAGTTAT
>DASPKA010000023.1:0-8450 GCA_035628335.1 Patescibacteria group bacterium | reverse complement strand
ACACCACCTATGTAAACAGAAGAACTACCAACATACAACTCTCTCCACTGCCGGGTTGGGGAACCTAAATCAAAACTTAAGTCAGTTGTGGGAGCAATTGTACCAGCCACTTCCAGTTTGAAACCTGGGTTGGTGGTGCCTAGGCCGAGGTTTCCAGTACTGTTGATTACTCCCAGAAGAGAACCAGCGGTATTTGCGAATGTCATTATGTTCGATGCACCAACTCCTTGCACCAACAGTCTCCCAGATGTTGAAGCTGTACCTAAGCCTATATTGCCACCTTGTACCAATAACGAACCGGTGGCTAAATCAAGAGCGGCTATGGGATTTTCAGTTCCTAAGCCTAGGTTACCAGCTGAATTAAATACCATTTCACTTTGAAAGGTTGCATTGTTATACAATTTCAACTTATTCCCATCATCGCTATCTGAGTACAACACCCAATTATTAACTCCGGCTTCTTCAAATGCTATGAAAGGGTTAGTCGTGGAGTTAAGATCTGTGTTGTTAAGAGTAATACCTGCGCTTTCACCAGCAGCTGAAACAATATGTATTTTAGAAGTGGGGTTATTGGTCCCAATACCTATGTTTCCAGTAAAATAACTGCTGCCTGCCACAGACAATATACTCGCTGGACTTGTTGTGCCGATGCCGAGGTTTCCGGAATTATTAATTACTCCCAACACAGAGCCCGTACTATTTGACCAGTTTAGAACATCACCACTTACCCCACCTTGAACCGAAAGTTTTGCACTTGGAGTGTTGGTACCCATGCCTATGTTCCCACCAGATTTGATCATAAGGTAAGGTCCCGACTGATACATGGGAGAAAAATACAGATCAGCAAAAGTTCCTGCGGTATTAAAGGTTCCACTTTGGATAAAATTATTCCCCCCACTACTAACAACTCTGAAAGTTGGACCTGCGTTATCATGAACGATAAATGAAGCACCTACGCCATTTACATCTAAATTTGCAAACGCAGTCGAAGTACCAATCGCCAATGCTCCATTGCTGTTTAAAATCATTTTCCCAGCGCCTGTACTATCCGCAAATTGCACGATGTCCGCACCTGCTGCTCCCTGAACGGTTAGTCGTGCTGCGGGCGTCGTAGTCCCAACACCAAGGTTGCCACTAAACGTCCCGTTATTAAAACTAGCAGTACCATTAGAGACATTAATCCCCTGCCCTGCCCAGGTTAGCACGCCATTGGTTGAGCCATTAACACCGGAGAGAGATACTCCACCTATTTTAATGGAGGATGAACCTACGTAGAGGTCTCGCCATTGGTTGGTTGGTGATCCTAGGTCATAGGTTATGTCAGCAGAGGGAGCGATAGTGCCGGCTACCTGGAGCTTATAAACCGGCGCAGCTACACCTATGCCAAAATTACCGGCAGCGGTAATCACTGTCGCAGTTGCGTTGGAGGTTTTAAACACTAAGTCAGCTGCATTGCTTGAACCTAAGAAATTGATATTGGAATTTATGGTGTTGCCAGTGAGCGACCAGACACTTGCTGCACTGGGAATTTGATTACCATTAAAATACAGATTACCACCACTGCCATAAAGCATGTCTGCGGTAACAGCTGGTGTGTAGCTACCCAACGCCAAACCACTGCTAAAGCTCGCAGTGCCTACGAATGTGGTGGAACCAGAAACATACAGATTCGCAAACTGACCAGTCCCTGTTGTAGTGAAATTACCTACAACCGTTGATGATCCATTGGAAACAAAACCACTCAAAGATGCGAGTCCGCCTACTGACAGTGTTGACTGAAGCGTAGCAGCTGCCGATGCATTAAATACATTGGCTTGCAGGAAGTTTGTGGAAGAAACACCAGGAGATGAAATTGTTCCTGAGGTAGTAGCTAAGCCAGCGGTCAGCGCGAGGTAGTTACCGCTGAAACCAGGAGAAGTAGTAGTCCCACTAGTGTTCGCAATGCCGCTGTTTGCGGAAATATATGATGACGAAAGCCCACCAGTAGTAATACTGCCGGTGTTATTCTGAGTAACTGACTGCAAGAAGTTGGTCGAGTTAATCCCGGGTGCGGTTATGGTGGCGCTACTGTTCAAAGCGCCAACGGAGATAAACGGGGTGCTCACACCAACAGAGGCAGTGGCAGTGCCAACAATAGTCGAGGAACCTTGAGAGACAAACGAGCTCAGAGTAGCCAAACCACCCACAGAAAGTGTAGTTTGCAGTGCGGTCGGACCTGAAACATTTAGAGCAGCGAGTTGCCCAAATGTTGTCACATTTAGCCCGGCTGTGGTAAGGGTCCCACTATTGTTGAGTGTACTCGAAGCTATATATGCAGAACTTAAGCCGCTGTGAGTGGATGTACCACTGACAGTGAGTGCGGTGAGTGCAGCATAGGGGGCAGTAAAACCAGCAGCAGTAGCTGTACCAATCACACTCAAACTCCCACCAAAACTCGCACTTCCCGTACCTTGAAACGCAAAGCTTGGATTCGTTGTGGCATTACCAAATAATACTGCAGGTGTACCTGAGGTGTTGATTTGAAAATACGGATTCGCACCTTGCTGAATTTGATACGCTGGAGATTCACTCGCGCCAATGGCTACTGAGGTGCCCGCAGAGACAAAGCCAAAGGATAAGTTGCCTGCCCCGTCAGAAATAATTGCCTGACCAGCCCCGGGTGCTGAATTCGGTAAAACTAAGGTATAGTTAGACGCAATATTATCAGGCGCTTTAATACCCACATAGTTACTCCCATTGGCATAGAGTTCATTAAATCGAAGTTCAGTAGTGTTACCTGCAGCTGTACCATATGGATTCAAGTTAAATCCAGCTGTGGAAGTGGCTTGGATGCCTATGGTTGACTTACCCATAAGCTGGGAAGCTATTTGCGCATAAGGAGCACCATCAACTTCTAAGCGAGGAGTCAGGGTTGTGCCGCCAATGTCGAGTTCAAAGTAGGTTGGGTTATTTATAAATGTATTGTCCGGTGTAGGACCAATGTTTAGGATGAGGAGACCGTCAGTAACAACTGCGGCTGGGAAGTTTTGGGTAAATAACTGTGTGCCACCAGTCAGGCTGTCATAGATACCTACGGTAATGTTAAAGGTACCATTGGCAAAAGATCCTGACTGTTTGAGAAAGGCAGCAAAGGCAAACTTATTTGCTGAGCCTGCTGCAGCCTGCGCAACATTTGGCGACACTACACTAAGCGGTGTAGTAGAAAACGCTATTGCGAATACCAAAAAACCCGCGTATAGATTGCTGGTGACCTTCGAACTTGGTCTCCTATTTTTCATTGCCAATTTCAATCAATTTTATTTAATTTATTTCAAAAATTTAAAATACAACTTGTTTTCATTATTACACGTTTTTTCTATTATTACCACATTTGCTTATCCACAATTGTTATAAAATGTACGAAAATAATTTCTTAAAGGGCAGTACATGTCCCTTAATTTATAACTGTTCCTTGGAAAGGTTTTTGATGGAGGAGATCGTATAGGTTGGTAAGGTTTTGGCCAGAGGCTACGTAAACCTTTATGTCTAAGGTTTTGGCAGACTTAGCGGCTACTGGGTCGAAAGGGTAGTTGCCGCCAGGGATTCGCTTGGTTCCAATTGTTTTTATAAAACCATTCCAGTTAATGCTATCAATAGGTTTTGCGTTCTTGTATACTTTCGGGTCTGCAGTGTACAGCTTTTCAATATTGCTTAAGTTAACCACAGCAGAAATTTTATTCGCTTTTGCAAAGTGTATAGAGACGTCATCAGTACTACGCCCAGGCTTCCAACCCCCTGCTACAGCTATGGGAGCATCCCATCGTATCTTTTGAGGCTCTTGGTACACAGCTGGTTGTGCTAAATTACCTAACGCTATACGCAGCAGCTCTGCATTCACTTTTGTAGTCGCGATTCCCATGGCGTCTAACTCCACATCACTTACAGTGCGCAATGCCTTTGCTGCTGACTGGTAGGTACGGCAGAGCTTCCCTCCTCCAGCTATTAGTATGAACTTAAAGCCTTTTCGCGTCAGGCGCTTCATTAGACTAACAAAGTTGGAGATAAAAGCAGTATCTATGTCGTTAGGTACTAGTAGGGAACCGCCTAGAGATATAACAAAAATATTATTTTGGATATTAGCTTTTTTATTGCGTGAAGAGTGTTTCGTCATTGTGAGATGTTGAGCCCCTTTGAGAGGTGCTACAGGGTGAATTTTTAAAGCATACGTAGGCTTTGCCTGCGTAAGTTAGATCAACGTATGAGAGATTTTTGCGCTGTGAATCTTTAAGACTTTTAAGCAGTGCGGTAAGCTTGGTAGTAACTTGGTCTGCTTTTTCCTGAGGTGTAGTGTAGAGCGTAAAATCTCCCCGAGAGACACTCTCAGAAACCTGTGCCTTAAAGACAACCTCCTCAGAATTCTGGAGAGACTTCTCCATAGTAACCGAAAGTTTTTTTAGGAAGAGTGATTTTTTTAACGTTGTATGTAGCGCATCGGAAAACGCTAACTGTGGAAAATGCTTCGGGGGTTCTGCCAAAAAAATAGCATCCAAAAGTAGTAACTTACCTGCCTCGAGCTTCATGCTTTTTGCCAGTGAGTCAGTCATGAAGTAACTTCGGGTTCCGTCTTCAGTATACACTGCGGTGTAATTTTTTGCTGTCAAAAAGAACGCAGGCTTCTTGGAAACAATACGAACTTGATAGGCGAAGAGCTTCTGTAGTTTTACTATGCGAACATCCTCTGCTTCTTCCATGGCTTTTAATGACTCAAGGAGAAAACTTGGTTGGAACGCCAAAAAGAATCTTCTACTTAAGGTTCCTGAAAGTATTTTTGATTCCAAGTATGAGTCAACGCGCGCTTTTGCATCGTCTTTTAGGTACTGAGGACCATCAATGTTGTACTCAACAGTTACGAGCAGTAGACTACTGTGGTGGTATAAAAAATTTACCGCATAAGCGGTACCAGCGAGTAAGGCGATAGTAAGACAAATTTTGATCAGGCGCCATGAGTACCTACGCGCTCTCTCAGACGAACGCACATTTTTTAATGCGCCTTCAAACTTGGTTGAGTCATAAGACTTCAAACTTTTTTTGTCTTTAATCTCTTGCACGGAATTAGTCGTAGGTCGGCAGTCGTAAGTCGGAAACAAATTTTTTGGATGCTTACGGCTTATGACTATCTTTTTAAGTATCTGTTCATTGCAAACAATGTTGTGATGCCCGAAAGCAAAAATGACAGCGCAAGCATGGATACAGCGAGCATAGGGAAACTATTAGCTGGGAAACGCAGCACCGTGTAGTCAGCAGCACCTGAAACCGTAAATGTTAGCACCTGAGGCAGGAACTTTGTGTATACCGGCCAGAAGAGTGTAGCAGCTACAAGGGTTGCTAAAGCGCTATACATAGCACTCTCAACTAGAAATGGACCGCGAATATACCAATTAGTAGCGCCGACTAAGCGCATAATTTCTACTTCTTCCTTGCGGTTAAAAATTGTTAAAGCAATAGTGTTAAAGATAACCAACATAGAAGCTATGGCAAAAACAAGTCCTATGGTAACACCTACAATAGTAATAACGCGGAGTATTTTTGTCAGCCGGTCTATGGCAGCCTGGTTGTCTTCGTAGTTTATCTTCTCTATGTACTTCATGTTAGACGAGTTGCGTATGTTTTCAACGATCCTTGGATACTCGTCAAGTTTTTGGGCTTTTATCTGCAAGGTAGCTGGAAGCGGGTTTTGATCGAGTTCGTCTATTGAGGCAATTAAGTCAGGGTCCTGAACATTCTTTTCTTTAAAATTTTCTAATGCTTGCTGAGACGACACGTATGTAATGTCAGTAACACCGTCGATGCGTGAGATGTCGTCCTTTACTCCCAACACACGATTTTCAGGCTGATCCAGCTTGAAGTACACTGACACATCAACTTTGTCTTTTATCTGACCGAGAGCGTTGTTAATAAGACTGAAGGAAATAAAAATAACCGTAAGAATAATGAGTGTTATCACCATTACCAAGGTGGATGCTAAAGACAACAGGATGTTACGCCTGAAATTCAGTGTGCCGTGCTTTAGTATGCGAAAAATGTTAAGAGTATTCATTATGACAACTTATATTTTCCATGCTGCTGTTCTATTATGACTTGGCCGTGTTTTATGGTTATGACGCGGCGTTTTATTTTATTTACTAGGTCTGCTGCGTGAGTTGCAAGAATAACGGTTGTACCGAGTTTGTTAATTTTTATCAACAAGTCTATAACTTCATTTGCATTAATCTCATCCAAGTTACCAGTAGGTTCATCTGCCAAGATTAAAACCGGGTTATGAACCATGCTCCGGGCAATTGCAACACGTTGACGCTCACCACCTGACATTTGGTTTGGGTAGTTGTTTGCTTTATTGTGCAGACCAACGAGCTCTAAAATTTTAGGTACTTCTTTGTCTATCTTGGATTTAGGGTAACCGGAAACTTCCATAGCAAATGCTACATTCTCATGTGCTGTGCGCTTTGGTAAAAGCTTTATATCCTGAAACACCATGCCAATTTTTCTACGCAAAAAAGGCAAGTCTGACTTGCGAACGTGGGCAATGTCTATACTGTCTATGTAGATCTTTCCTTCATCTGGGTCTTCTTCTCCAGTAATGAGCTTAAGTAAGGTAGATTTACCTGCTCCAGATTGGCCGACGAGGGAAATGAACTCTCCTGCTTGTATTTCAAGGTTTATTCCAGAAAGGGCTTTTGAGTCGTCGTAGTACTTAACTACACCTTCAAATTTGATCATAGTGCTTCTTTATTATACCACCAAACAATATACAAAGCACAATGGACTTGCAATTTGTTCAATAATATGTTATAGTTCCGAATTGGCAAAATGGTGCCAATATCACAAAATTCGACATTTTTAGGGAGAAAAAGATGAAAAAAATACTAGTGATTAGTTTTTTGCTGATATTGGCCTCCTTGATCGGCACAACGTCAGTACAGGAGACTCCTAAGAAGGTTTCTCAGGTTGCCAGCGTTCAAATTGTCACTATCACAGACAGTGACCTGGAACGTTTGGCAACAACTGAAGAAAGCAAACTTGAGGCCGAAGTCAATAAACGCTGGCCAGACCTGGCAGAGCGCGTACAGCGATGGGCGGAGGCTAACCGCCCGGAGTACGGACCAATTTTTGGTGTGAAAATTCGCTTTGGAGAAGTTGGAAACGTGTACTCCCTAAACCCAAATGGGGAACGTACACCAATAACCCTTCGCAAACAACTCCTGGCAAAAATAAACTGCAAGGAGTGTAAAGACGGATATAAGTACATTATACTCCAAACCGGCATGCAGGTTTTCGAGACTTCACAAGCACAGTTTCACACTCTTTCAGACGTAATTGACTACGTGCCCAAGGGCATGTATAACATTTACTACGAGATGCAAAAAGGCGATAGCCTAGCGAAAGTAATGCAATACAAAGTCGCTGTAGCTTTCGCAAAAAAACATGGCATCCCCCTACGTTGGCGTAAGGGCCAGCTCGTCGCCATAGTCCGCCCCGGAGATAACATTCATATCAATGATGCGAAAGGCCCAGTCCGATATATGCCTGTCGGCGGAAACTGGTCCTACCTCATTGATGAATAACTTACAGGAGAAAACCATGTCTATTTTAACTGCATTTGCACTGCTCACACTTGGAACACTGCTCCTATTCGCATCCTTACGCATGAAGTGGGATGGATTAAAGTTACCCGCAGCAGTAGGTTCCCAACTCTGCCTCTCATTTGTGATTCCATACTTTGTATGGCAATTCACAGACACGAATCCTGTGCTAGAAGATGGGGCTAAAGCTATGTTCGCCACGTTCCTCATTATGGGATATGTCTCACGATTTGTAGAACTTCCTGAAGATCAAGAAGGGAAATTCAGGGGAGCACTCGCCGCATGGCTTGTAAGCGGCGGGTTCCTCGTCGTCGACGCCTTCGGCTAGTTACAAGCTCATACAAAATGCTCTCAGTCCAGATTGGATTGAGAGCATTTTTCTATTGAATATTCTGTTTTAAGTAAGCTTGCACGAATGGATCTAGTTCACCTTCCAAGACATCTTCAGCGTTTGAGGTTTCTACTCCTGTTCTTGTATCTTTTACCAGCTTGTAGGGGTGAAGCACATAATTTCTTATTTGATTCCCCCACTCTGCTGACTTGTACTCACCACGGAGTTCTTTTTTTGTATCGGCGAGCTTTGCTTCTTCGAGCACTTGAAGTTTTGAAGCAAGTATCCGGAGTGCAGTTTCACGATTTTGGTGTTGCGAGCGTTCGTTCTGTATAGACACCTTTATACCTGTTGGAATATGGGTTATTCTGATTGCAGAATATGTGGTATTGACTGACTGCCCTCCATGACCAGAAGCAGTGTTAGCTTCTATTCTAAGCTCATCTGGCTTAAGTTCAACTTCCTTAACTTCTTCTAGTGCAGGCAAGACTTCTATGAGC
>DASPKA010000022.1:0-9125 GCA_035628335.1 Patescibacteria group bacterium | reverse complement strand
AAATTCCAACTTTCTACCGCCTTCTACAACATCTTTAGAATGGTCATATGGAAGTGCCTTGCCTTCAGTATTGTATCCACTTTGCCCACCATACAGCTTAAGTCCTTCAAAAAAGTACATCATGCCTAGTAATACTGACGTGTCTCCGTATAAGTCCATAACACTTGAAAGCTCATCGCTCTTAGGGGGTAGAGCCATAATACGAGCGTAAACATGTTCTGGTAGGTAACCTTTCGCGACAAGTTTTTTTCCATATTTCAAAACCATATCACGTGCTGCCCCTGCCTCAATTTGCGCCATACCAAATGAAGATGAAAAACCAACTTCCTCAGCCTTTCGGTCCACGTTGATCCCTTCACCGTAGAGCTGTTCAGACTCAACCGCATAACTAAAGCTCTCGGCTAAATACTTCCCAAAGCCATTATCAACGCCTTCAGAGGCTTTGTACTTTGCATTGTTGTATTTTATAAGTGTGCGGCTTGCTTCATCTATTTCAAACATTTCACACATATCTTTAAAAAACTCTGAAGCAGTAACTTCTTTTCCTTCATTCTTACCTGCCTTGTCTATATGACCCGGAAAAAAGCGAAGGTTGCCCTCACCTTTGCGCAAAAAACCAACTACGCGCGCTAAGTCGGCCTTGCGCTCTTCTTCTTTCTTGTTGTGCTCATGGAGTGCAATAGGAATTCCTTCAACTACAAGCAAAGTACCAGCACCCGCAGCTCCAGCGACTAATTTTTTACCAAATGCCCGACGGCTAACCATTTCTGGCTGGCCGTCTGTTTCTCGAGACCTATTTATTTCTTTAGGTGGTCGTATTGGCATGTGATTTTATAAAGTCTTTTCAGTCGCCGGCTGCCCCGCAGACATCATGTCTGCGACCTGGCTTGCTTCCAGGACTTCTGCTTCTACTTGCGCGCGGGGTCGCCCAAACTTTAATCGGCTTAATTGGCGAATCGCCTTGGCTAACTCCTGACCGCGTGCGTCGGGCTTAGGCAGCGGGAACGTGGCAATGTTAAATGGTTTTGAGGCAGTCCCATCAACGAGCAGCTTTATATATGCATTAAAGCGCTCTATATTTAAAACGTCAAACTGGTTAAATGTTGGTGAGAACTCCTTAGCAAAAACCTCAGCATCTTCCACGCCAATACGGAAACACGCCATCGTACCAGTATTGCCGAACACTGCATCACGCAAGTCATTCGAAGCTGCGCCTTGTGCGCCTGCACCTTGAGAAAGTTGGCCTAAAAACTGGTGGGCGATAATTAAACCTAAGCGGTATTTTCTTGCCTCGGACAAAATAGAAGAAAAAGCGTCAGTGATGAAGTTTTGAAACTCGTCAACATACAAGAAAAAGTCTTTACGGTCACGTTCAGGTATGTCTGCCCTGCTCATAGCAGCCATCTGTAGTTTGCTGACGATAATTAGCCCTAAAAGCTTGGCGTTTATTTCCCCGACCTTGCCTTTAGCAAGATTTACCAGCAAGATCTTTTGATTGTCCATTATCTCGCGGAAATTAAACGCAGACACGGACTGCCCAACTATGTTACGCATCATCGAGTTTTCCACGAACCGCCCAACCTTAGAAATGAGGTACCCCAACATTTCCGACTTATGGAAGTCGGACGTTTTCGCCATTTCTTTTTCCCAGAACGCTTTGACAATCGGGTCTTTAAGTTTAGAGACCTTGTACTTTTGGAAGGTAGTGTCAGTAAAAATTCGTGGGATTTCTATAAGCGTACCCGGATGCTCTTCGTCTGCCATTAACGTGAGCATGGCGTTGCGCATATTGTGCTCAAACATAGGACCAAGCATGGCTGGGTCAGTAACGAGCTTGTAGAAAATGGAGATCATTTCCTGAATCGCAAAATCTTTTTGTTCTTCACTGGTCACCTCAAGCATGTTGAGCCCCATAGGCCGCTCAAGGTCAGAAGGCTCAAACAAAACTACGTCTTCTGCACGTTCCTTCGGTATATGGGGCAATATGTCTTCTATAAAGTCTCCATGCGGGTCTATGACACACAAGCCTTCCCCGTTCTTTATGTCTTGTACAGACATATACTTCATAAGCTCAGTCTTACCACTACCGGTACGGCCAATAATGTACATATGTCTAACCCTGTCCTCGCGGTCAATAAAGATTTTGTTTTCTACTCCGCGGTAAGTATTTCTACCGAGTAAAACACCAGTAGTCTTCAGATTTATTGGTGGAGGCGCCTTCCTGCTGATTAGCCACTTGATGTTTGGGGTTTCTATGTATGGCGTAGGCAAATGCCACAGACTCGCCAACTCTTCTGTGTTTAAAATAAATGGCTTGAAAATGTTGTGTCGGAAAATCCGGAAAATATAATCACGGATAATTTTTTTCTTGTTGCGCTTCTTTACACGAAAACCGTTAAACGGAGGCATGTTGTACTGCAAAAACGCTGCCTGTATATTTTGCATTTGCAGCTTTGCAGACCCTGGGGTTGTAGAAGAGGTAAGCAGGCGAATGTTGACCTTAAAGCCCGGGCGGGACGCTTTCTGCTCAAAACGTTTTACTATTTCCTGCTGCATAGGAGTTAAGGAAATAGGTTTGTACATACCGCTTAGGTCGGTGTGAAAACCCCCTTGGTGGTGCTGTTCAGGTTTTTTGGAGCCTGACATAAGGTTTCCGAGCTCATTACCTGTCATATACATAAGTTTCCCAAACGTACCCTTTTCCACTAACTTTGGATTCTTGCCCTGCTGGATTTCAAGCGCTAAGTGACGGGGCTTGTGCTGCCACTCATGACCCGCCGGAGAGAGAATGTACTGGATTACTGCACCCTCATTTTCACCGAGCTTACTCATTGCGTTAGTGATTGCTGCCAGTGGATCTGTTTCCATGTTTCGGTATGTACGAACTGGATAGAAGTACTTCTTCTGCTCTAAAATCTCGACTGCTTCTATGTCTCCGCCCTTCTGGAAAGGGTTATACCCTTTTATTTGTTCTATAAACGCATGAGGGTACTGTGCGTGGATTTGCTTCTCAACTATGTCCGCCAAGTTTTTTTTGCAGTTTATGTAAAAAGAAATTTTCTTGTTTACACATGCAATTTCAAAAGACATGTAATCCCTAACATGAAATGGATTTAAGGAATGATGCCCAAGCTCCGAAAGCGTGGTAAAGACTTGCTCAACAACGCCAATTAAGTTCTTCTTTTCTTCGTCATTCTTTGGCTTCTCGTCATCTTTGGGCGCTTCTTTCGGCATTTGTATTTCTAAAAACACCCACTCCTTAGTCCGACCCGCTATATATGTCACGTGGTAGTAGTGTTCCCAGACATAATACAAAAGCGCCACCAAAAATGTGGCGCAGAGCAGCCCCAAGACCACTAACACAATTGTAAATGTTGTTGTGTCTAGCATTAACTAACTGTTTTGTTTTTATCTTAAATGTTTACTCTTTATCTGTGTCAATTAAACCATTAAGCAAATCATACGGCTCTATGGTTTCATGGTTATTTATAGTCTCTCCAAGATTAACAACACCTTGAGCATCTCCTGTGCTGTCATTCGAAGCTTGTAGTTTTTCAGCGGCCTTTTGCTCCAGACTTTGAATAGCCGAAACACTTTGTGCTTCCTGCGGCGTAACTTCTCGCCTTACTAATCGTGAAGCATCGAGCTCCTGCTCAGGCGTTCTAACACCCTCAGTACCTTGCTGTAAAATATCACCAGGTTTTGCTTCTTCTGGAATCTCTGCCGCCCTATTTGTATCAACTTTGAACTCAATCATAATAATAATATTATACCAAAAACCTTTGAATTTTGCCAAATTTTTACACTTGGCATTTCTAAACAAATATTTTATACTTTCCAAAGTTCACTTCACAACTAAGTGAAGGCGGAACTCATACGTCGCCTCCACAATGGCGACCAAACAACAATCTACAGAAGGAAAAGGACAGCAATGAAAAAGATACAGCTCGTTTTAGCCGTAATTTTGGCCTTATTGGCCGTGAATACAACTATTTTTGCTCAAAAGTCAGACGCTCCTATTGTGGGCGGGATCCAGCTCTCAATCCCGGAATTACCATGTGCAGATAACCCAGGTGCCTGTAAAAAGCTCGTAAACCGTGCGCTTTACGAGGCAACTCGCAAGAAGGTAACTTCACCAAAAGGTAAAACAATTGAAGTTTTTCTCACCTTGCCGGAAGATGATTGGTATACGACATGCAACGTTAATGGCCAAAAGCGCTTGCTAATTTGCATTCCCTTCCCCCAAGAGGCAACAATTAAAGGGGTGACTTGGTCGCCGGAATTCAGGCCTGCAAAATTCTTATCTGAAACAGCGCCACTCGGGACTCCGTTCTACTTCGGCGCTGAAGTAGAAAACCTTTATGCTGACGGGAACTCCGTAATTACACTTGGAAAGGAAAAGTTGTATGTTCATAACAATTATATTTTGGACGGCAAGCGCCGAGTCCTAGAATTCTACCCACGCTCTAACAACGGTATTAACACCGCTTTTGCGGTGACCGTGGAGAAGTGGCGAGAACACAAAAACATCATCAACACCGGCGGCACCGTAATTACGGGCGAAAGTCCGGCGTATGATGAAGTGGTTGCAGTCGTGCAAACTCAAATCCATGGGGATCTTGGGCGCACGGAAAATGTTTCCGGTAACTCATTATTACCGGAAAACAATAAACGAGGAAAGAAAAAGTCTTGGACTGAAAAGCTGAAATTCTGGAAGCTTTTCAAGAAGAAAGACTGAACGCGCGCACCCGGCTATACGATTGAGCACCCACAGATGTTCTCGTATAGCCGGTTTTGATTTCTATCTAATAAAAAAACCATCAAGCGAGACTTGATGGTTTGTTATTTTCAGTTTCTATAGGCTCTCATAGTCGTGCATGGTCATTTGGGCTTGGATTTGTTTTATGGTTTCAATGACCACCGCAACCACAATGAGCAGGCTAGTTCCGCCAAATGACAGAGCGGTAACACCCGTTGCTTTTTGCAGTATAAATGGCAACAAGGCAATTAAACCAAGGAAAACAGACCCAGGGAGTGTTATGCGGTTCAGAACCCTGTACAAGTAGTCTGCGGTTTGTTTACCAGGCCTAAGACCAGGTATAAAGCCACCGTTCTTTTGCACGTTTTCAGCAACTTCGTCTGGGTTAAAGACTATTGCGGTATAAAAGTAGGTGAACAGCACTACCATAAGGAAGTAGGAAATACCGTAGAAGTAGCCTTGGCTGTTGAACAGTGTGATTACCTTGTTTGCGTATTCGGCCACCATGACAGACTTAGCGTTAACAAAAAACTGGGCAATTAGCGCTGGGAAGAGCAAAACTGAAATAGCAAAAATGATAGGTATAACACCGGCCATGTTAAGGCGAAGTGGTAAGTGAGTGTTTACACTACCAACAGCTGCTCCACTTCTACCCGAACGCGCATAGGAGATGGGTATGTTTCTTTGCGCTTCAGTTACCAGAACGACGCCAGCTACTACAAGCAAACCAACTAACACATAAGCCATGAGCCGTGGTAAGTCCTGCTGGCTGTTTAGCTGCAGAATTCCAGAAGCACTCTGTGGAAGCTGTGCAACAATACCAGCAAAAATAATCAAAGATAAACCATTACCAATCCCGTACTCAGTAATGAGCTCCCCAATCCACATCACCAACATAGTACCAGCGATAATGGCAAGGATAGTCATGAACCACTGAAACTGTGAGAAATCTGCAAAGAACGCTGCTGCGCTTCCACCCTGGGAGGACTGGAGAATGCGTATAGTACTATAACCTTGCAAAGCTGCAAGCGGAATTGTAAGCCAGCGAGTATACTGGTTGATTTTTGCTCTACCAGCTTCTCCGCCCTCTTTCTGCATTTCAGTAAGTCGAGGAACAATGATGGTCATAAGCTGCATGATAATAGAAGCCGTAATGTACGGACCCACACCAAGCATAGCTATGGAAAAATTTGCCAGCCCTCCTCCGGAGAAGACGTCCAAGAGGCTTAAAAAAGCACTTCCCTGTAAAGCATTGGCGAGAATAGCCGGGTCAACCCCAGGAATAGGTACATGGGCGATAAAGCGAGTAATAAGTAGCAAGAACAATACAAATAAGATTTTCTTCCGAAGATCTTTAGTCTTCCAAATGAGCGAAAGTTGGTTCATAGGTTTAAGTAACTGTTAAATCCAGTTAAGTATACCAGAAACAATGCCAGAAATGCAAAAAATCCTCATGAATTCGGCGGAATATTGACACTAAGTGTATTTTATTTTAGAATGTATAATCGTAATCATTTTACATAAACAAAAAGGAGAACAATGGAACAAGCGGTTTATGAACAGCTTTGTGAAAAATTGCGTGAAACTCAAGACCCCCGGAAAGTACTTGACTTAGCCCACCAGTTAGTCGGTAATAGCCCTGTCTTGCTTGGAGGACTGTATATAACGGATAACTTCCTCCTGACCGGGTGGTCAACCACTAAACAAGACTTTCTGCATGAGCAAGTTGTCTGCCGTGTCTGGTTGGTAAAGGGGCCACAAGGTAAGATCGCCTTATGCCTACCGGAGAAGAAAGACGACATCTTTGTTGGAGTGCTTGTTAGCTACACCAAGGGTGTTTACAGCCTAAACTCTCTCTATGGCCTCACAGGGGCGCCGGTGTTCTACATCCGCAAGGGTGCGCCGGGCAACAAGCCAGAACGTGTTCCTAAACACGTGGCATTGATTGACCTAGACTTCTTCCGGGAAAGTGGAGGCTCAATCTACATGACTGACGCGCAAAAACTCGCCATGATCGAGCGCTTTATGGCTTGAAACTAAAGGCGTCCTGACGATTTCGTAGGGGCGCTTTTACATTTGAAAACATTGACGAGAGTCTTAAGAAATGATGTAATAGTAAATCTGCAATTACTATAAACTTGCTGACAAATGGAGGAAAACGATGCTCAAACTGTATTTGTTTTTGATGATGGTTGGGGTTGGCGTGATTGCGGCTCCCTGGTTTAAGCCCGTCGGGTACACACTCCCTTATGGAACTCTAGGTGGCTGGGTGATGGGTGTGCTGATCATTGCCGTGTTCGGTTGGTTGCGCATGACGTATGATTTTAATACACCAACAACTGAGCAGAATGCAATGCTCAAGTTTCGAGTGCGCAATGAGGCCATCGGCGGCATTCCCACAACCCTGCTCCTGGTCGGCATATGCTGGTGGATAGCGCAGTACTACAATGCTACGTGGTCATGGGGAATCTTGAGCGCGATCGCGAGCGTGGTCTACGGGATATCACTCTTGGAGTGTCTCACGGTCAAAAAAGACCTTAAGACGGAATTTGACAATCTACTGCCAGACACGAAAAGAAACCAGCTTCCTAAGTTTTTAGGGGAAGTTGTTGTTAAGCAATTCCGCGAGGGACTTGATAGCTGTGTTCTGGTGAAGCGCAAATCTGGCAACGGATGGGCATGTAAAGTGGTCAAGCTCGAAAACGTTAAAACAAGCGATATGCGTCAAAACAAACTGACATATCAAGCGTTTTCAAGCAGCATCAAAATCTTAAAAGACGGTTACGACATTGCAACCGTCCAAGTGTAAGACAAAAGCGTTCCGATGCCGCATCGGGACGCTTTTCACATGTCTATATAAAATATTCTACGCTACCTTACCGCCAGCTTTTTCGATTTCAGTTTTTGCGCTTTTGGTGGTAGGGACTTTTACCGTTAGTTTCTTGGAAATTTTACCATTTACTATCTTTACTTTAGAAACCGTAGAAGCAATCACACCCTTTGCCTTTAAGGTTGCAACAGTGACTACGTCACCATCCGCAAACTTACCAAGCTTGTTTAAGTGCACCGCTTGGGGCTTCTCGCCCAGTGCTTTGAAACCTCGGTTCTTTGGAAGCTGGCGAACCAAAGGTTGGCGACCACCTTCAAATCGTGCGGGCATCTTGGAGTGTCCGGTTCGAGCTGTCTGACCTTTGCCGCCACGAGTAGAGTACGTGCCGTGTCCTGAACCCAACCCACGACCAACTACCTTGCGGCGCTTTATGGACTTTGGGTGCTTTTTGAGTTGATGTAGCTTAATCATATAAATTACTGTTTACGTGTAGCTTTAATTTGCTCAGCACTCTTCAGTTTCCTGAAAGCCTGGAATACAGCATACACATTGTTAGTGTTGTTGGAAGAGCCAAGCATTTTACCAGAAACGTTCTTCACACCAGCAAGGTCCATCACACTGCGAACTGACCCACCTGCTTTAATACCTGAACCAGGCTTAGCTGGCTTGAGCAAAAGCTTAGAAGACTTAAACTTAATGCTAATTTGATGCGGAATACTCTCGTTGTGAATAGGTACGGTTATAATGTTCTTCTTAGCAGCGGTAATTGCCTTGTTCACGGCTTCTTGCACGTCCATACCCTTGCGCAAGCCCATACCTACCTTGCCTTTGTGGTCGCCAATGACCACCAGTGCACGAAAGCGCATACGCTTTCCACCAGCCACCACTCGGGTGACGCGGGCTACTTCAACCACTTTCTGGTCAAATGGGTCGCGCTCACGCTCACCCATGTTTGGTTTTCTCGGTCTTCGATGTTCCATAATTATAGAGTCCATAAAGTCGAAAGTCTATAAAGTCTTTAAAGTCCTATAATTTGTATTTCTACTTTATGGACTTTATGGACTTTATGGACTTTTGACTACTTTAAAACTTAAGTCCAGCTTCGCGGGCGGCTTCGGCTACGGCTTTTACGCGGCCGTGGTACTTGTACCCGCCTCGGTCAAAGACCGCATGCTCAATCTTCAAAGAAACTGCTTTCTCGCCAAGAAGCTTACCTACTTGCGCAGCAGCCTCAGTCTTGTTGCCTGCGTTCTTTAAGCTTACGCTTGAAACCATAGCAAGGGTTCTACCCTTCTCGTCGTCTATTAACTGTGCAACGATGTGGGTGTTTGACCTAAAGACAGAAATGCGCGGCTTTTCCAGGGTTCCACTCATGCGTACGCGGCTGCGTGCATGCCTGCGGTCCCGCTTCGCTCTTTTTTGAATGTTCTTGTTCATAAATTAGTCGAAAGTCGAAAGTCTGTAAAGTCTTTAAAGTCCTTTTATTTGTATTTCTACTTTATGGACTTTATGGACTTTATGGACTTTTGACTACTT
>DASPKA010000021.1:0-4185 GCA_035628335.1 Patescibacteria group bacterium | reverse complement strand
AACACATAGCCCTCGTCGGACACAAAGCCCCTCAACTCGCCCTCGACGTCCTCCTAAAAAACAAAACCTGGCACCAAGCCTTCGCCGAAGACTGGCGCAAATTCAAAGCCTGGCAACCGCGGCTCTAATCTTTGGCTCGTCTGTACTTTACGCTATTGTAGTACTGAATTGGCTCCACGAGCAGTTCCATACGCGCAATAGCGAACTTCGCAAAAAGCATATTTTCCGAATAAAGCCAGTGTTCAGGGTTTTCAAAATCTGGAAGGCTTACCACCTACTTCACCACCTTACGGCCGGCAATTATACCATTGGGATCCTGCTGTGGGACATTGTCTGTGGTACATTCGTCTGGCCCAGTAGATTCATGGAAATAAAACGCAACAAAACACGAAGACGCGTTCTATTTCCTGGTTATAACTCACGGCTTGCAAGAGGTTGCAACCGTTTCCACTATGGAGGATCATGAACCAAAACAGATTAAGACTCGTAACTAGAATCTGGTGGGGCATCAACTGGGGAGCCATATTCCTAACTATACTGTTCAGTATTTTGGGAATCATCTATGGCTCACTTATCCTTGGAATGCTTGCGGCATTGATATACATCATCATGGCGTATATCACTTACCGTATTTCGGCAGAAGTTTATCAACCTCTCATTCCCGAGCAGTTGATACCCATCGCTTCCACGGATTAACTTGGCCGTTAACGCTTCCCCATTTTATTCGAACGAACCTAGAGAGGCATCTAAAGCCGTAACAGATCCAGAAGCCTATTTCTTTCATGAGAGATAGGCTTCTTTATATATGGTAAGATAATACTATGCCAAACTCATCAAAGCCTATTTCAAATTGCCAAAGCTGCCTTATCCCCTTTTCCAAAGACCCAGGCAAGCGCGAACACGAACTCTACTGTAGCTTGTGTTATAGGAACGGGGACTTCTGCTACAAAGGTGACCTAAAAGGTTTTCAAAAAGCAGCGTACGAGAGCATGATAAGTCGAGGTATGAACAAGTTCAAAGCAAAATTTTTCGCATTCATGACTCGTTTTGCTCCTCGCTGGAAAAACGTATAATATGGTACACAACCACAAACTCAAAACCTGGTCTAGCTTTCCACAAGCCTCTTCCCTGCCTTAGAAGGCAGGTTTTGACGTACCTGTCGCAGCCTGCCTATTGAAAAGTAGAGTAGCTCTTGGAACTCGGGGTCTCCCCGGGTGAAAAGAGCGTTCTCACTAAGGCAGGCTTTTTATATTTACTTATGGAGGAAAAATATGGAACACAGAGCTGTAGGCAACCGCTGTGCGGTGAATTTGGAGGAGCTTGGTCTCCCCTTCTCACAAATTGTAGCCCTAGACATACTCACAGATCTTGGGTTCAAAATTTTGGAGATAGACTTAGTTGCATTAGCCCGTGAACGAATTGGAATTTCTACCTACCAACGAGGTATTGCAGCACACGAAGCCCCACAAATAGTTGACTGCTCTAGCTTCATTAAGTGGCTCTACGCCGAGCGGGGTATCTGGCTGCCTAGAAGATCTATACAACAACGCGAGCTTGGTGAAATAGTGAACCTCGACCAAATCCTACCGGGAGACGTAATTTTCACTTCTGGAGCCCAGAACTACTTCCACAACGACCCAGCAGACGGTGTAGGGCATGTAGGGCTTGCCACAGGACAAGACACTGTCATTCACGCTGCCAGCCGAGAACTCGGCGTGGTGGAGTCAGAGCTCGGTTCGTTTGTTGGAAATTCGTTTCGAGGAGCCAGGCGGTACATCTCAAAAGATTTGAAAGTACTAACACTGGAAAGCCCCCCCCAACAGAACTGTGGAAATTCCTGATGATCTCAGGTGGATTATTTATAGCTCCGGTGCAATGCACCGGAGCTTGTTTATTTGGTATATTTTTTCGCCATCACTACGTTGGTATCGGAAAGCACGCTAAAGTCAACGATACAAAAAAAGGGACATTCACGCACTGTGACTGTTCCTTTTTGTGCTATCATGACTACATGAACTGGATCGTTACTGCTCTCCTGACAGCTTTCTTTTTCGGAGCATATAATTTTTTTATAAAAGTCGCCTCTGGGCACATCCACCAAATCTTAGGCGCAGTAATCTTACAACTAGTCGCTACGTTAACCGGCGCGCTTGTTTTACTATACCTGCGGTATACAAACGTACCCTTAAAATTTTCAGAGCAAGGATTTATATATGCAGTCTTGGCTGGAGTGTTTGTTGGCTTGGCAGAAATAACCTCATTCATAGTCTTCTCTAAAGGTGTCTCTATCTCAACTGGCATACCTATCATCATTGGAGTGTCTGTAATTTTCGCAAGCCTACTCGGCTTCCTCTTCCTCAAGGAACCCATACACCTACAGGGAATTTTAGGAATTATATTAATAATTGCTGGAATAGTACTCCTCACGAGATGATGCAAAAAATTTCCTTAGAACAATACAAGCAGACTTTGACGGAAAAACTAAAACCGCGAACGCTCTGTTTCCTGATATCGGACGACAAAGTATTGCTGGGGAAAAAACTCCAGGGCTTCGGTCAGGGCTATTGGCTAGGTATAGGGGGCAAAGTTGAAGCTGACGAAACCGTGGAACAAGCGATGATTCGTGAAGGTTTGGAAGAGATTAGTGTTAGCCCTACAGACTACAAGCAAGTCGCTACTATAAATTTTTATTTTCCTTATGTAGAAAATCCACAAAAATGGAACCAACAAATACATGTGTTTTTGTGCACCGCCTGGCTTGGTGAGCCACGAGAAACGGAAGAAATCCACCCAGAGTGGTTCGACAAAAACAAGCTTCCCTTTGCATATATGTGGGCAGATGCCTATTATTGGCTTTCGAACATTCTTCATGGAGAAAAGCTTACCGCAGAATTTCTGTACGACAAAGATATGGGCATAGCAAATCACACTATCTCACAATGGTCTGGGAACTCATAAAACAAATTTTACTATGGCTTTCTGTTTCATCATGTGCTGTAGGTTACGCTATCTACTTGTGGATGATGTACAGGAACAAAATCAGGCCTCATGCAATTACATTTCTTGCATGGTCTATTATCTTAGGGGTGAATGTTTTGGTCCAATTGGCATCTGGTGTAGGGGAAAGCGTTTCCCTGCTCATTGTCAACTTAGCATGTACCGGCGCAGTCTTTGCGTATTGTTTAAAAAAAGGAAACACTGCTCACGACAAATACGAACTACTATGTCTAATGCTTGCAATAGCAACACTTGTGCTCTGGCTAGCTGCTGACAACCCGCTCTATTCTGTCCTCCTTTCCTGTGTTATGGACTTCTTTGCTTTTGTTCCTTCTTTTAGAAAATCTTACCTCCATCCACACGAAGATTCTGCGCTGACATTCTTTATTTCCGGATTAGAATATTTGTTCTCATTTCCTGCTTATAAAACTTTTTCCTTCATAGTTCTAGCCTACCCGGTGTGGGTTCTGACCATAGACATGGCATATGCAGCATTTATACTTATTCGACGAGCAATATTAAGCAATAAAATTATATGGAAAACTTAGAAACTCGTATAAACGAAATAGAAAAAAGAAATCAGAGAGTTGAGTCTGACAAAGCATGGGAAACCAGTAAGACACGGCTCACGTTTATAGCGGTTATTACCTACTTAGTAGCACTTGCCTCACTCATCATAATCGGTAGTCCACAGCCCTACCTTTCTGCATTCGTACCAGTGGTTGGTTTTTTGCTTTCGACCCTTTCCCTCCCTCCGCTTAAAGAATATTGGAAGAGGAAAATTAAAAAGGATGGCATATAACCACCCTTCGCAAACCAGCACCCTAACGGGTGGCTGTAATCGTACCCCAGACAATACTCGTTATGATTACCAATACGCCAACAATTACTGGAATCTCGGTGTCATAGTGAGTAGCCAAGTTAGTTGAGATGACAAAGATAAGGGCAAGAAATGCCCAGTTGCGCTTCAAGTATTTTGGGAGCGACCTCAAAACTGTAAAGAACTGCATCCCACACTCCTTTCAAAGATCATATTGTATCGTTAGATACCATGGTATTGTACCATATTACTCTAGCTAAATTTGTCCAGAAAATATAGAATAGTAAGGTGAATGAAGTCCCGCAAATATACTGTGCGCTAGATTTAGAAACCACTGGCTTTGATCCTCTTAAGGAGGAGATTATAGA
>DASPKA010000020.1:0-17612 GCA_035628335.1 Patescibacteria group bacterium | reverse complement strand
AAGCCCAGTCGTACACGAAAGGTATGTACGTGTACAGCTTGTAATCCTTTTTAAGCGCAAAAGAGCCGTCTCGATTAAATATCGCGACGGCTTTACCAATTTCTACGGCGGTTGTGAAGTCATTCGAAAGTAAAGCTCCCCGGCTTTTATGGGGCCGTTTGTAGCGAACATAGGACCGTTGGGAACTTTGAATGCTAAGTCGTTAGCCTGCTCTTTAGTTAAGAATGAATCTGGTGTTAGACCAGTAATCCCAAGCTGATCTTTTGCCAGCTCAGTAAAGTCTTCCCAGGTGATCTGTGAGACTTTAAAGGTTACTTTCATATGTTCTCCTTTTTCATTTAAATAATTTGGGCGTGAGCCACCTTACAAAGCTTCGGGGTGGTTTGCCTACTACAGTATAGTAGTCACTGAACACTTGGTAAAGCTCTTTTGGGATGTCATCTCCGCAGATGTGTTTTGTCCAGACCCATAAGCCGTTCACCATTTTTCTGTAAAATTCTGGTGTGCTGCTGTATAGGATTTCCTCAAACCGCTCGAGAATCTCCTCTATCTTCCTGGCATCCAGCGAGAGTTTGTCCGGGTAGATTCTTGTCCCCAGGTACTCAATAGGTGGAGTGGAAAAGTTTTTGGTTTTTTTGTGGTTCAGTTGAAATCCACACCCGTCAACGGTTAGAGACATGTGATTGTCTACTTCTTCAAAGTCAAACTCGCCAGAAGATGATATACAAATGTTGTCTGAGTACCTGGTGACGACCAAGCTTCGCGTTTTGCAGTACAGTTGAATTGCCTGATCGAACGGGCGAATGAGGAGGTTAAACGCGTACGGTGTTGACACACAGCCTTGTGGCGCAACGCCCTCAAAGGTGAGTAGGTCTGCAATGCACTCGAGTACATGCAAGTCTGCTTGGGGTTGGTAGTAATGCAGCCAGCTTAAGATGGTAGGCGCGTAAACATACTCAAACGCCCGTTCTAAGTCATACACAGCACCAGATTTTGAACCTAAGTGCTTTTTTACTGCAGTAAGCACACCCCTGTGGCCGATATAACAATAGTCATTACCTAAGGGTAGGTGCCTGAGCATCCAGTCAGCGAGCACTGACTGGACTAGAGCTAAGTTGGGCTTGGCAGGGCGAATACGTCTGTATCCGCCACTTGGCTTAGCAACCTCAAAAGGTTGTTGATATCTGTCGAGAGGCTGCATGTTACATACGCGCCATAGCGCTGCTTTGTATCGTTGGTCAAGCAAGTCTCCGCAGCGAGTCAAGTTCCAGACAGCTTTAATTACGTCCACCGAAAACACGACCATGTACCTCCTTACGGTTTTTTGTGCTCTTAGTATACTACACTGCTATACTATATATATGAAGCTATATGTTATAGCGTTATTTGTGCACATTGCTTCAGTGCTCATTGGGGGAGGGGGTGCTGTTGCATCTGACTGGTTGTTCTTTGCTAGTTTGAAAAACAAGGTCATTGACCGTTCAGAGCTCGGACTGCTGAAGAGTATGTCAGTTTTGGTGTGGATTGGAATTGTTTTTACTACAATTAGCGGATTGGTACTTATTTGGCTTAAGCCTGAGCTGTTGAGTGTTTTTGCATTCCGTTTCAAGCTGGTACTATTTTTTATAATTGTTGTAAATGGTTTGTTTTTTGCACGCTACCATATGAAGCATTTACAAAGATTGCAAGGTAAAAACTTTTTAAATAAAATGAGAACAATAGAGCTACGTCTGTTGGTGATGTCAGGTGTTATTTCATTTGTTTCCTGGATGTCAGTTTTATTTATTTCCACCACCAAGCTGCAAGGCTTATCTGAGGTTATAGCTGTTGCCGGCTACTGTGGTCTCCTTGCTGCGGGATATATTCTTGCGACTATTCTATTAAGGGTAATATGGAAAGGTTCTAAATCTGGCGGATAAGGTCTCTTGAGTCGTATGCAGGTGAGTTAACTTTTGTAGAAACCGAAAAAGATTCCATAGCTATAAAGTTGTAAGGCTTTAAAAGCTCTAACAGTTGGGTGGTTTCTAAGTCAGGATTTAACCATTTAGCTTCGTCTTCTGGATCTAGGATTGCAGGCATTCGGTTGTGAATTTTGCCTACGAGCTCGTTAGGTTCTGTGGTAATAATTACGCAATGCCGTTCAGGTTTTCCATCTTTACCTTCGACTTCTTGCCATAATCCAGCGAATGCAAATGGTTCGCGTGTTTTCAATTCAAAACGAAAAGGTACTTTTGGTCCTCCATCTTCGGGCTTGTACCACTCATAAAAACCGTCCGCAAGAATGAGGCATCGATGTTCGACGAGAAGCTTTTTCCACATAGGTTTCCCCAAGCTGTCACTACGGGCGTTTATAAGGAACATCTTCTGGGGTTTGTCGTATGGAGGGTATATGCCCCAAAGCGCAAAACTTAGCTCTCCTGGGTTATCATTAAATATTACCGCAACAGGTTGGGAGGGGCGAATGTTGTATCGCTTTGGCAATGCTGGAACTGTAACTCCAAAACGTTTTGCGAGTTTTTTTTCGTCCGTAAATTGTGAATATGCTCCGCACATAAGTTCTTTATATAGTACGACTAGTGTATCAAAAATAGATGAAATACAAAATAAACGGTGCAGATGTATAGGTACAAACAGGGGTTGGCTAAAGATATGATTCATGCCAAGTGCAGCTAGTGTGAAAGATTTTCAAAGTACAAAAAAGCCGCTTGTTTATAATGAAACAGGCAGCTTTTCCAATCACTAGTAGGTGTTGAGTGCGCTGGTGATTACAGCACATATGGACTGTAAGTCCGTTGTTGTGCTGTGCTCGCTTATCCTAGCGCTGCAGGCATTAGTTATGGCGTTTAAGACTTTTTCTCGTTCCCCGCGGATGGCAAGGGGTTGTCCTTCTTCCATTTGAAAGGCATTTCCCAGGCCATCATATATAACGAACGAAAATTTGTCCGTTGATTTAACTTTTAGTGTCGCCGCCAGCTTTGGGTCGTGTAGCTGTAGTCCCTCTACAAAGCCTTGAAAAACCTCGCCTTCGGTAAGCCGTATTCGTGACCAGTAAGCTTCAGATCCTAGAGGTAGCCTTAAATATAAAAGGTAACTAGCGTAAAGTGCCACCAGGAACAGGATAACGCTCGCAGACAAACTAAAGCGTTGCGTAGTTGTCATTGTATACTCCTTTTTTGAAATTATGTATAGTATATACTTAGCGTAGGAAAGGTCTAGTATGAAATTTCAGAAATGGAGGTAATATGAAGAGGTTATTGTTAATGGCAAGAGATCAGTGGGCGAGGCATGATAACTTTGAAAGGTTCTTGGCCTGCATAATAGCCCTTTTGGGACTTGCAATGCTCGCAACCCTGATACACTTATTTGCTTCTCTACGGTTGGAGCATAAGATATTTGCTCGGTACGGGGAGGAAGTTGCTCGAGCCGCACAAGCAAAGCCTGAACTGATCTGTAAGGCGGAAGGAAATTCGGTGACAGAAATGAGCCACCAGCGAAGCTTAAAGAGTGGCAAAGGCCCAAATATGGTTATATGGATATCTGCACGATATAAGTGCAGTAACCACGATAACTTTGAGGTTGTCACCTTCAGCATGCCTAGTAATGAACCAGTGCCATGGTGGTACATTCTGAACTAAAAAATACCGTCCTGAGTAACGTCGGGGCGGTATTTACAAATCTCCTAAAGATAAAATCCGCTGGTACGCTTCATTTACTGTTTGTTCGTCCTTAGTAAGCACCACAAGGCCGCTGCGTATTCGTATAGCCAGCATTTGCAAATCTCTTCTTTCAAGCTGGTCTGGGGTTTTTTTCAAGTAGGTCATGACTTGGCGATTTGCAAATCGCCCGGCCGCGGGCCCAAGGTAGTCTTCGAGGATAGAGATAATTCTGTTGTAATACAAATCAGTTGCTAACATGATTATACTTTTTCAATGTCAGTTAAGAGTTTCGCGCCTTTAGCGATAAATAAATACTGGAACGCAATGATTAGGAGTATGATGTATACGAGGATTAAGACAACAGTAATAGTAGCACGACCCTGGAAAGCCCCAACTTGTGATAACAGTTGCAGTGTTATAAGTAGGAGGGTTATTATGCCAAATCCAACGGCTATACGGTTAAATGCTTTTCGGTAAATATTTCCAGAAACATTTTTGCTGTAATCCAAGAT
This sequence comes from Patescibacteria group bacterium, assembly GCA_035628335.1. Taxonomy (GTDB): domain Bacteria; phylum Patescibacteriota; class Doudnabacteria; order UBA920; family UBA920; genus DASPKA01. Next base: position 13,444 of record DASPKA010000020.1, on the reverse strand, counting down.
ATTTGCTACTCCTAAGAACCCATAGAGCCATATCGCAATATAGGGCAGGAGGATAGTGAGTACAATAAGCCAGTCAGGTAGAAAGTAGGTGGGGAGTATCCGCGGGTCTGCCGAAGTCGTCCTGTAAGGGTTTAAGAATAGCAACCGTACATAGAAAGTAGTAAGTACTATCATACCCGAAACTACTATGGGCTTCCATTTTTTTGCATAGTTAATTCTTGTGTGAAGTGTGTTTAGAAAATGTCCCGAAGCCACATACAACTGCCAAAATGCAAGGAAGTATAATACTATAGATGTATACTGTGATGTGATTACTACAAACTTTCTTAATTGTGGTGCGTATGTGGAGATCAGGTTAATAAACGGAGGCAATATTAGTACCCCAAGCAGGAGCCACAAGACTCGGGTCATACGCTTAAAACCCTCGCCCTCTAGTGAATTCGCCACTAATGTCGTGTAATTTCTGAAACGGATGATTGCTGTAAGAAGCGTTAACCATATGAATAGATAGGGTAGGACAATGGTACCACGCACGAAGTTAATTTGTGTGGGGGTTAGGCCATAGCGACTGCTTGCTTGGTCGGTTGGAGACAAAAACGTCACAATGACGAAGAGCGTCCATACTCCAAGCACTATGAGTGTGAGTGTAAACCCTCCCCGTTTACCTTTTGTAAATAGATACTCCATTTGTAATTTGGTTTAACTAACATTAATGTTTTGAGGAACCTCATTTTTTGTATTGAGCCACTCGGTTAACTCTGGAACAAAGAGTGGCTTACTTATGTGGTAACCTTGGGCGAGCTCACAGCCCATAGATGAAAGCATATTCAGCAAGTACTTGTTCTCAACCCCCTCTGCACAGACTAGGAGGCCTAAACTCTGCCCTAGCTTGATTACTGCTTTTACAATCGCATAGTCATGTGGGTTACTGTTTGCTTGTTTTATAAAAGAACGGTCTATCTTAAGCTTCCGAACGGGGAAGCGTTTAAGGTAACTTAAACTTGAGTACCCAGTGCCAAAGTCGTCTATGGCAATAGACACTCCTTTCTGTTTAAGTGCCTGCATTTTGTCATTAGTACGGGTTACGTTTTCCATAGCCACGCTTTCTGTGATTTCTATTTCAAGTAGACGAGGATCAAATCCAGTCTCTTCCAGGTTTCGAGAAATTTTTTCTACTATATTGTGTTCTGCAAACTGCCTGGCAGAGAGGTTTATGCTCACCATAAACGGAAGATTTTTTTCAGACCACGCTCTTCCTTGTTCGCACGCAGTTTTTAGTAACCAGTCCCCCATGGGAATGATCATGCCAGTCTCTTCAGCAAGTGGAATGAAGTCAGCAGGGTAGAGCATACCAAGTCTCGGGTGGTGCCAGCGTATTAATGCTTCCATCCCTATGATCTTGTTTGTCTGAATATGAATAAACGGCTGGTAGGCTATTTCAAACTGGTTTTCTCCAGCAACTGCGACCCGTAGATCCTGTTCAATGAACAGCCGTCGTGCAGACTGTAGATTCATTTTGTAGTTGTAGAATTGGTACCGATTTCTTCCGGCTTCTTTTGCGCGATACAGTGCAATATCTGCATTCTTTAACAGAGAGTTTAGATCTAAGCCATCTTCAGGGAATGCAGAGATGCCAATACTTGCTGTAACTCGAAGACTGTTATTTTGTATGCGGATTACTGGTGCTATTACGTCAAGGACTTTTTGTGCGACTTGAATAATCTTTGTCGGATGTTCAAGCTCGGTCAACAATAAAATGAACTCGTCTCCACCAAGGCGCGCTACTATGTCACCGCTGTCTACGACTCGTTTGAGACGGTCACCGATTTCTCGCAAGATTATGTCTCCAGCTGCATGACCTAACGTATCGTTTATGACCTTAAACCTATCGAGGTCTATAAACAGCAACGCAAGCTTTTTTTGAGCTTTTTCAGCTACTCCCTGAATCTCTGCAAAACGCATGTACAGAGCATCTCGGTTAGCCAGGCCAGTAAGCGTGTCGTGAAATGCCTGGTAGCGTATGGTTTCTTCTGCTTCTTTTTTTTCGGTGATGTCGCGTATAATGACCGAATATCCGAGCAATTTTTTCTTCTCATCCAAAAGCTTGTTCATAGTTACAACTGCGTGAAAACTGCTCTCATCTTTTCTGACAAGTAAACCCTCGTGGACTACGGTGTCACTCTGTGGCGCAGTATCATGCATTAGGCGTTCTCCTAAACCTAACATGCGGTCTTGTAATGTAAATAAAATGTCAAAATTCTTGCCGGTAATCTCCTCTTGTGTGAAACCGAAGATATACTGAACTCCTTCATTCCAGGTAATAATTTTACCTTTGGCATCAAGCGCAAAAATAGCGTAGTCTTCCACGGTTTCCACCAGCATTCGGAAATATTCTTCATTTTTTGAAAGAATCTTGAGCACATTAGCTCTTGCTTCAAGTTCTTGTTGTGCTTCTTCAAGCATCCGCAAAGTATTTTTTTGCTCGGTTATGTCTGTAGAGATGTTTATAATTTGTTCAACTTTGCCCTCCGGAGTTCGTTGTAGCACCCGGCCATTGGTCTGGACCCATACCCAATTTCCATTTTTGTGGCGAAGACGGTATTCGAAGCAAATGGTATGACTTGTGTCGCTCTGGAGGTCCATGGCTTCTACGGCTTTAACCGCCGCTGTGTGTTTTTCTAGCAAGGGACCTAAGTCTTCAGGGTGGACAAGCGATGTGGTAAAGGCAACTCCCCCACTAAGAAAATCCTGGGAAGAATATCCCAAGATTTTTTCAGCATTCTTGCCTACAAAAAGATATTCTCCAGTAATGGCATTATAAATGCCAACGAGTCCAGGTACGTGTTCCGGATTTATGGAGAAGATAGGCGGATGTTGCATAAAGGTAGTTGCGTTCGTTATAACTATTATATATAAAACCAGATTAAGGAGATATGAAAAACTTGAGTAGAGCAAGTATTTGTTAATTCTTGTCCCGTATATATTCTAAAAGTGAATAATTACACGCTGTTTTGCTCTGATTAGCAATACCAGAGCAATATATAATTTTCATAATTGTAGTAGAATATAGATATGAAGTAATGTTCTGATTTTATGGATAAAAAATATTTTTTGTTAGTTGCTGTATTAGTGCTTATTGTCGCTGGAGTGCTGTGGGTGAGGAAAACGGACAAAGTAACCATGACCAATGGCTCCATGCTGCAAACACAAAACACAGCTCCTATAGTTACTGAAAATTCAACGTATTTCCCTGAGGCAAATGGGTATTTTGCCCGCCCGAAAGCAAAAGGCTCGTACCCTGGGGTGGTGTTGATTCATGAGAATAGAGGATTGAGGAATGAAATAAAAGGTATGGCTGACCAACTTGCAAAAGAGGGGTTCTTAGTACTCGCAGTTGACCTATTTGGCAAGGTCGTTGAAACACAAGATGAAGCGCGTAAGTTAACAGCAGAGTTTAACCAGCAGAAGGGTATAGAAAACATGCGCGCAGCGGTCGCATACCTTAAAGGGAAGGGTGCAACTAAAATCGCATCTCTTGGCTGGTGCTTTGGTGGAGCGCAGTCCTTGCAACTTGCACTCTCGGGCGAGACTATGGATGCAACACTACTGTACTATGGCAGGTTAGGGACCATTACGCCCGAGCGCTTTGCTCCTATTAAGTGGCCAGTGCTAGGTATTTTTGGCGGTGCAGACACCGGTATACCAGTTGAAAGCGTAAACCAGTTCGACGCAACCTTGGATCAGTTAGGCATTGAGAATGAGTTCTATATTTACCCAGGAGTAGGCCACGCCTTCGCTAACCCCTCTGGCATGAACTATGCCCCAGAAGAAACCAAAGACGCCTGGGAAAAAACCACTGCCTTCCTAAAAAAACACCTAGCCTCTCAATAATCTGTATCATGTTATGGATTCAAATTTAGCACATGATGTTGTCTGTTAATCTACTAAATGATTAAAGAGGTGTATCAATATAACAAAAAACTTGACATTTGTCAGGTTTTTTGATATAGTGCCTGATTCCTTGCTTCAAGGTACTTAAAGAAGCTTCAAATCGCTTGAAGCAAGAAAAACACACAACATTTTCAAGATGGAGGAACGAAAATGACACGAATTGTTAAGACGGCATTCTTTTTGTCGCTCCTGGCCTTATTAGTCCCATTCTTTTCGGTAGGGGCGAAACAGGACTCCGCGAAAGCGGAAGTCATTACTATTGCGATCAACCACAACCTGCCGTTTACGTACATTGAGAACGGCAAGCTAAAAGGGAAGGAGGCTGAGATAGTCCTCCAGATTCTTGACAAGGCGGGAATAGATGCCAAAAACGCTCAATTTGTTTCTGCTGAGAGCCCAGACAGGGTAATTCGTATGACGCATAATGGTGAAGCGCTCCTCGGCGTAGGCTCCCTCAGCACCACTGCTGAGCGCAACAAGCTTGTGGACTTCACTCACTCTTATATGAGTTCCGCAATAGATGCGGCAACTCATAGTGATACCACCAAAGTGAGTACCAAAGGATTTTTTAAGACACTCGGAAGTACGTTCGTCCTGGTATTGTTGCTTTTGTACTATGCAATCCCTTGGGGGGTTGGATGTCTATGGTGGTTATGGTTGCGGGCACGTAAATCGGATAAAGAGGCACATTTAGACTTTAAACAGTGTGTCTACGAAACCAAATGCTTCATGACAACTTGGGGACCCTCTCAAAGAGTACTTATCTCGAGGTTGAACTTCGTCGGCATTCCAGTAAACCTCGCAGGAGCTGTGATCATTGCGTTTTTTACGGCATATGTAACGACGGAGATGGGAAAGCAGACGGTGCAAAAGGAAATCATAGTTGAGTCCGACCTAAAGTCAAAGGCAATTGCTGTAAAAGCTGGCACCATGAGCCAGATGTACGCAGAGGTAAATGGCTTGCGCTATAAGACGTTTCCAAGTAACGAGCAGGCTGTAAACTGCGTCGTTGACAAGGTATGTCAGGTCGTACTCGCCGACAGGTCGTACCTTTTGTCGCAAGCCAGCAGTAAACCTCTTGAGGTTGCTGACTTACGCATCGAGCAGGGTCCGATCGCTATAGCGGTTTACAAGCGCCGTGGGGCCTTGCTCAAAGCGCTCGATCAGGCCGTGCTCGAAGTGCGGGAGCAAAGATCTATGGGCGACTATATACGAAAATTAACCCATTAATCTTTGCATTAACAATTCAACTAAATGCGGGCAGCCACGTGCTGCCCGCATTTTCTATGGTAAAATAGTTGTATGAATATGTTTAAGCCAACAAAAGCGAAAACGAGGGAAGCGTATATAGCTGCAGTTCCTACAGAACGCAGGGAGCTTTTAGAGTTTCTTGATACATTTATTCGCAAAGCTGTACCTAAGCTTAAGCCGCATTTTGCATATAATATGTTAGGCTACGGTTCGTTTTCGTACAAGAATTATAAAAAAGAAGTGATACAGTGGCCTATCATTGCTTTGGCAAATCAGAAAAACTATATTAGTTTATACGTGTGTGCAGTGGACAAGGGTGTATATGTAGCAGAAAAGCATGCAAAGGAGTTGGGGAAGGTTAGTGTAGGCAAGAGTTGCATCCGTTTTAAAAAACTGGAAGACGTGAATCTTCCAATATTAAAGAAAGTAATTCAGTTGGCTGCTAAGAGTCCGGGGCTTGGATCACTCTAAGGTTCCTATATCAAAAAATTAGGTGCGTTCCATGCTGCCACGGAACGCACCGTTTACGTTCAGTTTACACTCTCGCGGAGCGAGACGACCTTCCACTCTTCGCCTTGCTTTTGGAGCGCTACCCTGAACGAAAGCAATACTGGTTTGGCCTCTGCCCTGGTGGCCTCTACTACAGCGGTGAGCGCGTAGCGGTCAGGCCTACGTACCACCTCAGGGTAGTACGCCAACTTGTAGCCAGTGCGTGCAAGACTCTTCTTAGCGCTGCGGACTTTCAAGTTGTGCAGGTCTTTGGCAAACCCTGGTAGTTGCCCTTGTTGGTCCTGGACCCAGAAGGTTGAGTACGCGGCAAGTCGTGTCTCATCGTTGAGACTCCGGTACACATCTTCACGTATAGCAAGAACGTCAAAGATTCTTTTCTGGATCTCAGGCGCCGGTGGTGGCGGAATCGGGCGCATGCAAGCACAGCCGCGTTTAGCGTTGACTTGTACGCCCACAAATAGGACTGTCAAGACCACGAGGGCCCGTACAATCCAATGCAGTTTCATATATTCTCCTTTCTTAGTATTGTGAATGCTCGGCTGCCACACATGGGCATATGAGCTCTTGCTAGTAGTATACCTTTATTTTTGTGAGTTTAGGTAGTTCATAAGTTCTCGGAAGCTCCCGCACCTAACGTCGGGCTTGTCGCATACGTCTTTCGTAAACTGTTTCATTGCCTCCCAGTAAACGCCGTCGTTCCATGTAGAAAAGTGTGAGCCTATGTACACTGGGGCACGAGTACCTTTATAGTTTGAAGTAAAGTAGTTAAGGTAAGATGAGTAGGTTTTTTCAAAAAAATCATTCCAGAGTTCATCGCCTTTCTTTGTTACATCCTTAGCTTTGGATTGCTTGTAGTAGAAGTTATAATCCATGGAAAGGATAAGGGAATTGGTGTCGGCGTATGGGATTAGCGCGAGTGGAAATTCCCATAAGCCATCCGCACGTTTCTGTGGCCACACTTCTGGTTTGCCGGTCCCGCTAGTATCATAAGCAAAGTTGAATTTTTTTAGAACCTCATACATTGCGCTGTTTTTAGCAAGCTCTGGAGCACGGTAACCTACTATTTCTTCGGGAGAAATATGTAGTCTGTACCTTTCTGCGTCTATCGTATCCACGTCATTGTTTTCATCTATGGAAAATAGCAAATTATTAAATTCGGAAAATTCCTGCTCCCAACTTTTCTTACTCCATTTTGCACCACTGAAATGGCCGTTTGAATGAGAGCCTATTTCATGTCCTTCAGCTATCGCTCGGTTTACATAAGCCACTCGTCTTTCGACGTCTAGATTGCTGTCCGCAAAACCTATGAGCGAGGTACCTACGGGTTTAAGTGGTGGATGGTAGCGATGTGCTTTGCGGTAATTTAAAAAATACACCCCGCTTAAGAAATATGTAAAACGAACTGGGACACCCGCAATTCGCATTTCCTGGGAAAAATTTAAGGTATCTTCCCACATTGGTAAGGAGTATGACCCGTCAAAGGAGAGAACAACAAACTGTAGTGGTCTGGAATTTTTCGACTGCACGGTAGGCTGCTCTGACATTTGGCTAGGCATTATGGTTTCAGTAGGAACAACCTCAGGTTTGGAAATTGGAGGTTTTGTTACTACAATTACATTTTCATTGCAACCTGCTGACAAAAAAGTGATCAGGCAAACCAATGCAAGGGTTTTGTATATCATATATGTATTATACTCCTCACTTGCTTGACCTTAGGTGAATATAGGCGTAATACTAGAAGTAGCAGAACCATCGGCAAAACTTAGACCTGTCACATGGCAGGTCTATAGGAGGATAGTATGTTCGATAGACTACCTGAATCTTCCAGAATTAAGAGAAAAGGTTCTGGAAAGTTCTTTCTTTCGACCGGGTTTGTATACGCGGCAGTGATTGGTCTTCTGGTTGTGTGGGCTATTTTGGGGTCAAACCCAAGCTTGCTTTCGGGCACTGACCTTGAAAAGCTCGCACCGCCAGTGCCGTTCGTAAGTGCGGCGCCCCCGGTGCAGCAGCAGTCTGTGAGCCAAAAGCAGTCGCAGACAGTGTTTGCACCGCCAACTGAGGTGAAGGCTATTGTTCGCCCTGAGGATGTGCCGTCATTGCAGAACACAACCAGGCCAGTTATTACTAACGGCTTGCCTGTCGGCACCGACTGGCGGAGCAATTCTTCTGGTCAACCGAGTTGGGCTTCAAGCAATCTTGATGGTAATCCGCCACCGCCCCCACCCGCGGTAAAACCCAAACCCACTGAACTACCCCCAACTCCTGAAGCTACGCCAAAAAAAGACGTTAAAGTCTCTACCGGCGTGCTGCAGGGTGGTGCAACGGTCAGAGTGCAGCCGCCGTACCCGGCAATAGCGAAAGCAGCGAGAGCTGCTGGACCTGTGCAGGTACAGGTACTCATTTCTGAGCAAGGTAGGGTTATACAGGCAAGTGTTTTGAGCGGACATCCGCTCCTTCGCGAAGCGGCCTTACAAGCTGCCAAGCAGTGGGTGTTCAATCCAACCAAGCTGTCTGACAGCCCGGTTCAGGTCCAAGGTGTCTTGACCTTCAATTTCACGTTACAATAGTGTCCAGGTTGTAGCGTGAATAACAACAGTCCCGATGCGGTGTCGGGACTGTTTTCTTTATATGTATTTAGTTTAAGATTCGCAAACTTTTTGCTATCCCGTTGAAATCAAGATTTAGGTCTTTCCCAGGGGGTTACTTTCTGTGCCCTGATACTATAAGACGAGCGAGTATGGGAAAAAGTTGCGATCTATTTCCCGATATGAAATACTTCTTCGCCAGAGAGATTTATATTTTTTGGATTATTAAGTTCCACTATATACGCAGGTTCGGCTTTGAATGTGCCAACAGAGGACACGCGTGCGAGGTAGGTTATAGTGGTGTAGTTTCTTGAGCACGGGGAGTTTGCGTATACTGGGTAGACCGTAAAGGTAACTCTGGTTCCTTGGGTAAACTGTGGGTACCAGTAGGCGTCAGTGCACGGGGTAACTTCTTCGTAAAGATATGTAGGAGTGAACGGCTTTAGTCCGCTTGGTAGCGTGTCGCCAACTTCGAACCAACGGTTTTGTGCTTTCGGTGCTTTGATTTGTAACGTTACCCTAACAATGTCTCCTTCTTTGATGTTCTTGCCTCCGCCAACAACAGTATATGAGCGGGAAATAGAAACCTCAGAACTTCTTTCCGTAGGAAGACTCGGAGTAATATAGCTTACTGCTACACTGGCTTTACCAGTAATCTCACTAAAGCGGAGTTTGGCAAGGTCCTTGGCATGAAGCTCGAGTCTGCTGGTCATTCCATTTGCTAAGTCAATTTTGGTTGTCTCATTGTCAAGGCTGTAGGAGAACCGCGCATCAACAGCTGGGATATTTTTTAAGGTAAGGGCAAGGTAACCAACTTTTTCCAAGTTGTTTGTGTCATAGACGCCTGCACCTGTAGTTGCTAGTTTCCAGAAGCGTTCTGAGTTCTGGCTATCGCCTGCCGCACGTGCTACGATAGCTGCCATGCCAGCCATTTTAAGATTTTGAGTTTGATCTTGGCTGAGAGTTTGGCTCTGAGTAGCGGGTAAGATGTTGTTAGAATAGTAAGCTTTGCTTGAGTTTACATCGCCTGCGGCTTGGTATGCAAGTGCAATATACAGTTTGTCTTTGAGCGTGAGTTCACGGCTTTCAAAGAATTTAACTTTATCCAGCACAGGCTGTTTGAGTGAAGCCAATCCGAACAGTGCGATAACCTGACGTGACGTGTCACTCTTTTGGTCATAGAGGGACTTTAAGAAGTAGTTGCCAGAGTGTTCTTTTGGTACTAGTGTTGGTGCAACATAAGCAGCCCAGGCTGAAGCTTCCAAGTCAGCATCTCCGTACGTGAACTGAGCAAGTCCAGTCCCAGAAGTTGGGATATAGCTACTGAGCTCTAGTTGTTCAGGCTTTGTTCCTCCAAAGTGCTGAGCCAGTAATGCCTTGCCAATATAACTTGTAAGTTGCTGGTCTAGTCTGACTCCGCTCGTGTAACTCGAAGAAAGTACGTGCTGGTAGTACGGGCCTTTGGTTGCATCCGCAAAGAACAGCTCTACCATAGTCTCTGGGTTTATCTGTAATTTGGATAACTCGGTGGTAATAGCCGAGTCAAGATTCATGCTCATGGTTTGCGGACGTGCAAAGCGAGAAGGTACAACCGATAGTATCTTTTCTATTTTGTCTACCTGACCGTTATGTACTACTGAGAAGGTGGCAGGGTAGTTGCCTGGAGTAAGTGCAGGGGTTTCAAAGTATGCAATCCCATTCTTTGTAGTTTGTGTTCCGCTTATGCTGAGTGCTTTACTCGTCAAGTTAATTTGTGAGTCGGTTCCTTCTGCAAACGCACTTCCACCAACTTGTACTTTAAGCTGAGGTTTGTCTCCGCTTAAATATTCGGTTTCTATAGAAGGGTTTGCGTACACTGGCAATGTGGAAACTATATTTTTGGTTTGCTCACCGCTTTGCAAACTCTTTGGGTTTACACCGCGCACAGTTACTCTAAAGCTTGTAATGTCGTCAGGTAGGGTAAACTCGACACTCGTACTTCCGTTCGACGCAGTTTCAACAGTGGTAAAGAAAGCGGTGTCCTTGAAGTTTTTGCGCAAGACTCCGTCTCCACCTCCACCACCTCCACCATCACCGCCTTGATTGCCGTCGGTTGAGGTATACGCGAAGAGAGGGGGAGTCCATCTACTTGCTAGAATGTTTTCAGTGATGCTTGGCTGGTAATTGCCACCAAGCGCGAAGATTGCTTCATCAACAACTGCAATGTTTACAATGCTGGAAACACCTGACTTGTTTTTGTCAGTACCCTTTATACTTAACTTCACTTTTTCTCCAGGCTTGTAGCTTTGTTTGTCTGGCGTAATTTCATATGTGATCTTCATATCTTCAGCCTTTATGTTAGCGGTAATCGGGTTGGTTAACTCAAAACCATGGTCAGAAAATACTGCCGCTTGGTATCTACGTGTGGGAATGAATTCACGCTTAAAGCTGTACTCTACTCGTCCGTTTTGTACTACGTCATAGGTTTGTAGACTATGGTCGTAGCCAATGATCAGCGTGTCAGCAGCATATGACTTGGGTACGTTGGTTGGGAACTGTACGCTTAAAGGAACCTTCTCTCCCTCGGAAAATTCTTTAGAGAATGTTTGTCGGTCTCCGTCAAAGGTTAACTGAAGAGTTTCAGCTTCCTGTGATCTTGGGGCGCCGCCCATATACCCATAACTTGGTAATGCTTGGTTGCTAAAGTAGGATAGCGAACGTTTTAATGTATACCCACGTGGGTCTTTAAGTGTGAGGATTATCTCATAGTACGTAAACTCTTCTATAGGTAAACGTTTTTCAAAACGCCATTCACCCTTGCTGTCAGTTACACCGCTCGTCGGCTGTATTTCTTCTGATCTGGAGTCATAGGTGTATTGTGGTACTACTACTTTGTTTACTTCATCATAGTACTCGCCAGTCTGGCGCTTGGTGTATACTGTCTTTTTTACTACAGATTCAACTGACACACCGCTGGTCGGTTGATCCTGACCACGTGCGCCCTGTGCGTAATTGTGTGGATTTATTTCAGTAACTTTTACTGTATAGTAGTTTGTACCATCACTCTTAACACCATAGGCGCTAGTGCCCAGGTTGTACTTTGGGCCAAAGACAGAAGTTGACACATTTGTGGAAATAAAGCTGGTTTCAGCAGCAGCAGAGAAGAATTCTACAAAAAGATTTTTCGGCCAAGAGTCATAGTACCCTTGCGGGTTGCTGGTTTTTGGCACTGTAATCTTGACTGTACCTTTGCCCCTGCGGTCTAGTACTATACTTCCAGTAAGCTGCTGGTCCCCATAGTACGTTCTCCAGTTTAGTTTCAAGTTAGGCACCGGAGATTCATCATAGTATGCAGCTGTTAGCTCATATACTAGCTCCTGACCTTCGTATATATACTCTGACATAGGTTTTGCAGTAAGTTTGTATGTTGGCTTAGTGTAGGCAAATACCTGTACACCAGTGCGGCTTAGTACACGCTCTCCATCACGCACTATGAGCTCATAGTACCCCGGGGCAGTGCCGGCAATCGGAAGTTGACCTTGGTAACTGCCATTTGAGCCTACAGCAAGAACTGCTTTTGCCAACGGTTTTTTGCTGGCATACGGGAACTCGGTGTATGGGTTGCCATAGTAGTCTTTGTAGATTTCTGCACGTACCTGATTCGGGATTTTAGTGTTGTTGTCTCGTGGTTTTATAAAGCCAAACACTTGCACAGTATCTTGCGATTTGTAGAAGGGGCGGTCAGTGGAGACATGTTCAAAGAAACGGGAAGGTTCATACACTCCTTGGTAGTTCAACGTAAGCGGCTTGCTGAAGTAAGGTTTCTCTGACTGGGTGGTAATTTTAAATACCAACGGAAGTTTTGGGTCGCACCCATAACAGTTAATGCTACGTGTTGACTGAATGGCAGTGGGAGTATTGAACGCAAGCAAGCCTTTGTCATTGGTCGAGCCTATGTTTTGTCCTGCATAGCTAACAGATGCATTCTTCACTGGCTGTTTTGTCTTGAAGTTCATGAGCCAAAGCATGCTCTTGTCATAAGTAACAGAAGTTAAACTCGCGAATGGGTGAACTTCGAGGAACGTATAACTGCCTTTAGCTCCATCATCTAGGCGGATAACATAGTAACCAGTTTGTAAATCAAAAGGGATTTCTAGCTTGCGTTTCCATTCTTCTTTAATCACCGGGAGTGCAACGCTGGAAAGTTTTTTTGCTTTTGACAGGTTTACTCCACTGCTTTGGTTATGCCGTGTCCATGAGTAGTCCCAGTTTTTGGAGGTTTGGTATGCAGCTATAAAGTCATCACCTGAACTAAACTCATAGATGTCTGCGTTAATGCTCGTGATTGCGTCTTCATATATCCAAGCATAGATATGTGCTTTCGGGCCTGGGTGACCGTAAAAGTCGTCACTCACACCGAGTTTTGGGTTAGGTCCAGCTTGTGGATTTTCAATTTCAAAAGCAAAGGTAGTTTCTGAGTTTAGGGTTTCATTCGTATCTGTAGTGCGGAGGTCTTTTGCCAAGGTAATGGTATACACTGTGCTTGGCTTGAGTCGAGATCTAGGTGCAAAAACTATACGACCGTCCTTTTGTTCAAGCTTACCAGGGATGCTAGGAGAAATAGTGAAAGAGCTCTCTAAGTTGGAGAAGTTTTGGCGGTTAGTATATATTTCTATACCTGTTGCTGGAGGCGCAGTTGTAGTTCGATTACCGGGGAGGGTGCCTATGACCTGAAACGGTGCCTTAACCTGGAATGTCCAGGAGTAGTTTTTGTCAGCTACGCCTTGCGATATAGCGAAAGTTTGAAGTATTTCTTCTTCCAAAGGTGCCTTAGGGATGAGTTCAAACTTGTTGTCACCCAGTGACTTTACAGCATACTCAACATTGTTTTCTGTTTTTACTATTTCCAGGATTTTAGACGCGCTAATTTTAGCGGACGCCTGCAATATAAAGGTGGTGTTTTTATCTACCCCGTATACATCTTTTATTTGTGGCGTCAGGTCAAAAGCTATGTTGTTTGGGGTAGTTCGAGTGCCAAAGTAGGTACCAACAACTACGAGTAGTACTACTAGCGCTGCGCCTGTGAACTTCAAAAACCCAAACGAGAATTTCGGTTGTTTGTTTTGGGGGATGTCTAAAATCCGCGCACGTAGGTCGTGAGAAACAGG
>DASPKA010000019.1:0-23144 GCA_035628335.1 Patescibacteria group bacterium | reverse complement strand
ATACTCTGATGCCAGGCCTTTGTCCTCTTATACACATAGTCGCTTAAATCTTTTTCAGCGATATAAGTAATTTTTGGTACAGGAAGGTTGGAAGTTGAAATAAATTCTTTTGCGAGCTCAACGGCTTTATACGCAAGCCGTTTTTTGTTTTCCAGTTCCCGCTCTTCAGCTTGAACAAAAGCCTTAATGTCTTCCGGCGAGTTAACTGCAAGCAGTCCCTTAGGTCCCGCAAGGTCTTCTGCCATCAAACCCTTTTTTACCAAGTCCTTTGCAACACTATAAACCGTGGTACGTTTTAAGCCAGTAACGATGGCGGCCTTCGCTGGGCTAATCTTCCCATGCTTCAAAACCGCCAAATATACGGATATTTCTTTATCTGAAAGGCCTAGTTCTTTTAGGATAGTGTTTAACATATTTAAATAGTAATATTTTGACGAACTATTGTCAACAGCTAAATATGCCTTAAATATAGTCTATATTGAAATACTGGTTCATTTCTGACTAGCTATTCTCGACATTTTTCTTATTTTATGACATAATGCTCAGGCAATAAATGTATTGCCGAAAAACTTGATAACAAACCACGGGAGGAATATATGAAGGATATTATATTACTGGTCCTGGGCTTTATTGCCCTCTTACTCAACGAAGCAAGTCTGCTTTCGGGCAACTGTTTTACAGTGCTAGGAGTAGCTGCTGCTATTGTTTCCATTATGAAGAGCGGCCCCGTAGCTGCTCGACAGATCAAAAAAAGGAAAGACACTCGTTGAAGGAGTGAACATGCTGAGAGTATATCTTATCGAAATCTTGGAGTGTGTAGTGTGCAAAGAGGATTGGGGCACCCGCGCGGACGCAGAAAGGGCATACCTAGTTGATTCGTGGGATCACCCAGAGGAGTATGAGGTTTGCCCAGTTTGCGAACGACTGTTGTGGTTTCCGCCCACAAAGAAAGCCCAATATCAACGAAGACTTTTCTACTCCCGCTGCCGATGGCGCAAGCGGGATAAAAGGAGGAAAAATGATAGATGAGCTAAAGAAAATGATTCAAGTGGCTGTGTGGGCCACCTTGCCACCCGTGTTTTGGGTGGTCCGTGGTGTCAATGAAGACGATTTCCGCTATGAGACAGCGGTCCTCGCCATTGAACCGACCTTAGCTTTAGCCAAAGCCTACTGCAAACAACGCTTTGGTTCCCCAGTACGATTTGAAAGACTCAAGCCAGGAAAGAAAAAGCTCCAGGTCCACAACCTGCCGCAAGCCGGGTATTACTCAGACTGGTGGCATGAGGTGTGGCTGGAGGAAACTACATATGAGGAGCTGGCAGCCGAGCTCCAAAAGGCACTTGAAAGCCCGAGATATCCAATATCTCGGGCTTAATTTTTATTATCTTGAATATCTAAGTTTTAAGTACAACTGAACCCCGGAAACTAACGTTGCTAGGCCATTTGTGAGCATCAATGGATAGCTGCCTATTTTATAACCATAAACAACCCACAGAACCATGCTTAAAAAGAATATGACCAGCATACCCAATGACAAACCAGTTACATTTTTGGTTTTCAAAGATAAAATTATTTGCGGCACCATAGTGATGGCAACCAACACTCCCGCAATATACCCAATCAAATCTACTAAATATTTTTCCATATATGTATTATACTATGCATGCAGTGGTTGGAGCAGAACATAAAAAGTAAGAGATATTTTTAACCCATGCAAAATTACGATATATCAGCACGAGGAGATACAAGCTCATACAGCGTACCTGAAACTTCCACAGAAGAGATGGAGAGGATTTTACAGGAACAACAACGAGAAAAGGTATGGTACAAGCATATCCCTTCTCTGCTCACATCTAAAGATATAGAGCATGCTGTTGAACAAAAGAAAGCTGTGAGATTATCACAGGTCGGGAAATGGTATAAAATTTCAGACAAAACTCCAAGTGAGTTTTGGGTTCTAGACCCACAAACAGCAGAGTTGCTCTCTGATATAACAACCGAATGGGGTAAAAGATTAATCTCAACTAACCTAGCCACTGAAGAGGGTACTGATAAAAAAGGCAATCCTTTCTTGGCAATTACCTCTCTTGCCCGTACTGTAGAATATCAACAACAATTACAGGAACAAGGGTATCCAGCAGCTGACGGTGAAGATAGCACGCATACCAAGCTCGCGGCATTTGATATTTGGATAGGCTGGCTCCGAAAAGAGAAACCAGAGCTATATAAACCACTTGAGGAAATCCTAAAACGATTACAAAGGGAAGGTAAGATAAATCTCATTGAAGAAACCTCTATTGAAGTACTCCATATAGCAAGGAACCCAAACACTGACCTCGTGCACTAGACGGCTTGACACTATTTTGTATATATAATATACTTTACTTAGGTAAAGCATATGTCAAAAATCTACACTGAAAACTTATATAAAGCAATTTTGAAACTTGAGAACATAAATGAAGCCAGGCGTTTTTTTCGTGACTTGTTAACAGAAGAAGAAATTCGTGAATTTTCTGCTCGTTGGCAGGCAGCGCAAATGCTTGATAAACAAGATACCTACGTAAATATAGTCAAAACGACTGGTTTGTCTTCCCGCACCGTTGCACGTATCTCAAAATGGCTGAACACAGGCAAAGGCGGCTACCGTCTTATGCTTAACCGAGTTTCCCATCATCACACCTCGCCAAAGTAGAGTAGCTCTTGAGTGAACGGAATTCACTTCAGTCCAGGCAAGAGAGTACTCACTAAGCTTGCTGGTTGAGGTGGTTGTGCTACATCTATCAAACCCTCCCCACCCCGCAAGCTTGCGGGGTGTTTTTTTAGGAGGAAAGATGAAAATTCTATATTTGCCAAAAAAAGATTCGCATTTGGACAAATCTGTCAGCATAAACGAGTTACCAGGATTTACTACAATACGTGCACACGCCTCAGACATACCTATGCTTGTAGTCACATGCCCGCAACCCTGCGTTGGTGTTACGGGCACAGACCATCTCGGAGAGCTTTCCTGGTGGAAAAGGCGGAAGCTCTGGAGTCGTACACTGCCAACAGCTAAAGAATGGGGACTCGCGTTCATTTTCATGGGAAACACGTTCTTCCCTCGCATTGTCACTGAGTACCCCAAGGCTGCACGCAAAAAATTCCTCTTTGCCAAAATTCAAAAAGTCAGAGGCGCAACAGAACAGCTCGTGGCAGAAGGACTTGCGGATGCAGCATATTCAGTAGTGGAAAGTGGCAATACCGCAACCGGACTTGGTCTCAAGTTCAAAAAAACGAAACGGATTTTTCCGGTTCTAATTACCAACACTCAAGAACTATTGCTCCAATTTCCGGCTGATGGAGCAAAATTAACTCCCGCCCCAAGAATTTCTTAGGACGGGAGTTTTCATTTCCTCTTCCAGGCCTTGATTTGCCTTAGATCAAGTTTGGTGAACTTGTCCTCAGCGTGCAAGGACCAGAATATAATGGCGTCATAGCCGTTAGTCAGCGCGAGACCAAGCTTGGCATGAATATGGGTTGCTTCTGCCTCGCCTATAATGACCGGCTTCTTGGTTTCAAAGTTCCGCACAGGAAAGTCAAACTTCATTCCTTGTGATTCAAAGCGGTCATAATAGTGGAACTGCTCCACGTCTACTGGGATGTCACGCCAGTTCATAAGCATTGTCGCGCGGTTTGCGCAACCAAGCGTGACTGGTGTTTTTGGCCAGACCTTCTTTACAGTCGCGGCAGTGAGCTTAAGGAACTTCCGTAACTCTTCTACACCGTGAGCTGTATACAAAACACTTGCGTTCTCAGGTTCGTTAAATATGTCGACTGCATAAATGCAGCTTACATACTGAATGTTGTCCGCCAACAACTGCGCCAGTGATGCCATAAGCGCATACCTGTCTTCTGAGTTCAGAATCACTTCCGGATGGTCGGTGTTACCATGCACACCTACTCCGTCTGCAATACTGAAGTCGAACAATACCGGAATAAGAAGCATGCCGGTTTCAGTGGCAATTTTCAGCAATTCTGTAAAGTCTTCCTCTGCTGCCTGGTTAAAGCTTACGAACCGTCCTCTTTCCCAGACAACACCTGACCGCAGATCACAAAAAATTGCTACCCGGACAATGTCAATCCCATGCGCTTTGAGCATCATAAAGTCCCGTGTCACCCGCGGGGCGTTGTTCGCATATCCATACGGCGTCACTTTCCAGGGAGTGTGTTCGCGTCCACCTATGTCATAACCATAGGTATACCATGGCAAGTTTACGCCCACCCTCAACACCTGCGAAGAGGTGAGAGTTTTAGAGAAAAACGGAATTCCAGCTAATACCAATGAACTGACGAAGGCTCTTCTTCTCATGCATCTACCTCCTTAGAATTCATAATACAATGCTATTCCTTTACAAAGCAAATCCATATAAAATCCCGACTTACGTCGGGATTTGGTAGTTATTTTGCTGAAACTTTTTTCTTAGACTTATGAGCAGCCTTTCTTTGCGCTTCAGTTTTGCGGGCTCTTGGGGTGTTGTCCTGGCGCTTACGTACGTAGTATAGTTTTGCCTGGCGGACAACTGGCGTCTTCACCACTTCAAGTTTTGCAATGTTTGGAGAGTGGAGTGGGTATATACGCTCTACTCCTACGCCAGAAGCAATCTTACGGACCATGAAAGTGGCGTTGACACCTGTGCCACCTTTGCGGGCAATGACTAGGCCCTCAAAAATCTGAATACGTTCCTTACCGCCTTCACGGATTTTCTGATGAACCTTAACTGTGTTCCCAACGCGGAACTCAGGCAGGGTTTGGACTTGTGAATCTGTGATGTTTTTGATGATGGCCATTGGGTAGCTTTTAGCCTTTAGCCGTTAGCCAGCAGCTGATCTGCTAATGGCTAATGGCTAATGGCTGTTACAATAAATTTACTTTTTTGGAATGTAATTTCCTTAAAATGTCTTTTAAATCTTCTGGGAGCTCGCTTTCAGCTTCTATCCAGGTACCATCCGGCAACTGAACTTCTATTCGTCTTGCATGAAGGAACTGACGCGTGAGTCCAAGGGCCAAGGCCTTTTTACCGCCATAGAGCTCGTCCCCAACTAAGGGATGTCCTAGAGATTTAAAATGAACGCGTATCTGATGCGTTCTACCTGTATGCAATTTTACCAATAAAAGGCTGTAAATGTCAAGATTTTCCAATACTTTATATTCTGTAAGGCTTTCTTTAGGTTCAAGGATGTTTTTTGTGTCATACTTACGGAAATCTGTCTTAGACTTGCCTATAGGGGTATCTATTTCCCCATGTATTTTTTCCATGGTACCTTGAACTAAGGCAACGTACTCTTTACGTACCTTGCGGGTAGCGAACGCTTCTTTAAGGTACTCATACATCTCTTGGGTAGTGGCTACTAAAATACAGCCTGAAGTGTCTTTGTCTAACCGATGAACGATGCCTGGCCTCCCCTTTTCTCCTACTCCGGCAATATCTTTATAGTGGAATAATAGGGCCTCAGTTAAAGTGTCACCTTTCACAGCTGATGCATTGTGTACAGTTAGACCGGGTGGCTTGTCAATAATTAACAGCCCATGGCCTTCATACAGAGTTTTAAGGAAGATATTTTTCGGTTTCTCCTGCTCTGGCGGTAGTATAATGTAGGTAATTTTGTCACCCAATCTCACTATTGTTTTGTTTTCAAATATTTGCACACCATTTACCGTAACCTGTCCATTTTCTATCTCACGCTGAATACGACTGCGAGGAATACTTACCCGCTCAGCTAAGTATTTGTCTACTCTGCATTTTAGTTCTTCCACAGTGAATGTTTTTACTTCCGACATATATCAATAGTATAACAAAACCCGACTTTCGTCGGGATTTGATTTTATGCAGCTGGGGCCTCAATTGGCTTAGCTTCTTCAGTTGCTGCCTTTTTAGGGGTAGTGAAGGCCTTTACCTTTAGTTTGTCTAGGAGTTTCTGAGATATCAACAAATTCTGTGCGGTAGGAGACATGGAGATATGTTGAGAAATCCAGTAATCTAGGCGTTCTTTGCTCTTCAAAGCAAAATTTTTGGTATGAGGGTTATAGGCTGCTAAGATCTCAAGAGACTTCTTCTGAGCTGCGCGCGTAGCCTGGGTTACCACTAATTGGTACATAACCTTGTTCTTCTTACCAACTCGTTTTAAACGGATAGTTAACATGTATAGTGCGTAAATTTCTTTAAATTGCTTATATATTCTAACAATTTAGGAAAATATTGTCAAAGGTGGGTATAGGCAGGGTAAAAAAATTGACAAAGTATTTTAAAAATAGCATAATACGATATTCATTCCGGTTTTCGTACAAACCGGGCGCAGGAAATTTCTCACAAAGGTCTTGCGCTGCCTTCGCGAAGAAGCAGGTGCAAGAGGAGGAAAAAATGCCAAGAGGTTATCTGAATTCAAACATCCTGACGGAGGAACAACGTAAACTTATACTGCAGCTCCCTCCGTCAAACAGCAGGCCAGTAACCATCACCCTACCTGATGGAAGTAATCTTCTGGTAAGGGTATATTTGGACGATACTGGCCCGTACATCAAACTCGACAATTTGGAGTATGGGAACGCTCTGGGTCAAATACCAGAGCACATCTTCAGCCGTTTTCAATCATTCAACGTATACACCTTTACTGAGGACCGCCTCCCAGGGCTTTACCGATTTGGTAAAGCTAACGCAAGGCTCGAGCGTAGCGGCTCGAGGACACATCAGGCTTATTATGGCAGTATGAATTTTTCTGACATAATTGAGCTAGAAAAACGGATAGTGCTTGGCGAGATAGTGCCAGACGAATACTTCGAACAGGCACAAATTAAACCAAGCCTCAAAAGCCTTCGGGAAGTCTGGCGCGAAGCTAAACTGATCGCTCGGCTCTGGCTGAAGCAACGTTATATTGCTGCCCGGCACTCGTTGGGCAGTAAATAGGACCTCTAAAAAACAGTGTTGGCAATCTACGAATTACCAACACTGTTTTTATTTTTCATGCGACTCTTTATAAGGGCAATCACTGAGGGAGCAACTGATGCTACTATAATGGCCGCAACAATCGGTAACACATATTTATCGGCATTTGGAACCACCTTACCCAGGAAATAACCTCCTAAAAGCATACTCAAAGTCCATATAGCACCACCCACAATGTTATAGAATACAAACTTTTTGTGATCCATGCGGCCTGCTCCTGCGACTATAGGAGCAAAGGTTCTGACAAAAGGCATAAAGCGAGCAAGGATAATAGTCTTTCCGCCGTGCTGCTCATAGAAAGCTTGAGCCTTGTGTAAATACTCGGGTTTAAAAAATAAAGATTCAGGTTTTTTAAATATTTTAGGCCCAGAATACTGACCAAAGTAGTACCCAACATTGTCTCCAATTACCGCTGCTGTAAAAATAATTACAATTAACCACACTATATTCAGATAATTCTGTGATGCCAAAAACCCTGCTGTAAATAACAAACTGTCTCCAGGCAAAAAGAAACCAATGAACAACCCAGATTCAGCAAATACAATACCAAAAAGACCGAGATACCCGGCCGCTTCAATTAAATTTTTTAAATCAAACATAAATTTAGTGGATAGTAGTTAGTGGACAGTGATGAGTTAGCGACGCAGCAGCTTTGGTTTAATAGCTTCTAAAAGTATATATCCTATGAACACCAGCAGCAAGCAGCCCCAGATTTGGGGAAGAGATGGTTGAACTAAATGGAGTAAGTCGGAAATAAGTGGTAGGTAGGGCATGGCCACCGTAAATACACAGACTGCGAGGAAACCTATAATCGACGCTGGCTGTAAGCCTTCTAATGGGACAAAGCGGTGAGGAGAGCGCAGAGAAAGTATGAGCACAAACTCCATGAGGATTATTTCTACCAGCCACAGCGTACGGAATAGAGGTGCGGGCAAACCTTGATATAGGAACATAAACAGTATTTGAATACCAAGTACTATGCTTCCTATAATCAGTGACAGCCTCACTAAGTTTTTTAAATTCTGCCGTACAGGTAACGCAAGCTCACTCTGAGAAAGCCGCGCGGAAATGAGCCAAATCATGGGAACGTCCGTGAGTATGTTTTCCAGAAGCACCTGTGTAGGTAATAATGGTAGTGTAGAAAACACTACCGAGGCAAAAGCGAGTGCATACAGACTTCCAAAGTTACCAGTAAGCGTAATTAGAATGTACTTAGAAATGTTGGACATAATACGCCTGCCTCGCTTCACCGACTCTACTATCACGGACAAGTCAGCTCGAGTGAGCACTACATCTGCTGACTCTTTGGCAATTTCAGACGCTTCCTCAACAACAAGACCAACAGATGCGCGCTTTAGTGCCGGCGCATCGTTAATCCCCTCTCCAAGAAAAATAGCGGGTTTTTGTTCCTGAGTAAGGGAAACAATTTCAAACTTCTCTTCTGGCAAGACGCGTGCGAATACCAGTACTTGGCTCACTGCCTCAAGTTTCTGTGCTGAAGATAGTACAGAAAACTCAGCGCCTGACATAACCTCCGTTGGTGAAAGCTTCAGCCCCACTTCTTTTGCAACATGCAGTGCGACTTCCTTTGAGTCACCAGTCAAAATTTTAACCTCTAAGTTCATTTGTTTTGCTTCAGCAATCGCCTCCTTAGCTGTTTTCTTAAGCGGGTCCTCAAACGCAATTAAGCCTAGGTACTCCAAGTTTGTAAACTGTTCCCATGCAAACTCAGTATGCCTGTCTGGTATAGGCCCGGCTGCAACAGCCAAAACTCTAAACCCTTGATTACCTAACACCTTTGCTGTTGCGATAACCTGCTGTTCATGTACATCATCGATAGCACATAAAGCAACTATATTCTCCGGCGCCCCCTTAGCGTGTACATAGTGACCTGTGTAGTTGTCGATGACTGAAAATTGCCCGCGATGTTTTGGGTCAAAGCCCGACTGCCATTTGTACTTGAGCAATTCAAGTTGCTCTACCTGCGCTTCTGTTGCTGCTGCAAGCAGGGCTGCATCAAAGGAGCCTGCGAGTAGATGTTCCCGGTCCTGCAGGGCTGAAGAAGCGTATAAAGCTGATTGCATTGTTTCAGAGGGCTTCTCAGAGTATATACGCTTTAGTTGTAAACGGTTCTCGGTAAGGGTACCTGTCTTGTCAGTAAGTATTACTTGTGCTGCGCCCATATCTTCCAGTGAACTCAAACGCTTTAACAACACACCTTTTTTTGCTAACTTCAGACTAGCGTTTGAGAGCGCTAACGTAGAAATTAGTGGTAGCATTTCTGGGACTATTGCAATTGCCAGAGCTATAACAAAAAGAAAAATTTCTGAAACACCAAGGGAGTGATGTGTAAACGTAAGCAAGAAAAATAACACTATAGATACAGCTATTACCACTTTAAACAGCATGTCTGATAATCCATTGACCTGCTTTAAAAAGCTGCTCTGTTTTTTGGCAGACCGAGAAAGAGCGGCTATACGCCCGAACTCACTGCTATCACCACGAGCTACCACTACTGCTTGGCAGGTACCCGCAGCTGCTGAGGTACCTGCAAATAGCATATTTTGCATTTCTTCTATGCGTTTAGCGTTAGGTAACACGGTGTGAACTTTCTCTACCGGTGCTGACTCTCCGGTTAATACAGACTCGTCAACAGCAAAGCCGTCAGACTGGATTATTCTACAATCTGCACAGATCGTTTGGCCGTTTTCTAATAGCAATATATCTCCGGTGACCACCTGTTCTTTGTCTATCCATACCTCCTTACCCCCGCGCCGTACTCTGGCTTTCTGGGGCAGAAGCTTAGCAAGAGCTAATGCTAGCTTCTCCGCTCGGTACTCCTGCACAGTTCCCAACGCACCGTTAATGAGTAAAATTGCAAAAATCACAAATCCGTCTATCATTTCACCTAAATAAAAAGACAGGCCGCAACCAAAAATGAGAAGGCCCATTAAAAAATTAGCGTACTGAGAGAAAAATATTTTAACCCATGAAACGCTTTGGCTATTTATTTTATTTAACCCCTCAGCTTGAAGTCGCTTCTTCGCTTCTCTCTCAGACAACCCTTTCACTGACGAGTTAAGTCTTTTTAATACCTCTTCAGCTGAAAGACTGAAGTACTCTATATTCATTTTATTTTCTCTATTCTGTGATGGCCGTCACGAAATAGTGAAGTCATTTTGCGTAAACTTTTGCTTGGTCTAATTTAACACTTAAAAGTTTGGAAACACCATCATCGCTCATAGTCACGCCGTAGAGCAAGGAAGAGCGGCTCATGGTTTCGCGGTTGTGGGTTATGGTGACGAACTGGGTTTGGTGGGCGAGCGTACCTAGAATTTGACCAAAACGGATGGTATTGGCGTCATCTAAAGCTGCATCTACCTCGTCTAGAAAGACAAAAGGTGATGGAAAACAGGAAAGTAGACTGCAAAGCAGTGCTATAGCGGTCAGAGAACGCTCACCACCAGAGAGAGCCTGTACTGAGGCAAGCTTCTTGCCCGGAGGCGTTGCTTTTATGTCCACACCGGTAATCCCTGCACGCTTTTCGTACTTCTTAACCAGCTTTTCTTCTGGACGTAGATTTTCAACTTGTTCCTCATTCTCATTTTCCATTTCTTCTTCGCCGGATTCGGACCCATCATCGGCGGATTTTTCTTGCACGAGCGTTAAGTATGCGCGACCGCCGTTAAAAAGCATGCGGAAATAGTACTCAAACTGAGCGTTAATCTTGTGGAAGGCAGAGTTAAACTTCACCTTAATGTGCTGGTCTAGCTCGTCCATTATCTGACGCAGGTCTTCTAAGCTCTTTTTTAAATCATCTACTTGTGTTGTAAGAGTGGTGTGTCTTGCTTCTGTTTCATTAAACTCTTGAACGGTGAGTTCGTCTACTCCGCCAATTAAATCTAACCGGTATTTAAGCTTTGCAATTCGTTCAGCTACATTTGCAGTGACCTGTGGAACCGGCTGAGCATGCAGCGACTGTGCCATTCCAGCCCCCAACTCTTTTTCGATTTCTACAGTCAATGACTCAAAACGCGTATCTACCTTTGCTTTTTCTATTTGTATTTTACTTGCTTCCTCCTGAAGCATATTAAACTGAGCCATGCGCTCTCTAAACAAACGGTCCTGAGCTGTTATGCTGGCACGCCGTGCGTTGTCAGCCTCTGTAAACTTTTTAGACTCTATCACGACTGCTTCTATGCTTGTGTTCAGTTCATTGATCTCCGCCTGAATAGCTCCTTCCTCAGCAGTGAGCTGTTGCCATAGTTCCTGCAAACTTGCTTCGTCTACCGCGGTTGCTTGCTTAAGCCCCAACTGTAAACTGTACTCTTGTTTTTTTAGAGATGTGATTTCGTTCTGTATGTAACCAACACGTATACTCAGCGAACTCAGTTCATTTTTGAAATTGTTATACTCTATGGTAAACTTGTCTTTTGCCTGGAGCAGCGAGTTTAAGCTGTTAGACAAATCTTCATAAGACTTGGTCTGGAGCCCTAAAGTACGGCGTGAGTGCTCAGAAAAACGTTCAAACTCGCCCTTAAATATAGAAGCGGACTGCTTTATAGCAAAAACATCATCCGAGGCGTCCATAGAACCCCAAAAAGCTTTAAACGAGCTTTCAAGTAGTTCTATTTCTTTTTTGATTACAGCGTAGTCTATTGACTCTGGCTTTTGCATTTGCTTCTGTAACTCTGTCAGACTTCTGTTTACCTCAGCCAAAGCAGCGGCTTTTTCATCCACAGCTTTTCGTAGCTCTTTTTCTTTACTTGAGGTTATGCTTGCCTCCTCTTCCAACTCACGAATGCGAGACTGTGTCTGGTGCAGGTCAACACGAATTGAGTTTGAGTCCGTACTACCTGTACGCTGGCTTTGCATTTTGCCTCTCACTAATGAAAGTTTTTCAGTGAGATTGTTTTTTTGTTCTTGCAAAGAAAATAGCTGAGTCTGATACTCCGACCCTGCTAAAGCTAAATTCTCGCCTTCCTTTTCTAAGGCCTCTAGGTGTTCCTGTAAACCAGCAAGCTCTAACTCTGCCTGATTCTGCCTAGCGGAAACTGAGGTAAGTTGAAGATGAATTTTCCCTTCTTCGTGAGCATGTTGAGCAATTAAACCGCTGTAATACTCAAGCTGTAAAGCTTTTAGCTCTGACTCAAGACCAGCTCGTTCCTCCATGCGCTTTGCTTGCCGTCTCAAGGTGCGGAGTCGTGGTTCTATTTCTTGTATTAAGTCTTCTGCGCGCATGAGGTTCTCCGCAGTGACTTCCATTTTGCGCAACGTTTTTTCACGTTTAATATAGTACGTCTTAACTCCAGAGGCTTCGTCTATTAAGTTCTTTATTTCTGGAGGGCCAGACAAGATCATTTGATCTATAGTGCCCTGTCCAATGACTGTATACCGAGACGTGCCTATTCCCGACTTCAACACTAAGTCCACAATGTCTTGCAATCTAACCCTGTTCCCGCTTACTAAATACTCAGAGTTACCCGTGCGGTCAATACGACGACCAATGGAAACTTCAGCTGTATCTACAGGTATTCGCCTATCACTGTTGTCAAAAGTTGCAATTACCTCAGCAAAACCAAGGCGGGTCTTTTTGTCAGAACCTGCGAAAATGACGTCTTCGGACTTCTTGCCGCGTACCATTTTGCTCGACTGTTCACCAAGCACCCAGCGCACTGCGTCGGCACAGTTCGATTTCCCGGATCCATTTGGGCCAACGATTGCAGTCATGCCACGTTCGAATTCCAAAACAGTCTTTAGTGCAAAAGACTTAAACCCTTGAATTTCTAAGCTTTTTAAATACATATTCCCTATAATTATACCATGAGTACATAAAAGAGTGGCGGACCTAAGGTCCGTCACTCTTCTTGAGAAAGTGACGCAGCCACAGCTTGTCTTGCACGCTGTAAGATCGCCTCATCTGTAAGTGTCGAACAGCATGGACATTCCTTTCCTTCATAGTCCATAGTGTTTGGCTCTTTGGACAAAGTGCGTCTCTGAGTAGGCGTAAGCCCGTCGCTGTCTATATTTACCCAAAACGGCATGTGTTCAAGTCCATCTGCCTTGATAAGCACATAGCCGCACCGTGGAAACCGCTCACACCGATAGTGCGCCTTTACTTGCCTGGACCGCACGCTATATATCATAGCAAGGTTCATGCGCGCTCGTCTTGCCTGGAATGTAGGGTTTTTTTGAATTGGCGCGCAAGAAAAAAATACTTGACTTATAGCCGCTTTACTCATGCTGACCTCCATTTCGAGTTAAAAAAAATACCCACAAACGGGTATGTGTTACCACTTATTTTCTGAAACTGCCAAGTTGTGAGTGGGCTTATTATCCATTATGGGCATAATAAAGCATTAAAAACCCCTTGTCAAGGAAAATTCAGCCACTTGCGTTATTTTGCAGATATAGTACACTGACAGCGCATAAATCCAACCTTCAACAAACAAGAGGAAAAAAGATGTCAACAACAACTACTCCCAATCTTTCAGTAATTTGGTCTGGCTACGTCCTGGGACTTGTCATTCTAATTTGCGGAGCCTGGCTCATGGGTGCATTTGAACAAGATTTAGACTCCAGGACGCCGGGGTGGCGAGCCCTTTTAGGGGCAACAGTCTATATTGTTGCCGCTATCTCAATCTTTAACCTGACTAACCGTATTCCCGTCACTGAGTTCTGGACAGCTTGCTTTACCATAGTGGGGTGGCTTGCGTTCATCTATGGTGCTGCCGGCGCAGGGTATGTCACAACTGGAATCCTGGGCGTGCTTGCAGGCTTCACCGCTGTTGCAGGAGTATTCTACTGGCTATGGTTTATAGGAGCGGCCTTTCTAATTGGGGCCAGCATCCGGAACGAATACATTAGAAACTCAGCAAACTAACGGCTGAAACCATTCACGACCGAGCTTGTTCACCCAAGCCCGGTCTTTCTTTTTGCTTATATATAGGGTTTAATGGTACTATAAAATAGATGCAACATAAAACTAAAACAATTCTGTCCGGCATACGTGCTACTGGCAAGCTTCATGTGGGCAACTACTTGGGTGCGCTTAAGCAATTTATAAACCTCCAAAACCAAGGGTACAAGTGTTTTTTCTTTGTGGCAGACTTGCACGCTTTAACTACCCCATTTGAACCCAAAGAGCTGCGCACTCAGACGTATGAGGTAGTTGCTGAGTACATAGCTGCCGGCCTTGACCCTGAACAGTCTACAATTTTCCTGCAAAACCACATTGCCGAACACACTGAATTAGCATGGGCACTAAACTGTGTTACTCCCATAGGAGAACTTGAGCGCATGACACAGTACAAAGACAAAGCCAAAACCCATACAGCAAATATAAATGCTGGCCTATTTACCTATCCTACCCTCATGGCAGCAGACATTTTACTTTACAAACCAGACATGGTGCCGGTGGGAGATGATCAAACACAGCATTTAGAGCTCACCCGTAGCCTAGCAAAACGCTTTAACCAGCGGTTTGGCAAAACATTCCCAGAACCAAAAAACTACTTACTCAAACCCTTACGCATACGCTCCTTACAAGACCCAGAAAAGAAAATGAGTAAGACTGCAGACATCCCTGTTTACATCTCAGACTCTCCTGAAGACATAGCAACGAAGCTAAAAAAGGCTGTAACAGCAACTACCGGAGGCGGCGCGTCTGCGGGGGTAGATAACCTTTTTTTCCTACTTGAAATTTTTG
Source organism: Patescibacteria group bacterium (assembly GCA_035628335.1). GTDB lineage: Bacteria > Patescibacteriota > Doudnabacteria > UBA920 > UBA920 > DASPKA01. Next base: position 8,456 of record DASPKA010000019.1, on the reverse strand, counting down.
GCACAGAAGATGAACATAAATATTTCGTAGACGCAGAAAAAGAAGGTACTATAAAATATAGCGAGCTTAAAGCTACACTGGCTAGCCGGATTGCAGAACACTTTGCTGATTTTAGAGCAAAAAAACAGGAACTCATGAAAGACAAAGAATATGTGGCAGAAATTCTGGCAGAAGGTGCGCGCAAAGCACGCCTTACTGCCAGCCATACACTCGCAGAAGTAAAAGAAAAGCTAGGCCTGCTTTAACAATTAAGCATAAAATAAAATGATAAATAGAAAACTTCCTCGGACCGAAGAAGAGCTTAAAGAATATATCGAGCAACTAGTCCAGGCGGGAAAAATTGCTAAAGACTCAGATATACAAGCAGATAAAGATAGAAGTAAAAGACTGAATACGGGCTACTCAGACGACGACCCGGTCGACAGGGACACGAGAGAACGCTGGCATGAAAGAGGCTGGCGAAGGTAATTGTAACGTTAAGTATGAAAGGCTCCCCGACCTACCTGCCGATAGGCAAGTACTGCACTGAGGAGCCTTTAATTTTAGTCCTTGTAGCAATGGTCGCCGAGGTAATTCCACCCTATTGCCTCTCGTTTGTCAGGAAAAATCTCATACGTTACTATGCCCGTAGCGTAGCATGGAGCCTTACCAAGTGGAGAGTGCACACGATAATGCTCTATGTGGTAACTCCCGACCCTTGACCGTAGCCCTGCGAAACCTCGAGGAACGAGGTAAAAAACTAACACGAACATTAGAACGCTTACCAACAGACCTTTCTTTTTGCTGCTCATTGAATTCTCCTTTAGAAAAAATCTCAGACTAAACAACGATAGTATAAAAAGAATAATCTACTGTCAATTTATATCGTCTCAATTTATGCAAATTTATCTTTTATTTATAACCTAATTCTGTAATATGTATGTTTTGGTGGAAAATTTTTGACACACATGATGAGTAATGATATTGTGGGGGTATGCAACAAGCAAGTTTTGAAGTATACCAAAAACTTATTCAAATAGGTTTTGGGAAAAAAGAAGCCTTAGTGTACTTAGCCACGCTCGAGCTCGGAGATGGCAAGGTTTCAGAAATCGCAAGACGCGCTGGTATAAACCGTACTACCGCTTATGACATTCTCGATGGACTAGTTACCAAAGGTCTCATTGCAGTCTCAGGCAAGGAGCCAAAACAGGAATACGTTGCCAAACCTCCAACCAGCCTTAAGGGTTATTTGCAATCTGAAATTGAATTGCTGAAAGGCCGCGCTATAGAAGCGCTGAATCTTATACCTCAACTCAGCTCTATTCATAACGTGAGAGGCCGACCTAAAGTCATGTTCTACGAAGGAAAAGAAGGCCTCATGCAAGTCTATGAAGACACACTTACCTCTCATGAAACAATTCGTGCGTACGCCTCAGTAGAAGATATGCATGCTGCTCTTCCCGAATACTTTCCAAAATACTTTTTTCGCCGCGCAGACAAAGGGATAAAAATACGAGCCATCTTCCCTTCCACGCCGGATGCAAAACTTCTAGAATCACAAAACAAAGCTCACCTCAGGGAAACAGCAGTGCTCACAGACAAAAACTTTACACTCTCCACGGAGATGAACATCTATGACCATAAAGTGATGATAGTCTCCTGGCGAGAAAAACTAGGAATAATCATTGAATCTGCAGAAATAGCAGAGGATATGAAGCAAATTTTCGAACTTGCATGGAAAGAAGCAAAAAGACAAGAACAAGACAAATCAAAAACCGGCACCATATAACTTTGGTTCCGGTTTTTTCGGTCTATGGGTACTTTTCTCGCAGTTCGGCAAAGACTTGCCCGAGCCTGCCGCCAAATGTCTTATTCCAGCTTGCGGCAAAAAATACAGAGTATACATTTTTTGTCCCTCCATTGATGTTAAATTCTTGATTGCAATTGTCTATTATCCCATTTTCTCAAAAAATAATCAATTACCACAACAAGAACCTTTAACGAATTTGGTATATAATATGATTATGCAAACAGAACAACGCATATACCAATTCAACCGTATAACTGTTGACCAGGTTAGAGAGGCTGAGACGTTACCAGACCTACTTAAATTAACAGGTACTGAAACTGAACAACTCTCGCATGACCTCAACTTACGGCTCACTATGGAGGAAACAAGCTCATTCAGCATTAGAGACGCCAAAACTGGCATGGTTTGGATGGCCCAACTTGCAGAATCATACTCCCAGCATAAAGAAAGGCAAGCCTTTTCCGAATCTGAGATAAAAGCAGTGCTCGGTGGACTGCTCTACTCAGATACTGGAAAAACAGGCAGTGCATTTAATGAAGGAGCAACAGACAATGAAAAACGTGAGCAAATCAAATTTTTCTTGGATGTCTTTGCAATTTCCGAAGTCCCTAATAGGGGAATCTCTCTTGAAGAATTCTTTCATACATATTACCCATCAGATGCAGCCGAGCGAATAGAGAAACTTAAAAGCTACGGTCTACAACCTTCGATGAATCTGAAAGCATTTCATGACTTACATAGCCACTGGACTTTTGACATTATTGACCAAGGTGGTGTACCAAAGGAAGCTGTTACTGCGGCTGCGCTCCACCATATCCTGGAAAACCAAAACCCACAGGGCATTTTAGGCCCAGACGGACAATTCACAAGAGACTTCCACGGGAGTCAAGGGTTTGGCAGGACCGAAATGCTGGTCATAATTTTAGACAAACTCGATGCATTTAAAACTCGCAGCCGCAAAAGCATACCCGAGGCGGGCGTCCTAACAAAAGAACGTATCCATAAGCTCATAAACGACTTTCCAGAAGAAAAATTAAAACAATTTCTCTTAAGCAAAAGAGATGAATTCGATCTGCTCCTCTCTGACGTACTTGAAGCTATTTCAGAAGAACAAAAAAACTATGCCTTAGCGGCATAGTTTTTTTGTTTGATATATTACTCACTGATCATTTCTGCAGGAACAATTTCGTCTGCCAAGACTTGTTGTGTTTCCTGACCTTTCTTGAAGCCAGTACCAGCAGGAATAAGTTTTCCAATAATCACATTTTCTTTCAAACCTCTAAGGTAGTCAGTCTTACCAGTGGTCGCTGCTTCAATGAGCACACGAGTGGTTTCCTGGAAGGAAGCCGCTGCAAGGAAAGAGTCAGTATGAAGTGCTGTCTTGGTTATACCCATCAGAAGTTGTTCAGCTTCCGCTGGAGCTTTACCGTCTGCTTCTAGTTTTTCATTTATATCACGCAAGCGAGAACGGTCTATGACGTCACCTGCAAGCAGTTCAGAGTCACCAGACTTGGTAATACGAACCTTGCCGAACATCTGACGTACCATGACTTCAATGTGCTTGTCATGGATGGTTTGACCCTGTGATGTATAGATGTCCTGCACTTCAGTAACTATATATTTTTGTGCAGCTTCAAGACCTTTCAACTCAAGCACTTGTGCCGGGTTAAGGTTACCTTCAGTTAAAGCAGTTCCAGCAGCAACCAGGTCGCCGTCTTTTACCATTAAGCTATACGCGGTTGGAACAACATACTCTTTGAGGGTTTCACCTTCATGAACCACTACAACCTTATCCTTTTCAACGCGAATAATACCAGCATTGTCAGCTTTTATAGTCTTGTTCTTTTCGGTTACGAATAGTGTATCACCAGACTCAACACGGACACCATCTTTCACCAAAGAATGCACTGCACCATCTATATAGTAGGTGTCCTTCTGAGCATCTTTACCCTGAATGCGGATCAAGTACTCGCGGTTAGAAGGCTTGGTGATCATCACCTGGCCGTCTATTTCAGCGAGCGTAGCTTGACCTTTTGGCTCACGGGCTTCAAAGAGCTCTTCAACACGAGGCAAACCCTGGGTAATATCCTTCACCGCGGCAGAACCACCAGTGTGGAACGTACGCATGGTCAACTGAGTACCTGGCTCGCCAATGGACTGCGCGGCTACGATACCTACCGCGCTACCCATTTCAACCATTTTGTTAAAGCCTAAGTCATAACCGTAGCAGAGTTTACATACACCGCGGAGCAAGCGGCACTTAAGCACTGTGCGACACTTAATTCCTTGGATTTCCTCAGCATCAGCAATCACCTTGGCAACCTGTTCGTCTATGCCTTCATTTGCCTTCACTACTACTTTACCTCCAACCTTTATGTCTTCAGCAGCAACCCGGCCGAAGATGTTACGGTCATACTGCTTACCAATCTTTGCACTGTCAGCTTTGGTTACAACCGCATATTCTTTAGTTCCGCATTCTTCCTGGTTAATAACCACATCTTGCGCCACGTCAACCAAGCGCCTAGTCAAGTAGCCTGCGTCAGCAGTCTTAAGCGCGGTATCAGACATACCTTTTCGACTTCCGTGAGTGGAAATGAAGTACTCAAGCACAGAAAGACCTTCTTTAAAGGAGCCTTTACAAGGCAGCTCAATAACTGCGCCAGACGGGTTTACCACAAGACCTTTCATACCTGACATCTGGTTGATTTGAGAGAAGGAGCCGCGAGCACCAGATGACACGAAGTAGTTAACAGTAGAATGCTCTTCAACAGTGTCCTTCACGCCAACCGCGAGAGTGTCAGAGGTGTTTTTCCAAATTTCGACAACACGATTATAGCGTTCGTCTTCTGTCAGTAGACCTTCATTGTATAGGTCATAGGTTTCTTGAACTTCCGCGTCTGCTTTCATGAGCAGCTCTGGCTTCATTTCTGGAACATGCAAGTCATCTACACCCCATGACAAACCAGACTTCTTCATGTAAGTAAAGCCGGTTCTCTTGATTTCGTCGAGAAGATGTGCGGTCTGCTCACTGCCGAACATTCGGTACGCTTCACGAACCAAAGCCTGCAAACGCTTCTTGTCAAAAGCTTCATTTCTAAAGCCCATTTCTTTTGGAAGAATCTTGTTGAAAATTAAACGTCCAACAGAGGTCTCAAGTAAGCTTCCGTCGTCTACACGTACAGTGACTTTAGCCTGAATTGACACCAAGCCCAAGTTATACGCCATCATGGCTTCCTGCGTTGAAGCAAATATCTTCCCTTCACCCTTCAGTCCTGGACGCATTTTGGTTATGTAGTAACAACCTACCACAATATCTTTGTCAGGGGTCATGACCGCGTCGCCAGATGCCGGCTTAAGGAGGTTGTGGGAAGAAACCATGATTTCCTTTGCTTCACGTTGGGCAGCCTCAGTCAGCGGCAAGTGGACAGCCATTTGGTCACCGTCGAAGTCAGCGTTAAACGCTGCACAAACGAGCGGGTGGAGCTGTATAGCTTTTCCTTCAATCAAGACTGGTTGAAAAGCCTGGAAGCCCAATCGGTGAAGTGTTGGAGCGCGGTTTAAGAGCACATAGTGCTGCGCTGCAACTTCTTCTAGAATGTCATAGACCATAGTCTTGCCTTGCTCTATGAGACGGTTTGCTGAACGTACATTGTGTGCGTACTCGCGGGAAATAAGTTTTGAAATAATAAATGGCTTAAACAGCTCGAGAGCCATGAACTTTGGCAGACCACACTGGTGAAGCTTCAAGTTCGGCCCTACCACAATAACAGAACGACCAGAGTAGTCTACGCGCTTACCAAGCAAATTTTGGCGGAAACGACCCTGCTTACCCTTAAGCATGTCTGCCAGGGAACGGAGCTTGCGCTTTTGGCCAGTAGAGGCAGCTACCTCCTTGCCATGGCGGATGGAGTTGTCGATCAACGCATCCACAGCTTCCTGCAACATACGCTTTTCGTTTCGAGTAATAACTTCTGGAGCTTTAATTTCCAAAAGTTTCTTCAAACGGTTGTTACGGTTAATCACTCGGCGGTAGAGGTCATTCAAATCAGAAGCTGCAAAACGACCACCATCGAGCTGCACCATGGGCCTTAAGTCTGGTGGAATTACCGGCAGGTTCATAATGAGCATCCACTCTGGACGAACACCAGCGTGGATTAAGGACTTCACAAAACGGAGTCTGCGCAGTGCCTTCCGCAGGTTCTGGCCATCCATGTCTTTGACTGCGATTTCAAGGTCATGGGCTAGTTCTTCTAAGTTCACTTCTTCGAGCAGCTTCTGCAGGCTCTCAGCACCCATACCCGCGGTAAAGACCGGACCGTACTTCAAGGACAAGTCGCGGTACTGAAGTTCGGAAATGATCTGGTACTTTTTAATAGACTTAAGCTCAGACTTTGCTTGGTCGCGAATCTTCTCAAGCGCAGACAACTCAAAAGCCCACTCATCTTTAATGCGAGCAATGTTGGTGTCTACTTCAGCATCTACTTCTGCCGGGTCCTTGCCTTTAGCTGGAGCCTTAGACTTTGCTTTGTCGAGCATCTCTGTGTAGCGAGTCTCAAGCTCCTTTTTCTTTGACTTAAACTCAGACTCTATCTGTGTCATCATGGTTGCGCGGGAGTCTTCATTAACACCAGTTATGATATAGGAAGCAAAATAGCAGACTTTTTCCATGTCCATGACGCCAATGTCCAAAATCATACCAAGGCGGCTTGGAACTCCACGCAAGAACCAAATATGAGTAACTGGCACAGCCAAAGCAATATGGCCCATACGCTCGCGACGCACAGAGGACTTAGTTACTTCCACGCCACACTTGTCACAGACAATGCCTTTGTAGCGAATGCGCTTGTACTTACCACAGTAACATTCCCAGTCTTTGATAGGACCAAAGATCTTTTCATCAAACAACCCGTCCTTTTCTGGGCGCTGGGTACGGTAGTTGATCGTTTCAGGCTTGGTCACCTCGCCACGGGACCACTCGATGATAGTCTGCGGAGATGCAAGCTTGATCTTAACACCCTTAAATTCTTCAGTTTGAGTATTCAACATATATGTTGCAGCTTTTAGCTTTTAGCCATTGGCCATTAGCTAATTCTTAATTGCCTTGCCAAAAGCTAAGAGCTAATGGATCCCCGCCTCCGCGGGGACGACTTCAATTCGACCGTTAATTATTGAGAAGTCGCTTTTTTCTTACTTTTTTTATCTCTTCTTTCTTCCTCTGCGAACAGGTCGCGGAGGGACATAGACTCTTCTTTAATCTGTTCAACCGGTGCTGGAGGTTCTTGCACGTAGTCGGTCTTTATTACCCGACCGTTCTCGCCAAGCAAGTCAACGTCCAGGCAGAGAGACTGAAGCTCTTTTACGAGCACGCGGAAGCTTTCTGGTACGTTTGGTTTCTTAATTGGCTCGCCTTTGACAATGCTTTCATAGGTCTTACTGCGGCCCATAACGTCGTCTGACTTTATGGTCAACATTTCTTGCAACGTATGCGCAGCGCCGTAACCTTCAAGCGCCCATACTTCCATCTCACCGAAACGCTGGCCACCGAACTGTGCCTTACCACCAAGCGGCTGCTGAGTAATAAGGGAGTACGGACCAGTGGAGCGGGCGTGCATTTTGTCATCAACTAAGTGGTGGAGCTTCATCATGTACGCAACACCTACAGTTACACGTTCGTCAAACTCTTCGCCGGTTTTACCATCAAACAGTCTTACCTTACCGTCCGTTGGAATACCAGCAGCTACTAACTGCTCCTTAACTTGACCTTCAGTCACCCCATCTAGAACCGGGGTTGCAATCTTAAAACCAAGCTTTCGGCAAGCCATGCCCAAGTGAGTTTCCAAAATCTGACCTAGGTTCATACGAGATACCACACCAAGTGGGTTCAAAATAATGTCTACTGGAGTGCCGTCTTCCAAGAATGGCATGTCTTCTACCGGAACGATACGAGAAATAACGCCCTTGTTTCCATGGCGTCCTGCCATCTTGTCACCTACTTGAATCTTGCGCAGTACTGCAACGGAAATTTGGATCTGTCTCACCACACCGCTTGGCAATTTGTCGCCAGCATCACGTGAGAACTCACGGATATTTACTACTTTTCCGTACTCACCATGTGGAAGCGTCAAAGAAGTGTCTTTTACATCACGAGACTTTTCACCGAAGATGACACGGAGTAGCTTTTCTTCCGGAGTCAGATCAGTTTCACCCTTTGGTGTAATTTTACCTACCAAGATGTCACCTGCCTTAACAGAAGCACCGATGCGGATGATTCCAGTCTCATCTAGATCCTTAAGTTTTTCTTCACCGACGTTGGGTATATCGCGAGTGATCTGCTCTATACCCAGCTTAGTGTCGCGAACATCTACCTTAAAGTCTTCAATGTGAATAGAAGTATAGCGGTCATCTTGTACCAAGCGTGAAGAGAATAAAATAGCGTCTTCATAGTTACCACCTTCCCATGACATAAACGCAACAAGCACGTTCTGACCAAGCGCAAGTTCGCCGTTTTCAGTAGAAGCACCGTCAGCAAGCAAGTCGCCTTCTTTCACTTGCTGACCCTTAGTTACGCGAACAATCTGGTTGATACAGGTACCACTGTTGGTGCGCATGAACTTCAAGAGCGGGTACTCTATTTTTTCACCCTTATCGCTCACTACTACAACCTTGT
>DASPKA010000018.1:0-10775 GCA_035628335.1 Patescibacteria group bacterium | reverse complement strand
CGTCCTCGCTATTGTATATAAATAGATTTCTTGAGCCACTTGATTATATAGAGCCCAATCAAGTATATGCAAGAGAATTCAGTGTCCGGGATAATTCCCTTAAAGCTATATCAAATGTCTCAATTGCAGAATCGACAGGTTCGGGAAGGTTTGTGGCTGCTAAAGTGAATAAGACAAATTTCAAATTAACATCAACCGCGCCATTACCAAAAGGTATATATGGTGTTACGGTGAAGCTTGAGGGATCGACTGATGACGGGAAAAAAATTGTTAAGAATTTTTATAGAGCTATAAATGTTGGATTTACAGACGAGTCGTCTGCCCCTGAAACTCCCAAGCTCTTCATAACTTCTCCGATATCAGGAAACGTAACTTCAAACGTGCAAGTAAGTGGAGTGGCTACGGGAGTTTCTAAATTAACAGTCACCTATACGTGTGCATCTCAAAGAGGATCGGTTGATGTTGTTCCTGTCCCTAATACGGGAGCATGGACTACTTCACTAAGTCTCAAACTTTGCAGTGTTGGTAATATTGTTATTATTAGCGCAAGCGGAATCTCGCCAGACGGTATGGTAGTTGTGGCGCCTTCAGTTCGCGTAACGAGGCGTTAGAAAAAAGGAACAATTAATATTATAAAATGCCAAAGAAAAAACAAAGTATTATTTCAAAGTGGCAGTATGCCACACTTGCGGTCGCGGTGTTCTCAATCATAGGCGCGCTGTCTATGTGGGCGCATAGCAGGGGATTCGCCTCTAGTAGCGCGTCTGCTGCTTTACCAGGTGAGTTTGATATGGTTAGTATGCACCGAAGGGCAGTTAAAGTTTTTCAGCCAAATACAGGTCCGAGTATAACTCCTAAAGTTAGGATTACTTCAGTAATTCAACATAATCGGATTTATAGTCAAGAGTATGTTGATAAGTATTTTGCTGTGTATGAAATCCCTAACACCAACGGCAGAATATGGGCTTTCTATACAACTAACGGACGCGAGCCAGATAAGTCGAGATTGTCAGGAGAAATAGTCACCATAAACTATGAGGTGCTAAATGCAGCAAATAACTCACGAATTTACACTGATTCCTATAGCTTTAATAGAACTCTATTGTTTGAAACTGATGACTTGGCTCCGGTTGAAAGCTTGCCGAATGCTATATTGCCTCCTCCAGGTAGATATACGCCCCCAGGAACAATACCTGTAACTGCATTCACGATTATTCAACCCGTAAACAACATGCATTTTGTTGTTGGGTTTGAAAACGCAAAACCTCTTGCGCTTCTGGAAGCAGGCCCTGTACCAGCGGGTACAGACAGAAATAACCTTTCCAATGTCTATTCCTGGGAAGTAAAGCTTTCAAAAAATGGGCAGGCGATATCCAACCAAGCAGTTACTATTCAAAATTACTTGGAACCGTTTACCGACTCTCGAGGGCTTCCGAGTACCAGGTACTCAATTGATAAAGCTATACTTCACTACCAAAACGTGGGCTTGAGCAATGGTAGATATGATATTCAAGTAATTGCTAAAGATCCCAGAGGAAATAAGTCTGCACCTAGTAATTATCAGTTGCTGGTTACCTCTGATACGCTTTACGATGTTAGTTTCAATAATCAAAGAAACTATGTAGTGAGCGCTGGAAACACTAACAAGATAGTCCCATTCAGGTGGAGTGCAGGAAATACGCCTGCAAAATGCGAGCTGGTAGACGCAACACGCGGGGGATCTAATTTTATTAAGGAGTTTATTCGCCGAATGGGTGGTGATGCAAATAAAATTTTAGGTACGCAGAACATAACGGTAGGACCTGCTGCGTATGTTAAATACACTCCGTTGCCAAATGTTTCACTGGATGTAAGTCAGCATGGCCTTCATCTTATTGCGCTCGCATGTGAACACAATGGACAAATTCTTTCTTCAACAGCGTCTATTAACATAAACAGGTAGGCTTGTTGCATAATTCTACCTTATCTGTTACACTAATTTTACAATTTAATTTATCAAGAGTGGTGAGTAAGGAACTGGCCTTTAGACCTCTGGTCTAGAACTCACCCGGCAACCTTGCAAACGCAAAAGGTGCCCCCTCCAGCCCACGCTGTGGGGCAGATAAACGCATTAAAATATCTCCCTGCATGGGAGATATTTTATTAAGAAAAAGACTATGAGAAACTTCTTATTTACGTCTGAGTCGGTGACTGAAGGGCACCCGGACAAGGTGTGTGACCAAATTGCTGATGCGGTGTTAGATGCTATTTTAAAAGATGACCCAAAAGGTCGCGTTGCGTGTGAAGCACTCATTACCAATGGGGTGTGCTTAATTGCGGGCGAGATTACAACCTCCACATATGTTGAGATTTCAGACATAGCCCGTCAGGTGATAAAGGACATTGGCTACACTGATGCTGAGTATGGCTTCCACTGGCAGACCTCTGGTATTGCCACTGCAATTCAGAAACAGTCACCAGACATATCTCAAGCAGTGGACCCGGGTGATCCGGACGGTCTAACCACGGGAGCCGGGGATCAGGGGCTTATGTTTGGCTATGCCACGAATGAAACACCAGAGTATATGCCGATTCCTATTGTGCTTGCACATAAGCTTGCGCTCCAGCTCGCACAGGTTCGCAAACATGGCGAGGTTAAGGGTCTGCGTCCTGACGGGAAAACTCAGGTAACTGTTGAGTATGAAGACAGTATGCCTAAGCGTGTTGATACCGTAGTAGTTTCGACTCAGCATGATGAAGAGGTATTTTTGGAGAGCTTGCGCTCTGAAATTATAGATAAAGTTATAAAGCCTGTTATTCCTACTGGGATGTTTGATGAGAAAACAATTGTTCATGTAAACCCCTCCGGAAGGTTTGTTATGGGTGGACCACAAGCTGACACTGGACTTACTGGTAGGAAAATAATAGTAGATACCTATGGAGGGTTTGGTCGGCACGGGGGAGGGGCTATTTCGGGGAAAGATGTAACAAAAGTAGACCGCAGCGGAGTTTATGCGGTGCGCTGGGTTGCTAAGAACTTAGTCGCAGCAGGCTTAGCGGAGCGTGTAGAAGTGCAAGTATCGTATGCCATTGGTAAGGCTGAGCCTATTAGTATTTCCGTAGACAGTTTCGGGACTGGTAAGAAGCCGGATCATGAAATAGCTGAAATAGTAAAAAAAGCCTTTGACCTACGTCCAGGAGCTATCATAAAAGACTTAAATCTCCGCCGTCCTATATACAGAGGCGTAGCTTCATATGGGCACTTTGGGAGGCTCGACTTAGACTTGCCATGGGAGCAGTTGAATAAGGTAGATGAACTTAAAAAGTATATATAGTATTTAATAAACTTTGTTAAAAGTTTTACCGCTTGAATAAGCGGTTTTTTGATGTATTAAACGAAAGTGTTGACAAAGATACAATTATAGTGTATAGTAACCAATCGTACAAAAAAGTACGAACAAAAAGACTTATTATAGAAAACACACATTATCTATAAAAAAGTAAAAGATCAAGATACGTAAATACAGACATGCTACATAGCTCGGATGCAGTGAACTGCCCCGAGCACGCAAATTTCAGCACAGCTGCAATTTGCTTCCTAAAGAAAGTGACAATTGTAGAGTTTGACTCATGTACGTAGCTTGTTCTTTTTTTATGCTCCTGATTTCGTGAAATTATTCGGGTCGGGGGCGCTACATTGAGCCTGTCAATTGACGGGCTTGGTAAAAAGTCCGCAAACCGGGAGTATATTACTTATAATCTCCGTCTGCTTGCGGCTTTTTTATTTTCACTATGCTTCGCTCCGTTTTACGGGCGGAAAGACACCCGAAGCGGGTTTCTTTCCCCCGTATGCCCCCTTTCTTCCAATGTTTTTTACTCCGGAGGGGGACCCTCCTGCGTAAAAACTATAAATATTTTTAAGACAAAAACTAAGTAAAGAGCATCTCACAGGTACGTGAGATGCTCTTTTGATTCGTGGTTATTCTAGTTTGAAGATCAATGCTTGGCTTGCGTCCCAAACGATGAAAGGGAGTTCGTCTGGTTTTTTGAGGATGAAGTTTCCTTTGGTTCCGTTTGGAGGCAATTTTGATCCGGGAATTTCGTGCATCGCCTCAAGCGGTGGGGAAACTAGCTCAAGGCTAATTCCGGGTCTGCCCATGGTGATTCCGGCACTTTTAACCACCCAGGGGTTAAACCTGAGCCGGTTTTCGGCAAGAGCCATTTGGAACAGATGGTTGAAGAGGACAAAGTACGCTAACAAGCCAACAACTATGCCGGTTCTTTTCAAAACAGGAAATGTTTTTAGCCTCATATTCACTCCTTTTGTGTTAGTTGATTTTGTTTACTTCCACACGCCAATCGTTCTCAGCGAACCTGACTATGCGGTAGCTGTTGATGACGTCGTCTTTTGCGTATTCGTCGGGAATCACCTTAGTGTTTTTCCATTTTCTAGACTCTGATGTTTCGACAATAACCGTGTTGTCATCGACCCACCGAACTTGAATGACACGAATTTTGTGCCACGAGTCCGTTGTTAAACGATACGGAACACCGTTGTCACCCCTCAAATAACGCTTAATGCGGTTTGATGTGTACTTATCTGCCTGACTATCAGGTACGACAAGCTTTTTGAACCTAGCCTCTAGCTTCTCGTCATCAGGTTTCTTAGACCAGTCTTCATCGGCCTTGTTAAAACTACGAACGAGTTCCTCAAAGAAGCCATTGCTGGGTTTGTCCTGAACTTGTTGAAGAGCATGAGCACTGTTAATGGCACAATTGCTTGCCAGAAACAGCATAAAGAAAACAAAAAGCTTTTTCATATTTCCTCCTGAGGGAATTATAGTATAAAAAAAAGAGCGCGTCGTGTAGGGTAGCGCTTTTTTGGTTGGTTACTCAGGGAATTGGACCGCTAGGGCTCGCCTTGCTTAGTTCCAGCGAGCTTCTAACGTCATAGGTTTGCACCAGAGGCATGCTCTGGGGTATTTGAAAGCTTGGGTGCATCAGAGCTCATGCCCTGTTCACAAGTATATCGAATTCGATATACTTGTGAACAGGGCATGTCAATTGTTGAATGTCAATTGTTGAATTGACGAGTAGGGGGGATTTTGTTATAATTTGGTAGTCATTATTTCTATTCGAGTATTGAGTAGCAAGTTGTGATTTGTCTTTTATACTATTCACTATTTACTATTCACTATTTACTTTTTTTGAGATGGGTGTTCCCAAGAAGCATAAAACTCGTTCGGGTCGTAACCAGCGTCGCAGCCACCACGCGTTAAAAGCTAAGCCAACCGCAAAATGCGCTAACTGTGGTATGCCAGTCATGCCTCATTTGCCATGCGCTAACTGCGGTACGTATAAAGGAAGGAGTGTTCGCTAATAATAGTCCATAAAGTCAAAAGTCCATAAAGTCCCTAAAGTATAAGTAGCTGTTCGCTTGGCGAACTCTTAGACTTTATAGACTTTCGACTTTCGACTTTCGACTTTGTTTTTTATGTCATCAAGGCACATGTCGCGACAGGCCGCGGTACAAGTTCTTTTTGAGTGGGACTTCAACGGAAGGTCGCAGGACCTTGCTGAAGTATCCTCTGCTATTCTCCAAGACTATCAAGGAAAAGTAGTAGAAGAGAATTTTGTCTCAGCTCTTGCTGTGGGTGTGAAAGAGAATTTAGAGAAAATTGACGACACTATTTCTGTATATGCTACTGAATTCCCGGTGGAGCAGATACCTGTCCTTGATAAAACCATCTTGCGAATAGGGATTTACGAACTTATGATACTCAAAGATGTACCACCTAAAGTCGCCATAGATGAAGCTGTTGAATTAGCCAAGTCGTTCGGTGGCGACTCCAGTGGTAAGTTCATAAGTGGCGTGCTTGGAAAGATTTACGACCAACACTTTAAAGACAGTGTTACATAAGCCAAAACCCTGTGCTGTAAGCCACAGGGTTTTTGCATGTTATTGCATTTTTTCCAGGACTTCTAGTTTTACATACCGTACTGGGGCCTTGGAGCAATTCCTGCATTCTCTACTGTCTTTCCCTTTGCACGAAAGGCATTCTTTCATACAGCATTCCCCGAAACGTTCATGGTTAACATAACTGTATCTCCAGTTACCCTTCGTTACGGTCTTGAGTTTTTTTGACATACTTTCTCCTTTGAGGTAATGATATACTATAGATATGAAGCAGTGAAGCCATACGAAGGAAGAATTTCCGCCGAAGTGCAGTAACGGTCGAGTGGAGCCCGCCTTGCTACTGCTGAGGCGGATCTGCCTATGGCATGACACTTCCATTAACAAATGGCGTATTCACTATGTTGGTGAATAATTCACCGTGGATTGCGCAGCTAAAAAGAGCCCGTGCTTCAGACAGATTACAGGCTGATATTGAAACGGATGTAGCTGTTGTTGGCGGGGGAATAGCTGGTGTTGCAACCGCGTATTATATACTAAAAAATACAAACCAAAACGTTGTCATATTAGAAGGGAGAAAGCTCGCGCATGGGGCAACCGGGCATAACGCCGGACAGGTTGTCTCGTATTTTGAGCGTTCATTTTCATCTATTGTGTCTGAGTATGGGCTGACGAAGGCGGTACAAGCTCAATCGCTGGTAGAAGATGCATGGGTTCTATTAGAAGAAATATTCAAAGAAGCCCAGTTGACATTACCCTTCTCGCAGTTTAATGGTTTTGCAGGGCTTTCAAGGCGGGAGCAACTTTTGAGGTTTTTAGAAGATAACAGGCTTAAACGAAAAGGCGGTCTGGTCCCAGAGCACATTTTTATTGCAGAAGAGATGGTGAAGAACCTGAAGCTTCCTCACATCTATAACCAATTTTATTCAATACTCCCACACAGGGATGTACTTGCTTTGCTGGAAAGTAAGAATCCGAGCTATATTGCCGCGCTTTCTGGTCGAAAGGGATGCTTGAATTCTGCACTTTTTTGTGAGGAGTTAGTTGGATTCCTGCTAGCAAAGTACAAGAAGCGATTTCGTTTGTTTGAACATTCAAAAGTAGACAGCATTCACTTGCATGAGGGGTTTGCTATGCTCCGGGTGGACACAAACTTTGTTAATGCCAAGCATGTAGTATTATGCACAAACGGGTTTGAACAGTTTACGTTACTAAACTGGGCTGGCAAGCAATTAAACCACCAATTTCATGATTCAGTAAAAGGCGTGGTAGGATTCATGGTGGGTTTTTTTACTGAGGTATCACGTCCGGCTACGGCTATAAGTTATTTTCCAAAAGAAGCAGTTCACGCTGAGGATGGTTACTTCTACTTTACACGAAGAGTGTATGAAAACTCAAATGGCGAATCAAGAAACCTTATCTGCATCGGTGGTCCTGAAAAAGTATTAGATGACAAAGCCCACTACCATCGCTACGAACAAGACCACCCGGATACTGCCATTACAGCAATCAATGAGTTTTTGGAGCGTGATGTTGCGAACGTTCCCGCGGTGCTAAACCACGAGTTTCGCTGGCATGGCCTTATGGGCTATACACCAAACTTGCTACGCGTAGTCGGGCCAGATCCTGTTAACTCAGTGCTTTTGTACAATCTAGGCTGCAACGGGGTTGGTATCTTGCCTTCCGTAATGGGAGGGAATAAAATAAGCCGCCATATAGGCGGCCAGAAAATGAGCCCTACTATTTTTGACCCAAAGAGATGAGTTGAGCTCCGAGGGTTATTTTGCCAGTGTCGTAGAAATTAAAGACAGAGATATAGCCTTTTTCTAGAGCAGTGAGCGGTAGTTGTCCACTAGAAGAGGTACCTAAGAGCTCGCCATCTTGAGGTGTTTTTGGGAAGTTCTTTTCATTCCAGACCACTTTGCTTTCTACATACCCCTGGTTAGAAGTAAGCGACCATTTTAGTATAAGGGAATTTTTACTTTTAGTTAGTGTTGCGGTAGGGGCGGTTTGGATGGGTTCTTCAGCCCTAGAGGTACTCGGTTGGTAGTCGCTTCCAAAAGGGTTGTAGTTATAGAAATAAAAACCACCTGCTCCGAGAACAAGAAACATTAGTAATGTAGAGGCAAGGAGGGTGAAATTTTTGCTGTTAGTTTTTTGAGGTTTTTTTGCACCTCCGTCGTCATTTGTTTCTTCACCGTATGGTGTAATGAACTTTGTAGGCATACTTCATTATACCATAATTATGTGGGAATGTTTCCACACGGAATACTTGCTGTTTATGAATAATTCGCATATAGTAAGGGTACTAATAGTTAACGCTCCCTGGCCAATCTCCGCGTTTGGCTCATAGCTTTCGTTATATATGTCAAAAAATGGGAAGCTCATTTTAGGTGTTGCAATCATTATTGCGGCTATCTTGCTTATTGTTTCCAACCGTAAGGGTGGAGACAATGGTGGGGCAATGAACAACGCTAGAGATATTAATGTTGGTGTAATTTTGCCATTAACGGGTGACGCGGCTGCATATGGTGAACCTGCACTAAAGATTTTTAATATCGCGGTACAGGAAATAAACGACGCAGGCGGTGTAAACGGCAGGAAGCTCAAACTTGTTGTACAGGACGGTATGTGTGGCGCAGCAGGAGCAGTTAATGCAGCAAATAAACTAATAGACGTTGAAAAAGTTAAAGTCATAATAGGAGGCTTCTGTTCTTCAGAGTCACTGGCGGTGGTACCATTAGCTGAGAAAGCAAAAGTTGCTATGTATAACCCAGGATCATCTTCTCCCGCACTGACTGGTAAGAGTAAGTTCTTTATGCGCAATTATCCATCCGACGCTGCTCAGGGGCAGGGACTCTGGAACTATGCAGCAAGAGCAGGTAAGAAAAACGTAGGAGTACTGGTAGAGCAAACAGATTACGCTCTTGGTGTAAGTAGAGTGTTTGAAGCAGCAGCGCAGGCTGGCGGAGCTACTGTTACCCACGAAGAATTTGCAAAAGATGGCACAGATTTCCGTTCTCAGTTAACTAAGCTCAGGGCAGCAAATGTAGATGCGCTGTTAATTTCAGTGCAAACCCCAGCGAGTGGCGAGCGTGTTGTGAAACAGCTTAAGGACCTTGGCTGGAAGCCAAGCCTCTTGCTCTCAGACGCATTTGTAAGTGACACAGCGATTCTAGAAAACAACAAAGACATACTGGAAGGTGCAGTATTCATGACATTTGGAGGTGATGTTACAAATGCCAAAGCAGCAAGCATGATTTCCAAGTACAAGGTAACAAACAATGGTGCTGAACCGGCGTTCGTTGACAGCTATGCGCTCACTGAATACGACATAGTCTATATGCTTGCAGATGCACTTAAAGCAGTAGGCGAGGATGGTGAAAAGGTAGCAAGCTACGCACAAAGCTTCAAAGACTGGGATGGTGCCTCAGGAAAAGTAACCATTGGCGCAGACGGCGACAGGCAAAACGCCTCCTTTGTAACCAAGATGATCATGGGCGGCAAAGCCTCAGTGATGCAATAAACTCAGTGGTTAGTGGACAGTGTACAGTGTACCGTAAAACAAGGAACCCCCTGCATTTTGTGGGGGGTTTTGCTATACTGTTACTATCCACTAACCACTGTCCACTATTCACTAAACATGGGAATTGTTCCCCAACTTGTAGTTAACAGCCTGTTGGCATCTAGTATTTATGCGTTGTTGGCGCTTGGTTTTTCTTTGACGTTTAATACCGCCAAGTTTTTTAACTTAAGTCATGGCGCTACGGCTATTTTGAGTAGTTATATAGCCTATGCGCTTTTTTCGTACCTTGGGCTTCCGTTTTGGTTAACCGTCATTCTTTCTATCGCAGCTGCAGGTGGTTTTTCAGTACTCAGCGAGATTTTTATTTTTCGTCGCCTTCGAGCTCGAAAAGCCACCAGTATGGTGTTTATGATCGCCTCTTTGGGGCTTGCGACCGCTCTGCAGGCTGTACTTGCCATGCTTTTCACTAGTCAGTTTTCGAGTATCTCTAAGTTTTTTCCTGTGCAAAAGACATATGAGATATATGGCGCAGGAATTACGTTCCTCCAAATATGTACGGTACTTACTGCTATCCTGGTTACAATAGTTTTGTGGTTTGTTTTCAAAAAAACAATTTTTGGCAAACAGGTACTTGCGGTTTCTGATGATGAAGAGATCTCCAAGATTGTTGGAATAAACACGCAACGGGTAATTGCAAAAACTTTCTTTATAGCAGGTAGCACAGCTGCACTAGCTGGCCTTCTCACAGCCTTTGACACTGGTATGGACCCGGTTGCAGGTTTGCCTTTATTGCTAAAAGCAATAGTTGCGACCATAATAGGCGGTGTACATAACATCTTTGCCGGAGTACTCGGTGCTGTACTGCTTGGTTTTTCCGAAAATTTTGGTATATGGAAAATCAGCGGAGAATGGAAAGACACCATCGCATTTTCGATCTTAATTTTGTTTTTGATTTTCAGACCGAAAGGAATCATTAAGTCATAACATGGAACTTTCTGGAAACGTAAACTACATAGTTCACTTATTTATATACGCTATAGCGTTCATTGTTCCAGCGCTGGCTTTAAATTTAGCAGTGGGATACACGGGCATGCTCTCTGTGTGTCAGATTGCTTTTTCTGGTATTGCCGGGTACACTACCGCAATCCTCATGACCATGCATGGCTTTTCGTTTTTAGAAAGCATGCTTGCCTCGGTTGCTACTGCAAGTATTACAGCATTTGTTTTAGGCTTGGTTTTAACTCGTGTGAGAGGCGATTACTTTGCCTTAGCCACCGTTGGGTTTAACATAATTGTGGTAAGTGTACTTAATAATTGGGAAAGTTTAACACGTGGGCCTTTTGGTATCCCAGGGAT
>DASPKA010000017.1:0-8919 GCA_035628335.1 Patescibacteria group bacterium | reverse complement strand
TCACACAAAGGTGAAAGGATTCTCTTTTTATAGTTTTATACGTAAGCTAGGACCCATAGTCACGTTTATATACGCAGACTTTATGTAGATTCCCTTTACACCAGAGGGTTTGCCTTGATTAAAGGCTGTCTGGAATGCCTGGTAGTTTTCGACCAGCCTCTGGTCGTCAAAATTTGCTTTGCCAATGGTAACATGGACATTACCCGTGTCGTCATTTTTGAAGTTAATCTTACCACCAGCAATCTCTTTGATCAAAGCACCAATGTTCTCACCTACAGTGCCAGTCTTTGGGTTTGGCATTAGGCCGCGTGTACCCAAAATCTTAGCAACCTGGGCAAGCTTAGGCATCATGGCAGGTTCTGCAACTGCTACGTCAAAGTCTGTGATTTCTGTTTCCTTTATTTTCTTAATTAGCTCTTCACCGCCAACCACTACTGCACCTGCTGCGGTTGCGTCTTTTTCTTTGGACTCAGTCACAAAGGCAGCAACACGCTTGGTTTTGCCTGTACCATGTGGCAGAGAAACCGTACCCCTGATGAGCTGGTCTGTCTTTTTAGTATCTATAGCTGTATGCACATGCACTTCAACAGAACCAGTAAACTTGGTGTTAGCTGTCTTCTTGAGCAGGCTTACAGCTTCTTCAATGCCGTATACCTTAGACTTGTCTACTACCTCTGCGTTACTTTTATAACGCTTAGAAAATCTCTTCATTGTATGTACGTGGTAAACGAAGTAAAGCCTAGCTTTAGCATCTCCCACATATTAATCTATTACTGTTATTAGCCGCGATCTCTGTGTTCAGACTCCATGAACTTCTTCACTTCTTGAACAGTGCTCATAAACTGTGCTGGGAAAATGATGGTTGAGTTCTTCTCCACGCTTATCTCAGCCATAGTCTGGAGGTTTCTGAGCTGAAGCGCAATTGGGTGCTGCATCATAACATCTGCGGTGTCTGCAAGCTTTTGCGCTGAAGCAAACTCACCCTCAGCAGCAATAATCTTAGCGCGCTTTTCACGCTCTGCCTCTGCCTGCTTGGCCATAGCACGCTGCATGCCTTCAGGAAGTTCAATGTCCTTAATCTCAACAACGGGAACTACGACGCCCCAGGTTTCGGTGTGCTGGTCTAATACTTTGGTAATCTCAACGTTTATCTTTTCACGTTCAGCCAAAATTTCGTCTAACTGGAACTTACCAACAATATTGCGCACGGAAGTTTGGGCTATTTGGTATATTGCTGCCCTGACATCTTCAATGGCAATGATGCTCTTCTCAGCGTCAGTTATTTTGAAGTATGCTACTGCGGAGACATCTACCGAGACATTGTCCCTAGTGATGATCTTCTGCGGAGGCACAGGCAGAGTAACTGTGCGCATATCTATTTTTTTCATCCAACTTAAGTATGGGAAAATCCAACTCAGTCCTGGTTCTTTCGTTGCGGTCAGCTTACCGAGAAAGAACACGACGCCCTTCTGGTATTGCTGAACTACTCTGAGTCCTGGCAAAATGAAGAAAATAAATATGATAATGAGAATTAGAATTATACCGCTTTCCATAACATAGTCATAAGTCAGTAGTCGTAAGTCAGAAACAAGAAGTGAGCTTGCTTACAACTTACAACTTACGACTAATTTAGTCTTTAATAACCTCAACGCCCATTGAGCGACAGGAGCCAATCACCATTTGCATGGCAGACTCGAGCTTGGTTGTGTTCAGGTCTGGCATTTTCTTTTGTGCAATCTCTTTGATTTGCGACATTTTGATCTTGCCGACCTTAGTGGTCAACGGGTTAGCCGCACCTTTTTGCAGGCCTATAGCCTTCATAATAAGGTTTGGAACAGGAGGAGTTTTGAGGATAAAGGAATAGGTCCTGTCTTCAAAAACCGTCATCAAAACCGGAATAACCATGTCTCCCATTTGAGCGGTCTTGTCGTTAAACTCTTTAACGAACTGTGCAATGTTTAAACCGTGCGGACCAAGAGCTGTACCTACCGGAGGCGCAGGTGTAGCCTTCCCCGCCGGCAGCTGCAGCTTGATAGTAGTTTTAATCTTTTTTGCCATAAAGCGTTTAAAGTCAAAATAATGTAAATACTGTGTACCCCAAACGGGAGAAGCACCCGCTTAGAAGCTGGGGATTTCACGCATAAACAATACCATTTCTTGCAATAAGTGTCAATTTCTGATAATATTCATCTACATTTTGTTACATTTCTTTGCTGGGGTATCGCCAAGTGGTAAGGCATCCCGATGCAGCATCGGGTCATTCCCAGGTTCGGATACCCACATATCGTCATATTATTTTCTTTGCTGGGGTATCGCCAAGTGGTAAGGCAACGGGTTTTGGTCCCGTCATTCCCAGGTTCGAATCCTGGTACCCCAGCAAAGAAAATAAATCATTGAAGCTGAAGGCATCCCGATGCAGCATCGGGTCATTCCCAGGTTCTCCGCCGACCTTATAATTTAATATGATGGCGATCTGCCTTCGCCGGAGAATCCCGGGTAACCCCGGCCAAAAAATATGAGCTCACCTTCCTTGTTTGGTAAGGACTATTACTACGGTCATAAGCTTTCTAACTATACGAGTTATGAAATGTATGATAATGACCGTTACTGGCAACCGGTCCTGATCAAACTTAAAAATCTGCATGCCTCAGGAAGATTACTGGACATTGGTTGTGCATTTGGCTATTTTTTAAAACGGGCAAAACCTTTCTTTAGCGAAGTATACGGAGCTGACATTTCTGAATATGCCCTTGAGAAAGCACAAAAACAAGTTCCGCAAGGAAAATTTAGTGTCGTAAACTTAGACACTGACGATCTCCCCTTTCCTGACGACAATTTTGACGTAATCACTGCTTTTGACGTACTTGAACATACTAAATCTATCCCCAATTCTCTTGCAAAAATTAAAGCAAAATTAAAGCCTGGCGGCTACCTCATTTTCTCAGTACCTGTCACAGACACATGGGCTGGCTGGCTGTTTCATAAGTTTGACAAAGACATAACACACATCAGCGTACCAACAACTAGAGAATTGGACGAGTTCATTTCCCACTCCGGAATGACCCTGGTAGAAAAACAGGGGTTTCTCAATGCGGCTTACATAAGAATACCCTTTCTCCCGGTCTCATACGAAGTTACATTAAAAAAATAATTATCATTTTATATATATGGCAAACGTAAGCACCTATCTCAACTTCCCTCGCAATACCGAGGAAGCATTCAACTTTTACAAGTCAGTGTTCGGTGGTGAGTTCGACGGAGGTAAGATAGCCCGCATGGGCGAAGTTCCCACTCAGCCAGGTCAACAACCGCTTAGCGATGAAGACAAAAACCTAGTTATGCACGTGTCCCTCCCTATCCTAGCAGGACACAAAATCATGGGAACTGATGCCCCAGAATCCATGGGTTTTAAGGTGAACTTTGGTAACAACATGTATATAAACCTTGAGCCTGATACTCGCACTGAAACTGATCGCCTATTCAACGCGCTTTCCGAAGGTGGAAAAGTAGAAACACCGCTCCAAGAGATGTTCTGGGGTGATTATTTTGGCTCCTGTAGAGACAAATTTGGAGTACAGTGGATGTTCAATTGCGCAAGCAAAGTATAAATCATATAAAATCGCCCTAAGGCGATTTTTTTTGATATACTATATTCATGCATTTTACTTCGTTTATCATCTCCTCAGGCATGGCCGTTTCGTATGTGGTTATGTTTTTTTTAATTCCTTTCTTATTTACCAACAAAACACCTAGTTCAAAAAACCTTTCTGCTGGCTCCATTATTTTCATACTATTCTCAAGCTTTGCTTCCTATCTCCTTGCAGACCTTTTTCCTAGTGAGTTCTGGGGCAACCGATTCCTACACACTTTTGGCGGAGGGTTCCTCGCGTATCTTACCTGTTACCTTGCAACAAAAGACAGCAAAGTACATATCAGAAGAGCGCAGTTTTTTGTACTAAGCTTCCTGGTAGTTATCGCTCTTGGAAATGTGAATGAAGTTTTTGAGTTTATTTTACACAACACTACTAATATAGTTTTCGCAGAAACTATCAATGATACATGGCTTGACTTATGCTGTAATATTATAGGAGCATTAGTTGCAGCATTGATTTTCACACCAAATATTAAGTATTCTAGACATGAGTAACAACAATCTACGAATTCCAGCAGAAAATTCTTTACCATTCAAGTTTGCTGACGCTACAACTATAGGCGAAGGTAAAGATTCAGTAGTAGACAAAATTCGAGCAGAGGTCACAGAAACTCAGAGCGGGGTTGAGTTAAAAGATATGGCTCTTAAGGAAATGAAAAGAGAAGAATATGCAGATATAGATGAAATGAAAAAATCCAAAGGGTATTATGAATTTTTAAAGCAATTTCCGGAGTTTGGAAAATTTGTTCCTGAGACTACATTTTTTGTTGCGAAAAAAACTGAGGGAGAAAAACCACACGGATACAGCATACAAAAATTCCTTCCAGGGCGACGATTATTTGAAGTGCCGAAACAAGAGCTCTATGAAAACAAAGAAAACCTTGCGCAGCTCTTAGAGTTTGCCAAAGCAGCATTGCAAGTGATTGAGGCATGCGAGAAAGACACCAACCTCACTCCAGACTTTGGAGCTAGTGGAAGCGGGTTTAGAAACCAAATAATGACCGGTTTGCTTAATAGTCCCAGGCATACCACCAATGTAATGCTAACAGATTTCCCAAATGAATCTGGAAAAAAAATTTCATTCGTGGACGTAGGCATAAGAACAAGCGCTCGCAAAGAAAAGCCAGTCGTAAAACAGATTATTTCAGAACTAAGAACATATGTTTTAAAAAAACAATTTGAACGCTGGATACGTGAATTAGAGCAGAGGTTGAAAAAATTCTAGCGGTTATAGATAATAATAGTTAGAATATCTTGCTATGGAGGTTAGATGAATCACAGAATAAACGTTGCAGAGGCATTTTTAGACAGTATGTTTGTACCTGAGGCTGTTCTTCCCTCACAGGTAAGAATGGCACTTATGCTTAAACAAATCCTGATGAAAGCATGGGAAGCTGGTGAGTTAGTAAAGCTGCACGTGCAAATGTGCGTGCGAACCGCTCCGGACTGTTTTGAAATCCGCAATGCAGCAGCACTAGGACTTGCCAACTACTACTCAGGGAGCTGGAGACCAGACCCAAAGACTTTTCCATACATCGGTGTGGGTGACGAAGCCTGGGTAATCTTATACCAACTCAAAAGAAATGGAAGACTTCTTAGAGACATGGTACGTGTATATGGCGTAAGTCCCCTATAGGTCTATAACAAAAATCGTCCCAACAGAGTGTTGGGACGATTTTCACTTACTTAGCGTAAAAGAATTTTTTATATCGTGGCTTGCTGTCGGCATTCGCAAGGAACGCGTCAATTGGGTCCTTTGATTTTGTAGGTCTGCTTGAATGACGTTGCGTGCGTGGAGCAAACGATGGACGAGTGTTTTTGGATGGTCGACGTGAGCGCTCTCGTGAACCAAACTCACGTCTGGGCTCAGTTTTCATTTCAGGCAACTGCGATAGCGGTGGAATCTGAAGCACTGGCACTGCCTTTTTGATCACACGCTCAATCGCACGTACCTCACTTCTCTCATTTGCACCGGCGAATGAAACTGCCCTACCCTCTCTGCCAGCTCTAGCTGTTCTGCCTATGCGATGTACGTAGTCTTCAGCTGCTTGAGGTAAGTCATAGTTAATAACTAACGCAATACCCGAGACATCAATACCACGAGCCGCAATATCTGTGGCAACCAACACCTGGTGCTTACCAGTTTTGAAACCAGATAGCGCAGCTTGGCGTTGTGCTTGAGTACGGTTACCATGAATCTCTACAGCGGGTATTTTTACTGCATTCAAGTTACGCGTCAAACGCTTTGCACCGTGCTTGGTTCTGGTAAAAACCAAAACACTTCCCGGTTCTTCGTTAATGAGCGTATACACGAGTGGAAACTTTTGGTCTGTTGCCACAAAGTATACCCCTTGGTTAATCTTGTGAGCGGTAGTTCCGGACTTTGCTGCTGCTATTGTTTTTGGATGCTTCATGTATTTTGCGCACAGGTGCTTCATTTCGTCAGGCATTGTAGCAGAGAAGAGCAGTGTCTGTCGCGTGGCAGGAAGTTTAGCCAAAATACGGTTAATTTGTGGCAAAAAACCCATGTCCAGCATGCGATCAGCTTCATCTAATACCAAAATACCTGTCTTTGAAAGGTCGACCTGCTTTTGCTCAAGAAAATCATTAAGCCTACCAGGAGTAGCTATAATAATGTTTGGTCTAGCTTTTAACTGCCTTAGCTGGTTACCAGCAGACACACCACCTATGAGGATAGCGGTTTTAAGGCCAAAACTTGCGCCTATCTTCTTGAGTTGCTCGTCAACCTGAAGCGCTAGTTCACGGGTAGGCAAAAGCACTAAACCTTGCTGTTTGGTCTGGACTAAAGTCTGCAACATTGGCAGGCCAAAAGCCAGAGTCTTGCCGGTCCCGGTTTGCGCTATGCCAATAACATCCACGCCTGTGAGTACTACAGGTATTGCTAGCGCTTGAATTGGGGTTGGATTCATGAGGCGAAAGCTATCTAAAATAGAAACAAGCCTTGGGTGGATTCCTAAGGCCTTAAAATTCGCGTCTGAAACCGTAGTTGTGTTATCCATATAAAAAATTATAACAAATATTTATATTTTTGTCAAAAAAATCAAATTTTGAATTTTTAGCATATAATATGGCTTATTTATAGGTTTTTTTATAGTCTTATATACAAATAAGAGGTAAGTTTGAGACTTCAAACCTACCTCTTTCACTTATCCAGCTAAAATGGCTTTGGTCCACCTAAGAAGCATGGCAGCAACTTTGGCGGAGCGCTCCTCTCGTTGTTCCTCTGCAAGCTCTTTGCATTTACCGCAAATGGTTGAGCCTCGTATAGCCCTTAAGGCCTGCTCTTCATTCTTATACAAATGCAGAAGCTCTTGGAAGGAAAAGCGCTTACCGCAGAGAGCACAGTGCTTTACATGGTCAGCTTTGATTTGAACATCCCGGTGCTTAACACACCGACAATGCTTTGCCCATTGGTTTTGGTCATACTGCTCCAGCTTAGGCTTTAAGAGCCGTATACCGCAAACATTACAGTGGCGATACTCATCAGCCACGAGCCAATTGGCACGAAGCCTTAATATTCTAACCTCCCTCGGCAACAACTTTGCTTGCTTTGTCTTTCCAGGGGCGTCAAGCAACAGAATACTGAGATCGCCAACCGTGCGCCTCTTAGCCTCTTTTCTTCTGACACTAGCCTCTGCACCGGGATTAATATCCTCATCATACCAACTCATAGCTTCCTCCTAGGTTATGCTTGTTCCAATGTCTGTTTCCAGCTACGGATCTGGACTACAATGGCCTGTGTGCGTGCTTGGTTTTCAGCTGCAGCCAGTGGCTTGCAAGGCAGACAAAGCTCTGAATGAGCCATGGATTTAACAGCTGTCTCTTCTATTGGAAAAGCATCCAAGTAGCTTTGCAAAGTGTAGCGTTTACCGCAGCGAGTACA
This sequence comes from Patescibacteria group bacterium, assembly GCA_035628335.1. Lineage (GTDB taxonomy): Bacteria > Patescibacteriota > Doudnabacteria > UBA920 > UBA920 > DASPKA01. The sequence continues at coordinate 1,363 of DASPKA010000017.1, read as the reverse complement.
GAACCGTGCATCAATCTTCGGCACTTGCTCCTTATGTTTTTGGCATTTTGAAAGGTGTTGCCAAAACTTTACTGAGAATTCGTCCAGTGGTGGCTTATGCATGGTTATACCACATATCATACAGTGTTTATTGTCCACTGCATGTAACCAGTTTGCTCTTCGTGCAAGCAAAGCGACTTCGTCAGGCAGCAGCTTGTGGTGTTTTTTTTGCACTCGCACGCTCGCCTTTTGATATTTGAGTTCCGTACCTGCCGCTTCCCTAGCGCGCTTCTTGACAGTCTCGGACTGGATCCTGAGATGCTCAGCAATATCGTCTTCTTCTACGAATGACATTTTATTCCTCCATTATTGAAATGTGTTTGGATATGTCTATGATACAATAATAAATAAGCAGTAGCAAAGCCTGGGCTTGGCCCAGGCGTTAATGCACTAAGCAGTAGCAAAGCCTGGGCTTGGCCCAGGCGTTAATGCACTATGAAAAATCAAAGCATGCAACCACAAGTGCTCGTAGTAGGAACAATAGGAATAGACACGATCATTACCCCCTTCGGACGTGCCGATGAAATACTCGGGGGTAGCGCTACATATTTTGCCTTAGCCTGCCGCCTTACAGCGCGCCCCGCAATAGTAGCAGTAGCTGGTACAGACTTGCCACAGAGCCATAAAAAAGTTTTTACACGAGCCCATATTGACACCCAGGCTCTAGAAATAGCTGAGGGTAAAACATTTGCGTGGGCAGGCGAATACCATGCTGACTTGAACACTCGAACGACTCTAAAAACCGAGCTAAATTTACTAGAAACTTTCTCTCCAAAAATCCCAGAATCATTACGAAATACTCCATACATTTTTCTGGCTAACTTACAACCAGACACGCAACTTTCAGTACTCAAACAAATGAACAAGCCTCAGCTGGTCGGATTAGACACCATGAACTTCTGGATTGAACGTACTAAACCAGCACTTCTGAAAGTTCTTAAACGCACGGACATCTTTGTCATTAACGACGAAGAAGCTCGCCTGCTCGCAAAGACTGCAAATATTTTAAAATGTGCACAGGTAATACAAAAAACACAAAAGCCTGGTTCAGCGCTCATTGTAAAACGAGGAGAATTTGGACTTTTATGTTTCTATAAAAAACACATTCTTTCTCTGCCCGGTTATCCACTGGAAACTGTTATAGACCCCACCGGAGCAGGGGATAGTTTTGCAGGCGCACTTATGGGCGAATTAGCTCGAAAAAAAATCCTTTCTTTAGAAACTCTCAAGACAGCTTGTGCGGTAGGTTCCACGACCGCATCGTTTACTGTGGAGCGATTTGGCACTAAAGCACTTGAAAAACTCACACTCCAAAAAGTCGGAG
>DASPKA010000016.1:0-2007 GCA_035628335.1 Patescibacteria group bacterium | reverse complement strand
TAAAATTGCGTTTTACGTAATAACGGGTATCTTTACCTTCTTCTCTCTCATTGGGGCAGGCTATGAGTTAAGCATGCATCCAGACGGAGTAAAGCTTCTGACGCACTTGGGGTACCCAGACTACTTTAACTATATCCTTGGAGTAGGGAGACTGCTTGGGATTGTAGGTATATGGCAAACAAAAGTTCCGTTTCTCCGTGAATGGGCTTATGCAGCTTTTGTAATTGACTTTGTTGCTGCCATAGCTTCACATCTTTTTGTTGGCGACCCGTTTTCAGCGGCATTTCCTGCGTTTATGAATTTGGTGATAGTACTTGCATCGTATGTTACCATGCGAAAGGTATCTAAAAAGTAGTATGAAACAAAATCAGTTACTGTATGTGTTAGGTGGTTTGGTGGTGGGTCTGGTTCTGGGAGTGCTTGTATCCTTGCCGGACAAAAAGTCTGGGAATAGTATGGACATGGAAATGCAGAGCATGACCCATGCGCTTATGGGAAAGTCTGGCGATGAGTTTGATAAAGTGTACATACAGGAGATGGTAAAACATCACCAGGGTGCTATAGACATGTCTAACTTAGCTTTGCAAAACGCGAAACGTCAGGAGATTAAAGATCTTGCTCGAGCAATTATTGCTGCTCAGCAGCAGGAGATCCAGCAATTATCTGCGTGGGCTGCTCAATGGTATAAATAGGCTAAACCTGTTAAAATACTACAACTATGTTTACTGGGATTATCTCAGAGGTTCAAAAAGTAGTTGGGGTGCGACAGGAAGCAGGTGGTTTGTTCGTTGAAGTTAACCGTCCAAAGAAGTGGAAACTTAGGAAGGGAAGCAGTGTTTCTCTGAACGGCATCTGTTCAACCGTGGTTGTGTTTGGTAAAACCATGGTTTTTCAGTATATGCCCGAGAGTGTAGACCGTTCGAATCTAGGAGGTCTGCATATAGGCGACTTGGTGAACTTAGAACAACCGCTACGGCTGCAAGATATGCTCGACGGACATATGGTACAAGGGCATGTGGACACTGTTGGAAGAATTGCTTCTGTTAAAGAAGAAGGTAACTCCAGAGTGTTCACAATAGCGTTACATGCTAAAACGCGGTACATTGTTCAGAAGGGTTCTATATGTGTTGAAGGAATAAGTCTCACCGTAGTAGATGTAAAGCAGAAATCTTTTACGGTGAAGATAATTCCCCATACCTGGAAACATACGAATTTATATGGCAAGACAGTTGGGGATCTGGTGAATATTGAGTTTGATATTTTAGCTAAGTATATAGAACGTTTTTATGCAAAGAAAAAAAAGTAAAGCTACATTTTTAAATGTACCGAATGCTAAAGTCGGTATAGTTGTTGCGAAGTTCAACAGCGACATCACCAGCAAGCTCCTTGCTTCAGCTCAGAAGACTCTTGCTCTGTGTGGCGTGAAAAAGGGAAATATAGCCGTGGTGGAAGTAGCAGGCGCAGCAGAGTTGCCCCATGGCCTGCAGCGACTCGCACTTAAGAAAAGGTTTGACTGCCTGGTAGCACTAGGGTGTATTATAAAAGGCGAAACTCCGCACTTTGACTATGTATGTAAGATGGCACAGGAAGGGGTTTTACGGGTCAGTTTGGATTATGTTGTTCCTATTGGTTTTGGTGTGGTAACGGTTAATAACTTAAAACAAGCGAATGCAAGGATTTATGTTGGCGGCGAAGCCGCACTTGCAGCTCTCGGTCTAACAAAAATATAGTAACTAAAAAATTCTCACTTTATCGCATTTGAACAGTAGAGTAGCTTCATGGAACTCTGGGTTTCCCAGAGTGGAATGAAGCGTACTCACTACGATAAAGTGAGAATTATTAAGTTAAGTTAGGGTTGGTTTTTGGTTATTGGGGGATAATTAGTTTTAGTATTGCGGTGAGTGCTGCATAATCGCCAGTTCTGTTTTCTTTTATTGCCAGGCGGATTTGGGTAAACAAGTCACCTAGCGTTGAGTCTGGAGAAAGTACAACCCCATTGCCTAGAGT
>DASPKA010000015.1:0-4450 GCA_035628335.1 Patescibacteria group bacterium | reverse complement strand
AGCTGACACAGGGAGCAGTGATTGCAGAAACCGCAACACTCTTTGCCAAAACTTAAAATGAGCAAGCAACCAGACAGACAAAAAAAACATGTAGTGCAAGGGTTTCTTTGGAAAATACCAGTTAAGTATTTTTATCCTCATTGCCCTGGTTGGAATAGAGATATAACATAGCCTGGTAAATATTGCATCTAACGTGTTTCCGCCCCAAAACGGTTTCCGGTATACAGTGATTGCCGGACTATGCTCAAATGCGTGAATAGATTCTGCAAGCATATGAGGAGGCGGAATGACCACAAAACTAAACCCCCGAGTAGTTAACTTGTCCAAAATACCCGTATAAAAAAAATTCCTGGCTACCATCGAGTCTAAAAAGGTGATTATAATTTTCATAGTGAATACGCCATTTATGAATGGAAGTAAATTCCATCCACAAATGGCTATTCTACTTTTTTTGTAATACTTATATTATCCTCAAAATCACTTAAAAATGCAAAATCAATTCATTATATAGGGAATTTGGTCAAGTGACTGTCACTGTGTTATATTTTATCCGTTATGTAACCCGAGTCGTAAAAGCTGACATGGGTTACCTAGCATACACCTACAAAACCACAAGGAGCAACTTATGAAAGTTTGTTTATTAATTCCCCCAAGTCCTTTCCTATTGGATGAACGGGTTTTCCCCTTTATTGGGATTCTTAAGCTTCCGCCAATTCTAGCTCTCGCGGGCATACCCTGCGAAGTGCTGGACTTGTCAGGGATTGGGAATTACCTGGATGTTGTCGCTGAACATGCTTTGGCAACTGACGCAACTCATTTCGGCATAACCTCCACCACTCCACAGTTCCCTGCGGCGGTGAAAATCGCGCAGACGCTCAAAAGTACGCGGCCTGACGCCCGAGTGATTATCGGCGGTACCCACGCGACATTAACAGTTGCGGGAGTGAAAGTTGAAAAATCAAAAGGGCGCAATAGCCGCGCGCATCACGCGCTTGAGCATTTGCAAAGAAACTTTGACGTTGTGGTAGCGGGAGATGGTGAGACAACAATTTTGTCAGCTTTGGAAGCTAATGCACCGTGGCTCATAGACGCTGACAATCGAAAGTCAGATCTGTTTCTCAAAAATGGTGCCATTGAGCTGGAGGAAATCTTTCCTGACCGCTCTATGATTGACCTTGAAACCTACCACTACACCATCGACAACGCCAAAGCTACGTCAATCATTGGCCAACTCGGTTGTCCTTACAAGTGCGGATTCTGCGCCGGTAGGAATTCTCCAATGCTCAGGAATATTCGCACGCGCAGTTCCCAAAGCATTGTCAATGAAATGCTGTTGATTCACGAAGCATATGGCATTTCAGGCATCATGTTTTACGATGACGAGCTGAACGTATCACCAGAAATGTTGAAACTAATGCAACTCATCGCTAAGACAGGCCGTGACAAAAACATTGAATGGAAGTTGCGCGGATTCATTAAGTCAGAGCGCTTCACGCTTGAACAGGCAGAGGCAATGGTCGAGGCCGGCTTTAAGCAAATTCTCATTGGGTTTGAGTCTGGCTCGCCTCGCATTTTGGAAAATATCCAAAAAATTGCGACGCAAGCAGACAATACCAAATGTATGGAGATTGCGAGGAGTGCTGGACTGAAAGTCAAAGCCTTAATGTCTCTGGGCCATCCGGGTGAGTCGGAAAACTCAATAAATGATACACGAAAATGGTTGCTCGATGTTAACCCGTTTGACTTTGACGCAACCGTTATCACCCCATACCCGGGCAGTCCGTACTTCGACGAGGCTGTTGAGCACTCAAACGGAGTATACGTTTACACAGCCAAAAACGGAGACCAGCTCTACCAAGAGGAAGTGCACTATGAAATGGAATCAGACTACTACAAAGGCAATCCAGCAGATGGTTACGTGAGCCACGTCTGGACACCAGCACTACCTGGGCCTGAGCTCGTTCGTCTGCGCAATAACCTTGAAGCCGATGTTCGTGAGGCGCTGAACATCCCCTTCAACCCAAGCCGGGAAGCACAAGTGTATGAGCATTCCATGGGTCAGTCTAGGCTGCCCAATTGGATCTTACGTTCATAACGTATGCGACTTGTGGTTTGGGTGAAAACAGACATCTAATATAGACGTAAGCAAACACATCTGCTTACGTCTATTTTTTGGGTAATTCCTCACAATACTATCCTCTAACATTTCCACACGGCCTGTATTTCGTCCTTGTGAGTACTTACTTTTTTGGAATCGCCACACAGACTAAACTAACCCCAAAGGGGAGATTTACATATTTGTTCAGCCAGGTATCTACAAAAACAATGCCATATAACAACGTATCTAAAAATTTCGGCAGACGGGTTGATGATTCGCCGGTTTTGCCAATAAGCCTCAGTAATGCAGCCACGGGGAACATTGCAACGTTCCAGTATCTCGCATACATTACCGTATACCCTTGCTCATGAAAAAGTTTGGTAATGCTTTTTTTAGTATATCTGCGAAAATGCTGGTGCTTAACATCGTGTTCGCCCCAAAGAAACATAAACGCGGGTACAGTCAAAACCACCGTACTCTCCGGAGCTTCTTCTCGCAAAATTTTCAAAAAACCTTTGTCGTCTTCAATATGTTCAAGCACGTCAAAGAGGCAGATATAGTCATATTTTATTTGTAATGCAGCCTTTAAGCTTGAAAAAACTTCGGTATACCCTCGTAATTTTAGTTTTTGTTCCCCGCTTGAACTAGGCTCAAAAGCGTATACCTGTTTACCCAGTTTGGAAAGAAAATCTTTCATCCCGCCAAGACCCGCACCAAAATCTAAAACTGCATTTCCGCTGGGCAATGCAGCTGTTGCAGCTGTTACAGCGCGCATCCTACCTTTATACCACCACGTACCCTCCATTACATCCAACAACTCAAATGCTTTATTATCCATAGTTAATCATGTATCGTATTCACATTAATAAACCTTAAATTTTCCACAGAGCTTGTATTTCGCCCAAGATTAGTGACTTTTTCGAGCACGGTTCGGAGGCGTACGCGTTGGTACGGTGGAGAACCGCGCGGAGAAAAAGTTGCTAAGATTGGGCGAAAGACAAGCTCTCATGATGAGCGGTAAAAACTGTCTTACCTAAAGTATTCACCGCTTAAGGTATCAATCAGCGAAGTTCTTTTAAAATCTCCACGCGAAATGGCGTTGTGCACAATGGCGTTTACTGTACGTATGTCATCCTTTGAAGCAGGATAAATCACGCCAATCCGCCGTAATCTGTCAAACTTGAATTTATTATTTAAAAATAAATTATAGATAAAACATGCGGCGGTTCGAGTGTCTATTATAGCCGGAATCTTTCTTTGAGAATCCTTGAGTAGCCACAAGTAGTCCATCTCAAACGCATATTTATCAGTCATCTTTGGATTAGTGTGAAACGATGGCCCATCAATGAATACTAATTCATAATCTCTATCTGGGACATCCGTATACCTCACGCCTTTAACAAACTGATAACATTCTTCAACTACTGGACTAAGCCGTATATCTACATATTTGTTTAAATCTTTAGGCATTAGATTCACCGCATCCGTGTAGTAATTTTCATACTCTTCCATGGAAGTTATACGTCCGACGATGCCACTGTCTTTTTCGTTTTCCTTGAGCGCAAATGCCATGATCATAGTTGTAAGGCCAGTTCCGCATTCTAAAACTTCTTTGGGCTTGTGTTTCCTAACCCATTTATACAATACTTCAAAATCCGAGTATTGAGCTCCTGTAGAGTTGGACTTGCTCCTGTACTCTGTGATCTCCCGCCAGAGCTCTGGCTTTCTTTCAAAGAACAACTTAGCCCTGCCCTCAATGTAACCAGCCAATACTTTTGCAAGTTTATGTTTAAGAGAATATAAAAAATTCATAACAGACTAATTTCTCACTAATTTAAACCTTTTCAGCCATTTAAGCTCTCCCAGCATGCCCTGGTATTCGAATTCTACTACATGCTTACCTTCTGTGAGATCCACTCCCATAAAAACGCCGTTGACGGGTAAAATTGTGGATTTCACACTGTCTACATAGACTTCCCATCCAGGCAGGTTAGCCACTAATAAAACCAGCTTTTGGGGTTTCTGCAAATCTACCTGAAAATGATAATACCCATTTTTGGACAAGTATATCTTGATTTCTCGGCCCGTAGGTACACACTCCCCACAATCCTTGTTTGCTAGGTAGTACAACGGAAAAGCCTTAGAATACTCATACAGATTAATTGTAGCACCATAGTTCGTAACCGTTGAGGATCCTATGTGCTTCAAGTCTGGATGAGCCAACCCTAGTCCGGAAATTATATATTTCCCCCCCATTTTCCCAAACGTATCTAAATTTTCCAATAACCTTTTCCTTCGCTCTTCCGGAGTTCCCGCACCGTACCCAGCCCCAAGCTCGCCTCCAATTTTAGT
>DASPKA010000014.1:0-9807 GCA_035628335.1 Patescibacteria group bacterium | reverse complement strand
TTTCCTTCGTCTGCTATTTTTTTGGGTCCCAAAGGAGTAGGGAAACGAACCATAGCTTCATGTATTATGCTATCTGCTCAAGTAGGAGATGTCATGGAAGTTGTTCCAGGGTCAGAGCAAATGGATCAAGCTCGTTCTATTTCGAGCTTTCTGTCCTTAAAATCCTCGCGAGCTAACTCGCAAAAATTTGTACTTTTGGATAACGCTGACGAACTTTCAGAACCTGCGCAAAATGTACTTTTAAAAGTATTAGAAGAGCTTCGCCCTCGCACTCACGTTATTTTTATATGCCACTCAAGCCAGTTGCTGGAGACAATTACTTCACGCAGCTGGCAGTATTTTTTTGGCAGACTGAGTGAGGAAGATATGCAAGCATTTACACATCAGAATTCGCTTCAAGTATTGCCAGCCACATACCAAGCAGCTGCCGGATCGCCAGGTGAATTGCTTCGTTTGGCTTCAGAGCACGACACTCTAGCAGCAGCTACTGCTATTGTTCACAGCGAGACCTCTCGTCAAAAATGGGATCTGTTTTTCGAGTTAGCTGAGCTCGATTCAGATGTTCTTGCGCAAATCTTCTCTGTAGCTTTAAGAATAGTAAAACCTGCAATGTACACTCGTGTACGTGCTGCGGGTAGAGGTTTGGAACAAAATTTTAATAAAAAGTTGGTGTTGCAAAAACTATTACTCACATGAGACAAAAATTAAAAATTCTCTTAGTGATTTCACTAATGAGCTTTATGTCAGCCGCGTGTAACCCATTTGAGTCACCGGAACCCGTCATTGGAGGGGTCATAAAGACATTGGATGGAGGTGCTTCATACCGCTTTTATAATCTTATTAACGGAGCCCAAAAGGGCATAACACTTTCAAATTTTTCCATTGCCCGTTTGCGTTTTTCACCTGACGAACCGGGGGTGGTGTTTGCGGCAAGCTATGGCGGAGGATTGTTTAGGTCGAAAGACCTAGCAGTGTCTTGGGACCAGGTGATGGCCAAGCTCCAGACGACCTATGACTTTGTTATAGACCCTCTTGAACCAAAGACTTTGTATGCTTGCGGCAGCTTTAATACGCATGGTAAAATTGTTAAATCTGAAGATGGGGGCGGTTCATGGAACGAAGTATACACAGAAGCCTCTCCTGAAAACCCAGTTCGGTCTGTTGCCATAGGTAGTAGAGGAGAAGTGTATGGTGCACTGGCAAATGGTAACCTTATTGTTAGTCTGGACAAGGGCAGTTCTTGGAAACCAGTTTATAACTTTGGAACTCGCATAAACAGAATTGAGTATACGCTTGGTCGTTTGTTTGTGTTGCTGCAGGGTACAGGAGTATATGCTTCTGCTGACATGGGTAATACGTTTGATGACATTTCAGGGGCTCTGCGAGATGACAGTTTTTTTGCGGTCCTGAAACGAGACAGGGTCTCGGCGTTTAATCAAATGTATGTGTCGCAAAATGGAAGCGTGTATGTGAGTACCAACAATGGAATATACATGAGTCCAAACCTGGGAAGAAACTGGACAGCACTCGTGCTTCCACTTTACAAAAATGATGTAAATTTTTACGCCATTGCACAGAGTGAAGCGGACCCTAATGTCATATATGCTGGAGTTTCTAATACAGTTTTCCAGTCCAGTGATGGCGGAAAAAACTGGCGCACGTTTGCAGTTCAAACAGCAGGATTTGTAAACTACCTTCTCCCGGATTTAGAGAATCCAGATATAGCCTACGGCGGAATATTTATAGGACAATAATTAATTTAGAAACTACAATGATTGATGCGATTATAAGTCAGAGTAAAGAAGATTTTGACAAGGCGATTGAGCATTTTGAGCATGAAATGAACTCACTGCGCACTGGTCGTGCGAACGCCGCAATACTCTCAACGGTTATGGTGGAGAGTTATGGGGCCAATATGCCGTTGCATACTGTTGCAAACATTAGCGTTGGGGATGCGCGAACACTGGTAATTTCTCCTTGGGACAAAGGCCAAATACCTGCTATAGAAAAGGGGATTATGGCAGCAAACTTGGGCCTTACCCCGTCTAATGACGGGCAGGTGGTGCGCATTACGCTGCCGATTATGAGCGAAGAGCGCCGCAAAGAGCTTGTAAAAGTTTTAGGACAGATTTCAGAAAAGGCACGTATTTCCATTCGAAATGCCCGTGAAGATGTGCTTAAAAAATTTAAAGCCACTGAAGCAGACGGTGGTATTTCTAAAGACCAGCTCTCAGGAGGCCAGAAAAAGCTGCAAGACGTGGTAGATAAGTATAATGCACAAATCAAGGAGCTCGCCGAAGCAAAAGAGAAAGAGATAATGACCATATGACTTTATTAATATTTCTCATAATTTTATCTGTATTAGTCTTTGTTCACGAACTCGGCCACTTTATAGTGGCTAAAAAATCTGGTATGAACGTAGAGGAGTTCGGCTTTGGGTTTCCTCCCAGGCTAATAGGAGTACAGAAAAAAGATGGTAATTTTAAGGTTATTTGGGGGCCTAAGCAAGTTCAGGACAAGCAGACTACTGTATATTCCATAAACTGGATATTCGCAGGCGGGTTTGTGAAAATCACAGGCGAAAATAATGATGATGAAAACCATGCAAGCTTTGTAAATAAACCGTTTTCTGCACGATTCTTCACATTAACTGCAGGAGTAATCATGAACGTTTTGCTTGCGGTAGTTTTATACGCTGTGAGCTTTAACTTGGGTGCGCCGCTTATGGTTGGCGAGCGTGCAGACTTACCTTGTCCTGCTGAGGGAGTTGCGGTAACTATTCATACCGTAGTCCCAGGCTCGCCAGCAGACCACGCTGGAATTAAAGTTGGTGATCAGGTTTTAGGTCTGGACGGCATTCAGGTACACGACACTTCTGACGTGATTAGCTACATTAAGACAAATGCAGGTAAGAGTTTCAACTTTACCGTACGCAGGCAGCAAGTTGAACACAGTCTCGCTGTTAACTCTGCGCAAACACCACCACCAAATCAAGGTCCCACTGGAATCGGATTAGGATTGTTTGGTACCGTAAAGTGCTCGCCCGCTTTAGCAATTAAACAAGGTGTCATAGCATCCTACTACGGGCTTATAAACATTCCTCTTGGACTGTACGACGTTTTTACCTCTGGTGCTGGGTTCCAGGCGCTTGGTGGTCCGGTGCGTATTTACCAGGAAACTGACAAAGTCAAAGACCAGGCAGGTGTTCAGGGTTTAATACCATTTGCCGCATTTCTTTCTTTAAACTTAGCCTTTCTGAACATTCTCCCTATACCCGCCCTCGACGGTGGCCGCGTGATGTTCCTTCTTATAGAAAAAATCCGCCGCAAACGCAACCGACAGATAGTAGAACAGACAGCAAATGCGATAGGATTCCTATTGCTTCTATTGCTTTTGGTTGCCATAAGCATAAAAGACGTATTTGTGAGGTGATCTTATATACTACGAGACGAGTAGTATGACGTACTTGCACATGTACGCCATGCTGTGCAAGAGAACTATAAAAGCGGTCTTGAAGCTGTGTCAGGACCGCTTTTGTGATGTCTCTTTATTGAAAAGAGAAACTAGCTGAGTACGATCAAAAGGTTCATTACTTTACCCCCTTAAACCAGAAGTAGACTAAGTTAAAGTTTTTTGCTTTCCTCCCCTTGGTCTTGGCTTCCATTTCTAAGTCATAGCTGCCTGATTCGATAACTGAGGCGGAAAGTTTCTCAAACCTTCTTCGCGCGATCTTATCATCTCGGTGGAACACAGCCCAGTATGTTCCTCTAGTAAAACTCGGGTTTACCGCGAGTTTTATTCTGCGGTAAATCACTTGTTCAAATGACGCTTTTAAGTGTTCAGTTTTTTTCATAAAGTTCCTCCTTGCTGATTATTCTATATATAATGCTTTTAAAGTACAAATCTATGATTTGTGGTATAATATACGTATGTTTCAAACAAAAAAGGTTACAGAAATAAAAGCTTTACAAGTACTAGACTCACGAGGGAACCCTACAATCAAAACTACAGTATGGGCAGGTGATGTATATGGCAGCAGCATAGTCCCTTCGGGTGCGTCTACGGGCAAGCATGAAGCGCTAGAGCTTCGAGATGGTAAAAAAAAGTACTTTGGTGGCATGTCTGTACTTAAAGCGATTAAAAACGTTGAAGGGCCAATTTTAAAAAGACTGAGAGGTGTTAAAGCTGTAAATCAAATCCTTGCAGACAGGTTAATGGTAGAACTGGACGGAACGGATAATAAGTCTAATCTTGGAGCGAACGCAATACTTTCTGTTTCGCTCGCTTTGGCGCGGCTTGGGGCAAAGCTGGAAGGTAAGGAGCTTTTCGCGTATATGGCAGATATGTATGGTAATTCCAAAATCCACTTCGGAGTGACTCCGCTATTTAATGTAATTAACGGAGGAGTGCACGCAGACTCAGGATTGAACGTGCAAGAAATGATGCTCATACCTAATGGGAAAACTATGTCAGAAAAGGTTGAAATTGGAGCTGAAATTTACCATACCTTGAAAACAAACCTACACGAAGCAGGGCATGTGGTTGCCGTTGGTGACGAAGGAGGGTTTGCTCCGCATTTTACCTCACACGCAGAGGGTTTCGAGGCTCTGGTCCGAGCCATCACGGATGCTGGTTATAAGCCAGGCAAGGATGTACGCTTAGGTTTTGATGCTGCTTCTTCAGAGTTTTATGACCCTCAGACAAAGCTATATAATTTATCTTTAGAACAAAAACAGCTTAAAGCGAGCGAGCTTATAAGTGTATATCAACAATGGGCAAAAGATTTTCCAATTACGCTCATTGAAGACGGAATGGCAGAAGACGACTATCAAGGTTGGGAGCAGCTTACTGAAAAAATGAAAAAGACTATACTGGTTGGCGATGACTTCTTTGTTACGCAATACGCGCGGCTCAAGAAAGGAGTCGAGCTTGGACTTGCAAATGCAATCCTTATAAAAGTAAACCAGGTAGGCACGCTAACAGAGACCCTTCAGGCAATTGCGCTTGCCCAGGATTCTGGTTATAAAGTGGTCATTTCCCACAGAAGTGGTGATACTGAAGATAGCTTCATTTCAGACTTGGCAGTAGCTGTAAACGCAGACTATATAAAGGCAGGTAGTCTTGCGAGAAGCGAAAGGCTTGCAAAGTACAATAGATTATTAGAAATTGAGCGACATTTTAGATAATAGTCCATAAAGTCCATAAAGTCGAAAGTCCATAAAGTGGTAATACAAATTATAGGACTTTAAAGACTTTATAGACTTTCGACTTTTGACTTTCGATTGTTAGAACATAAAAAATACAAACAAGTTGTCTTAGTAGTTTTGGATGGATTTGGAGTTGCTTCGTATTCTCGCGGCAATGCTGTTGGGCTTGCACAAACACCGAATTTTAACTTTTTGGTTTCAGCGTATCCTGCGCTTACGTTGCAAGCTTCGGGCCCCCTCGTCGGCCTGCCATGGGGTGAGATGGGAAACAGCGAAGTGGGGCATTTAAACATGGGAGCAGGGAGGATAGCAGGGCAGGATTTACCACGAATAAACGCAAGTATTCAAAACGGTGAGTTTTTTATTAACCCGATCTTTCTTGAAGCTGTGGAGCATGTTAAGAAAAACGGCTCAGCACTTCACCTTATGGGTATGGTGTCAAACGGTAATGTTCACTCAAGCGACGAGCACCTGTACGCGCTCATGAGCCTAGCTAAAGACCAGGGAATAGAAAAATTGTTTATACATATGTTTACGGATGGACGCGATACTGCAGAAAAGTATGCGCTTGAGTCTCTTACAAAACTCAACGACAAAATTACTGCTATAGGTCTAGGTAAGGTTGCTACTATTACCGGAAGGTTCTATGCACTCGACCGTGGCGGCCACTGGCAGCAGACTGAGGCAGCATACAACGCGATGGTTTATGGAAAAGGAGAATATGCTAGTGACACTGAAAGCGCAATTCTCAAGTCCTATGAGAACCTGGTATATGACGAGATGATAAAGCCAACGGTAATTACAGAGTCGGACGGAAATGGTGGACAGAAACCGATCGGGTCTATAAAAGAAAACGATTCGGTTATCTTTTTTAATTTCCGTCCTGACCGTGCAGTGCAGCTGACTCGGGCGTTCGTTGATACAGAAACTGTTGGCTTTACGCATGGCCAACATAGGCTACCTAATTTATATTTTGTTTGTATGACTGAGCATGTCGCCAGTGTAGCTGCACATGTTGCTTTTCCTACCGCAAGTTTAACCGGATGCTTACCAGAGGTGATTTCAAAAGCTGGTCTTAAGCAGTTTCATACTGCGGAAAGTGAAAAGTACGCTCATGTGACCTCATTCTTTAACTGCGGAGTACATGAACCATTTCCAGGAGAAGAACGGGAAATTGTGAAGAGTCCCGATGATAACAAAAACTATGAGCTGCACCCAGAAATGTCAGCAGAAGAAATTACCAACGAAATTATTGAAAAATTAAACTCAGGCCAGTTCAACTTTATCCTTGCAAACTTTGCCAATGGAGACATGGTTGGTCACACGGGGAACTTGGACGCAGCTGTTAAAGCAGTGACGTTTCTTGATATTTGTATAGGCAAGATTGTACAAGCAGTACTTTCAAAAGATGCAGCACTGATCATTACCGCAGACCATGGGAACTGCGAGCGTATGATTGACCCACGAAGCGGAGAAATAGACAAAGACCACACTATTAATCCCGTGCCTTGCTTAATAGTAGCCAATGAGTTTAAACTTAAGTCAGTACATGAAGCAAACTTACTCTCGCTTTCAGCGCATGTACCAGACGGCGTAATCTCAGACATAGCAGCCACCGTCCTCAGTCTCTTCGGCATTGAGAAGCCAAAAGAAATGACAGCGGTTAATTTGTTTAAGTTCTTATGAATAGTCCATAAAGTCAAAAGTCCGTAAAGTCCGTAAAGTATAAATACATGAAGATTACACAATTTGAAGATATAATAGCGTGGCAGAAAAGTAGGGAATTATTTAATTTTGTTTATAGCGATTTTAGAGATTGTAAAGACTTTGCGTTTCGCGACCAAATCCAACGAGCAGTTGTTAGTATTGCAAATAATATTGCTGAAGGATTTGAAAGAAGAGGGGATAAAGAATTTAAGCGTTTTTTATTCATGTCAAAAGGATCTTGTGGTGAAGTTAGATCACTACTATATTTTGCTCTCGATTTAAATTACATTGACAAGGTAACGTTTGAGAAAAACTACACACTTGCATTTGAGGTTTCTAAAATACTTTCGGGATTTATAAAGACTTTATAGACTTTATGGACTTTCGACTTTTCGACTAACGTATGAAGAGGTGGATTATAAAACCAACAATAACCCCAGAAGCAGATAATGCCTTACAAGTGTACCCTGCTAGTATTAGGCAGCTTTTTTATAACAGGGGAATTATAGACGAAGCAAGTGCGCGAGTATTCCTGCAACCCGACTTTAGTAAACTCTTCGACCCGTTTATTTTTACTGACATGAGCAGAACTGTAGAGCGCATATGGCAAGCAATAGAGAATAAAGAAAAGATTTGTATCTTCGGTGACTACGACGCTGATGCAGTTACTGCAAATGCAGTGCTGCGCAGAACCTTTCAGTATTTGGGAGTAGAATCCACAAGTTACATCCCAGACAGGTTCTCTGAGGGGTATGGTCTTAACCTCGTAGCATTTGAAAAACTCAAAAACGATGGAGTAACAGTGTGTATAACGGTAGACTGTGGAACTAACTCTATTGACGCGGCTGAGTATTGCAAAGCAAATGGTATAGATTTAATAATAACTGATCATCATGAAATTACGGGTGCAAAGCCCAACAGCTTTGCACTTATAAATCCTAAAAATTCAAGCGAAATATACCCTGACAATCAGATTACAGGAGTTGGAGTTGCATTTAAGTTAGCATGTGGGATTTTATCTGACGAAACACGAGTGCAGAAATATGCATCTAACTTTGTGAAAGGATGGGAGAAGTGGCTGCTCGACCTAGTAAGTATTGGTACGGTTGCGGACTGTCATAGTTTACTTTTGGAAAACAGGATTTTAGTCTCGTATGGACTCAAGGTATTACAAAAGACAAAGTGGAAAGGACTTAAGAAGCTTATTGAATTGTCATCGCGTGGCTTGGAAGTAACCTATACTTCACAGTTGTTGGGTTTCGGACTAGCTCCTCGCATAAATGCTGCTGGGAGGCTCGAGCATGCAAATGTTGCGTTGGATTTACTTTTAAGCGACAATGACGCAGAGTGCAATGCGCTTTCTATAAAGCTGGAAGAAATAAATAACCGCAGGCGCGACCTAACCGCTCGAATAGTAACTGAAGCAAAGGAGCATGCGTGGATGCAGGAAAATAACAAAGTACTCTTACTCACAAATCCCGGATGGCATAAAGGGGTGGTAGGTTTAGTAGCAGGTAAGTTGGCTAACGACTTTGGGAAACCTACCATTGTCCTGGAACAGGGGCAGGAATTTTCTGTTGGTTCAGTACGTTCTGTGGGAAGTTTTGATGTAGTGGAGATGCTTAAAGAGACGCGCGATCATTTGCATGCGTTTGGAGGACATAAGCAGGCAGCAGGGCTAACGGCTCGCACCGAAAAATTGCAAGCCTTTCATGAGGCTATCTTAGACTACGCCGACAGACGTTTATCACTTGAAGATTTACAACCGTATTTGGAAATTGAAATGGAAACATCCCCTGATGAAGTAACACTAGACACAGCACGCCTTCTTGAGCTCTTTGAGCCATTTGGAGCAGGGAATCCACGGCCCCTGTATGGATTTCCCACTGCGTTTCTAAGTAGCGGACGTCGAGTAGGGAAAGATGGCAGACATATACAGTTTAAGGTCGGGTCACTAGACGGAATAGCCTTCTCAAAACCAGAGTTCCTGGAAAAATGCACCGACACCCACACACCTATGGTAGCTGAAATTATGAAAGATGTATGGATGGGACGGGAAAAAGTAAAATTAAAGCTTGTTGATTTTTAGGTATATGAAGCATTTGGTTGTGTATACGGATGGAGGGAGTAGGGGAAACCCGGGCCCGTCGGCATTGGGAGTGGTGATTAAGGATGGAGAACAATTAGTTAAAACATTTGGTGAGTTTTTGGGTGTGCAGACGAACAATTATGCTGAGTATACTGCGCTCATTCGGGCGTTAGAAGAAAGTATAGAGCTTGGGGCAGAGGAGGTCACAGTTCGAATGGACAGTGAACTTGTGGTAAAGCAAATGAAAGGTTTGTACAAAATAAAACACCCAAATATTATTCCGCTTGCTGAGCGGGTAGTACTGCTGCTTTCAAAATTTAAAAGGTATTCATTTGAACATGTTCGTAGAGAGCTTAACAAAGAAGCAGACGCAGAAGTTAATAAAGCTTTAGATGCACATAAGTAGGAGACTCAAGAAAATATATCTATTACTTTAGATACTTTTATGATATAATTATCATATCGATGAAAACAAAGAAAAAAAGAAAATTTTCTAAAAAACTGCATTCGTTTAACACAAGCAGAGTATACCTCTTAGTAGGCATATTTGCTATTGTGTTGACCGCATACTGCTCGTTTATAGCACAACTCTATTAGGTACGTACTGCTTGGAACGGGAACGCCTATTTCGCCTCATCTTGCCATCTTTTTCTCCGCGCGCTTCTCCAGCGTACCGCCACGTACGCTTCCGAACCGTGCTCGAAAAATATGTCAATCTGAGACGAACTATGCGTTCTGTGGTAAACCTGATTTGAGCAATATAAGAATATATAGATATACTACAGGTATATGGACGACCCGTTA
>DASPKA010000013.1:0-4436 GCA_035628335.1 Patescibacteria group bacterium | reverse complement strand
ATCATATCAGAAATTAATGTATGAAGCTATGCTCTTGACTATTCACGCATTTATTTGTAAATTGTATAATTCTCTTGTAGTGGTTACACGCTACAAAAATTCCAAATATTAAGGAGATCATCATGAAACTTAAACGAGTTGCTGAGGTTCTTGTTATAGCATGGTTATTCACCACCGCGATGCGCGGCAATGCGCAAAGCAGGTACGATTGGAAAACCAACCTGCGCTGCGACGGCGGATGCTTACGCATCCTGACGTACGCCCCAGAAGGCGACAATGGTGACGCGATCTATATCGTAGAATTTGCAGACAGGTTCGAGCTGCATCTCTACTCAAAATCTAATGGCCCGCACGAGTCACGTGCGTACCAGTGTGTAAATTACTTTAAAGCTACCAAGCGGGTGGCAATCGTCTCCAATCCCGCCCGCCTGATATTTCGAGAACGAATCTTCTCGGATGCTTTGGGCCGACTCAGCGATCCAGAATTCATATCCATGAACTCTGCGCTCAAAGGATTCCAACTCTAACAAAATCTCCTGCGGCAGCACCCAGCTCCCACAGGAGATTTTCTACGTAATACACGCTACTCAAAAAATTCTCACTTTATCGCATTTGCGATAAAGTGAGAATTTTTATGCTATTGCGTGAGAATTTGGTGGCCTGCGTGTTGGGCGGCTTGGGTTGCACATTCTGGGCTGCAGTATGCGCGAACACTTGCGAGCACCTCGTAGTCACCGTTGGATTTATTTCGCACATATGCGAAGTCCCAGCATGGCCTGTATTGTCGCGGCATAACGAAGACGCCTACCTCGTGAGCAACGGGCTCAAAGTCCCAAAACCAAAATCCTCGAATGTGGTCTTTATGCCAGGCACAGTTCATAAAATGGCCATGTCCCATCAACCTTTTTATTAGTCTAACTTCCATAGTACCCCCTTATGCTTACTATATCAAAACCCCCACCCTAGACAACCTGCGGAAAAAAGTGCATTATGCTGATGCTCTTTTTCACAATCAACAATATAAATAGAGGTACATATGAATTTGAAAAATGTGTTTGTTTACAGAGTCTTTTTGTTCATCTTTGTTTTTGGTGTAATGGCGTGTAACTCGCCAAAGACTGAAACCAAAGAAACCACATCACAACCTAAGGAAATCGTGATTGAGGTCATGGTGGGCAACAGCTCGTATGATTCTCTGCCCTCTGACATTGCAATCCACAAGCAGGCAGCGAAAGCAGTTACCACTGCCATAGACAACATCAAAGACGAACCACAGACCTTTACCACAACCGAAAACGGCCTAAAATCGAACGTCAAAGTTCGTATATCAATGGCTCAAGAAACAAAAGTCCCGCTTCCCGAAGGCTGGACTATTGCAATTGAAGTTGTCGACTTTGATGATCGAACCTTTCGAGCCAGTAACCCTGTCCCGCAAATCTCCCTGAGAATGGCAGCGGCTGACGCGATAAAGGTATGGCTAAAGAACAGGAAAGAGAAGCACAACAGCGAATGTGGATGCCCGGAAGGCACGAGCTTCAGAGCGCTTATCCTGGATTCCAAAAACAAGGCCGTACCGAGCGTTCAAGCCTTCATTGCTGAACAAGATGGCAGCAAGCTCACAGCCACAAGCAGTGGCGACGAGCATGGGTATGTGGAATTGAACAACATTCCAAGAAAGTGTGGTAACGGAGTGAAGCTTCACGTTTCTGCTGCAGGCTATCTGCCTGAAGAGTTCATAGAGGATATTGTTCTATGCTCTGAACCCATACGGCTGGTTAGGCTGCAAAAAAAGTAGCACAAACTAAAATTCTCACTTTATCGTAGTGAGTACGCCTCATCAACTTGGGGAGACCCCGAGCTCCTGAGGCTACTCTACTGTTCAATTGCGATAAAGTGAGAATTTTTAATTTCAAAAATTTTTCGTCGAGGTTACTCGTTTAGGTAGGCTTGGTGGGTTTTTTCTAGTTCTGTTTTTGCTTCTGCTACTCCTTCGAACACGCTGATTTCTACATCTTTCTTTTCCAGTATCTTATAGGTTTCAAAGAAATTTTTGATTTCGTCTAACGTGTGTTTTGGGAGGTCCTGTAGGGTATGGATGTCTTCAAAGCGTGGGTCTTTTATTGCAACTGCGATTATCTTGTTGTCTACCTCACCGTGGTCAACCATATGCATAATACCGAGGGCGCGGCATGATATAACTACTCCGCTCGGCACTGGATTGGTTGAGAGGACCAGCGCGTCAGCATGATCGCCATCCAATGCGCGGGTTTGAGGTATAAAACCGTAGTTACCTGGATACACCTGCGAACCAAAGAGTACCCGGTCGAGCTTTATAATGTCGAGCGCTTCGTCGTACTCATATTTGTTGTGACTGTGTTTCGGAATCTCAACAAACACATTGAACTCGTCGAGCGTCCCAAATGGCAAGTTTTTTACATTCATAGATTACTTATACTATATTATTCTTTTACCAAGGTCAATCACAGCAACCTGCAAGAAATCTCTAAAATAATCAAAAACTCATCCATAAAGAATGAGTTTTGAAGAACTCAATGCGAGCAAATCTCGTGTTGTGTGAGGCAATGTTTTGTGCAAAAGTGCATTCTGCATTTACTGCCGGCATCTCCGTGTCGCATAAGATGTTTGCAGTAAATTTTTTGCTTTGTCAATTTGCCGCTGCCACAAGAACAAATCTCAGACATAAACCCGCCAACAGCCTCCCCTTCTGCGACCATAAAAAAGTGTCTTTCTGTATAGGGGTGTAGTTCCATTCTTAAGCGTTGATCTTGACCCTGACTTTGCTCCAGTTTAAGTTTTGCCATAGACCCTCCTTACTTAGTTTTCAAAAAGTCTGTTACAATGTGCGAAAATTCATGTAAAAATTGTGGATATCCCTTAAGGCTATGAGGCGCGCCTTTCATGACAATGTATGTTAGTTTGCTTTTATCTGCAACAGCATCTGCGTAGTTCTGAAGCACCTGCCGTGGAACAATGGTGTCCTGTCCAGATTCAACAATTAACACCAATCCCGTGTAATTATGCAACGCGCGTAGCGCAGCAGTCTGACTAAAATCTCGTTTCTGCTGTCTCCAAACATCCACATCTTGGGCGCCATGGACTTGCGCCTTTACCACGCCCGGGGAGTCCGGGTAGTCAGCTGGTGCTCTAAGTATAAGCTTATGAATATTTCTTTTTGCTGAAAGTAATGCAGCCTGATACCCGCCAAAACTAGAACCAATAACAGAGATGCGCTCAGGATCTACTTGAGGCTGAGCAGCCAAGAAATCATACGCCGCAAGCACATCCGCTTCAAAGTCTTCAAAAGTTAACACATCCAAGCTCCCCTCACTTTCTCCATGTCCGCGCATGTCAAAAGTTACACACACAAAACCCAAAGCCGTGAGTTCTTCCGCAAATTTAAAAAATCTATCCTGCCCACTTGTCCAGCCATGAATAAGCAGTACCGCGGGCAATATGCCCTGATTACTACTATCAAACATATACCCAACAACATCACTCGAAATCTGAACTCGTTTCATAATCGTAGTTTGTGTTGCATAATTCATTCACGTCTTCATTATACCAAATAGAAAGCCGTCCTGATTCTGCCAACAGGCGGAATACCAAGACGGCTTTTACTAGACCACTGGCTTCTTGATAAGCCAGGGAAAATAAACGGTAACCCACCGTCCCCAGGCGATCGTTCGACAAAACGCTGGATTTTGATAGTTTATTGAAAATATTATACGCCCACACCTCGGACACTGGTCTTCGACCGGGAAACCAACGCGGGTCCACCCAATTTCGCAAGATGGGCAGTCAAACTTTTGCCTACCCTCCCGGTGACTCCGTGAACGCTTTCCGCCTTCAACTCGTTTCCGACCGATGTAACTTGCAATTATTCTTGCTATACCGTACATATTGCCTCCTTTGAGGCATTCTAGCATCTTTTGAGCAGCGGAGCTATAATAACTAATGTATGCATTTTTGGCAATACAACGACAACTTTACTTTTATAAGAAAAAAGCCATTTTACAGGCGAAAACGGGTATTTGTTTTGATTTTAGTGTGTTTTTGTGTGAGTTCCTTTTGGTACTACTACTCGAGCGACGACCACCCAGAGACAGCCCAGGCTTCAAACGCTGAAACCAACACCGAAACTCAACTGAGCATAATGGTTCAAGAACCAATAAGCCTCACTGACAGCGACGAGCCAGACCATAAACCGTTTGAATATGAAGTGGAGCCCGGCGACACGCTCTCTGGTATTGCGCAAAGGTATAGCTTAAAACTTACCACCCTGCTCTGGGCAAATGACCTGAATGAAAAAAGCATCATACGGCCTGGGCAAACCTTAACCTTGCTTCCGGTGGATGGCGTGCTGCACAAAATTGAAAAAGGTGAGACTATTAGCGAAGTAGCGGGATTACATAAAG
>DASPKA010000012.1:0-3406 GCA_035628335.1 Patescibacteria group bacterium | reverse complement strand
GACTTGTCATTCAGACTGGATTTTTGCAAAGTGGAGCAGCCGAGCTCACCATTGCTAACCCCTCTGACGATGTTCAGGCAATTGAGGTTTACCTGGAGACAGTTGATACGGGTATACGAATTACACCTCGCACCTTTACTCTGGAAGCTGGTGCTCGAAAAAAAGTCAGTGTTCAACTCGAACGCAGTGTGCAAAACGACACAGTTAAAACCAATACCGTTAAGCTCTTAGCTAAGCCTCTACTAGACTCCCCGCTCCTGCAACAAAGCGGAATAAACATTCCGCTTGAAGTGCGGTTCGAGCCCCTTGGCTGGCAGGAGCTCTCGGCAATCATTGGCATTCCCTTGTTACTCGTTTTGGTTTTAGGCTCAGTCTATAAAGTACGTAAACGTAAAAAAAATCCCACACCTTAGGTGTGGGATTTTTTTTACTTGAGAATGTTTTGTGGGATACCTGCTATATAGGCTTTAATGTTGTCTGCGGTTGTGTCTAGTATTCTTTCTATAGCTTCTGTTGTTTGGAAAGCGTTGTGAGGTGTTATAAGCACGTTTGCCATAGCCATGAGCTCCAGGTTTGCTGCGGTCACTTCGTCCTTTGGAGCACTTGAGTCTGCTAATGCAGCCTTCAGAGCTGGTTCGTTTTCCAAAACATCAAGCCCCGCACCTGTGAGTTTTCCGCTCTTTAGCGCTCCAAGCAAACTCTGCGTATCCACGAGACCACCACGCGCGGTGTTAATAAAAATACTTTTGTCTTTCATGAGCGCAAACTGCTCAGCACCCATCAAATGGTGCGTCGCGGGCATATATGGTACATGCAGCGTTACTATATCAGAACGCTTAAGCAACTCTTCCAAACTTACGTTAGTAAACCCAAACTCCTGAGCCAATGCCTCGTTGGGCTGAGGCTGGTAACCCAACACTTCCATGGAGTAGCCCTTGGCAATTTTAATAGCGAACGCTCCAATATGTCCGGTGCCAATCACTCCTAAAGTTTTTCCTTTCAAGTCAAATCCCACCAAGCCTTCGTAGCTATACTGCTTTTGCTCTCTTACTCGTTTGAGCGTTGGATACATTTTCCTAGACAACTCTATTATGAGTGCAAAGGCATACTCTGCAACAGTGTTTTCACCGTAGGTTGGAACATTTGATACGAGAACATTCTTTTCAGCAAGTCCTGTAACGTTTATATGATCAAAACCTGTAGTGCGCGTAGCCACGTATTTTAAATTTGGCAGCACTGCCAGGCTTTCTGGACCTATGTGACTTTGGGTAAATGTGGAAACTATCTCCGCCTCTGAGTGTTCAGCCTCAGCAAATTTTCCAGCATGATACTCAACATCCAACCCCTGCAATTTTGTTTTCAAATATTCCTCCTGAAACCCCGAAATCTCATATACAGCTATTTTGATGTTATTCATAATATTTTTCTCTTTCTATTACTGCAGAGAACTCAACCCTAACAGTACGGTCTCTGCTGTTTTTTTCCAGTTAAACTTTTTCACCTGGGTCTGTCCCTCTAATATTAAGGAGCCTCTTAAAACGTCGTCAGTTAAAATGATGTTCATTGCCTCTGTTAAATCTTCAGTTTTGTAGGGGTCAACTAAAATTGCCGCCGGCCCGCACGCTTCTGGCATTGCGGTTACTGAAGAAGCAATAACTGGGGTACCGAGTGCGAACGCCTCAAGCGGCACAAAACCAAAGCCCTCGTAAATACTCGGATAAACCACTGCTTTTGCTAACTTAATTATAGCAGGCTTATCTGCTTCATCAACATAGTTCAGGTATACAATCCTCCCACGTTTGCGTGATCGCGCAGCAGATTTAAAGATAGGTCCATACTTCCAACCCGGACGCCCCGCTATTACCAAAGAAGCTGGAGATTTAAGAGCTTCAAATGCCTTGAGCAAACCTTGTACATTTTTGCGCGGTTCTACAGTTCCAAGATATAGTAAGTACTCTCCCGGCAAGTTAAGCCGTGTTCTGGTCTCACGCAACTTCTGTAGTGTCAAGGTTGTAAATTCGCGGCTCTGAGGAAGCGCCGGATGAGCAACAAAAACTTGTTTTTCCTCTACTCCTACTCGCTGGATCAAGTCTAGCTTGGTAAACTCAGAAACGGCAAAAATAATATCAGCTCGGCGGTATAACTTTTTCATATTAACCAGTCCGTGCCATATACGACGCTTAAGATCAAAGGTTTCAGGTACTGCGAGCGGCGAAAGGTCGTGAGCAACTACAGCAAGTTTCTTGTGTTCAGCGAATGCCACTACGCTTGGGTTCGGTAAAAATACAACATCAAAATATCCCGTAAGCTTTTCTAGCATCGGGTACTTAAAAAAGTTCATTCCCAGATTTAAAAACTTGTTAGGGATGCCAGTGAAAACATTTTCTGAGTTTACAAAGTGTAAATCATCCGGTGGCACGAACTTTTTAAAACCATTATAAAAAAACAGGTATTGGTTGACTCTGTCGAGCAAGAGCATGTTCTCTATAAGACTCGACACATAGTTCTCCACCCCTGTCTTTTGCAAACTCTGTAAACACCGTAAGTCAACTAAAATTCTCATAAGTACACGTTAACAACATGTAATAACTGTTCTTTAAATTTTTCTTCAGAAAAACCGTGAGCATGCCGTATCATCTTCTCTTGCTCAAAGGCTTGCGAGGTAATTTCCTTAACTGCCTGAACGAGACTCAGCACACTTACCTCTGCTACCCGCATCCCAGTAACCCCATGTAAGACCGTTTCTTTACTACCGCCCTGGTCAGCTGCTATGGTGGGAGTTCCACAGGCAGCTGCCTCGAGCGGCATAATTCCAGCATCTTCAAACTGTGGGTAGAGGTAAGCAATTGCTCCAGAATAAAGGTCACGCAATTCTTCATCATTTACCCGTCCCTTAAATATAATATTGCTTTTTGCTATGCTGCGCAATTTGCCCTCAATTCTCCCTCTTCCGGCCACATATAACGGCAAACCAAGCTGGTTAAATGCCTCAACCACCAACTCAAAGCGCTTATGCGACACCAGTCGCCCTGCCATTAGAAAGTAACCACCTTTAGGCTTCGTAGGCTTCCAAAACGAGGTATTCACAAAGGGGTAAACCACAACAGAGTCTCTCCCATAAAATTCCCGAATGCGCTTTTGGACTTCACGCGAGTTAGCAATAAAAATATCTACCCGATTTGACATACGCACGTCCCAACCCTTCATCCACCGCAAATACGGAAACGCTAAAAACTGCAAAACCTTCGGAACTTCTCTACTCGCATAATCACGCTCTGTCCACAAAAACCGGGGAGGTGTGTGACAATACTGGATATGTACGGCCCCTGGCTTTTTTCGGAGCGCTTTTAAAAACAAAGATGAAGAAGACAATATAACATCATACCCACGAACCTCTCGACTTGCC
>DASPKA010000011.1:0-13396 GCA_035628335.1 Patescibacteria group bacterium | reverse complement strand
GGGAGAAGAGTAAGCATAAGGGGGAAAATAAAGTAAAAACCGGTACCGTGCTCTGGGAGTTTAAAGCCAGAAAATTTGGCTATTTTTGTGCGCCTTGCGCCAAAAAAGAGCACAACAGCAAGGCTAAGGTAAAGATATATTTGACCAGGGTAATTTTGTGTGAATGGAAAAAATGCCGCAGAGAGCAGGGTAAGCAATAAGTATAAAAAAGCTGCACCCAAGCCAAAAATTAAGTTTTTTGTGTACATTTATTTTGTTTTAATTGCTACCTATATTATAACACAGAAATGATTTGTCATAACCGGAAGACAGGAATCTCATGACTTTCTTCCGAGTGTTGAAAGGTTCCCGCCTCGTATGAATTACACATGCTGTATAATTACTATAATGAGTATTTTAAATAACAAAAGCCTGTGGATAGCTGCACCGTTGTTTTTATGCGACTTGGCTTTAATTGCTCTTTACTTTTACTTTGGACCAGGAGTTAAACTCTTTGACTTGGACCTTGAACGAAATATTCCTACTTATTATCAAGGCTTCCAGCTTATTTTTGCCGCATCCCTTATTTTTACTGTTCTTACCTTTTTGTATTTGATCCGTGCGTTTAAGTCCTGGCAGCTGTGGCTGCTGTTTCCCTACTGGCTTGGGTTCGTATATTTAGCTCTTGATGAAGTTGGTTTTATACACGAGAGTTTGCATGGACTAATGTCTAGTATATTTGGCGGGGAAGAACAGCTCTTGGTGTACGAGCGAACCTTTACGACGCTTGGGTATACCTCAACTGAATGGCTGTTATTTTACTGGCCAGCTATCTTAGCATCTGCGGCATATTTTATATACCTTATTTACTTCTTTCGTAAAAGGACGCAAGTAAATATGTGGTTGCTTTGTTTGGCAGTGGCGTGTTTCTTTGTTTCTCCAGTATTAGAGTTTTACACAACCTCAACTAAGTTTTCAGACGATGTATGGATTAAGCTTGTTGCAACGGAAGAGTTTGCTGAAATGGTTGGGGTTACGCTGTTCATTGTTCTTAATTTTCAGTACCTCCAAATATTAATAGAAAAGACAAGGCAAAAGTTCCTAGTATAAAACCGCCCCTTAAGGGCGGTTTTCTCTTGGTATCACCCTGCGGCGAAGAATAAGAAGTAGACTAAACAATGCATTGGCAGCGGTCCATGCAACGGGGTAGAGTGTGGTGAGGATGTTGTATTGTTGTTGGGCGAATATACTGAGTCCATGTCTGAGTGCAGTTATTTTGTATGTTACCAGAGTTTCTGAGTATGGTTTGCTCCAGGATTTTCTGATCGTTGGCGCAAAGCCTAGCACGTCTACGGTAACTATTAAGATATTAGACCAAATAGGTAATTTAGCTACAAGCCAGAGCCCAAGAGCCATAAGCGAAAGTATGAGAAATACGACATCCGTTCGGGTTATGTCTTTATGTCCGTTTCGAAGCGAAAGGACAAATATAAGCAGGCATATCAGAACTACAGCTAAGGTTACCCATGCTCCCGGGCCTGCACCGCCAGAAATTTGTAATGCACAGGCAATGGCTGACGCTAAGGTCCACACAAACCAGGTGAACGCATGTGGCGTGGTCTTTTTTTGTAGTACGTCTCGAATATACGGAGCGTAGCCCCCGAACGTAAGCAGGACAGCAATGATACTAATAACTGTTTTGTAGTCAAACATTTTGGTTTGCAGGATTCAAACTTTCAATGTGAGTTTGTATTATCATGCCATTAGATTTTAGTAAGCGCGTCATTTCTGATTTCATATTCTCATAGACTCTGCCCCGCTCTCGACGTGGAATGTTTTTTACAAATTTAGGATGTCCAAATACACTCATGTCATGCCACCCGTCAAACGAATGGTCAGGTAAGAATGCAAAAGCGCCAGGCAAAGCTGCATCAATTTGGTAATGCTCAAAAGACGGGTCATCGTTTACTTCTATATCTATACCAACAGGGTCAGCACCCAGCTCTACGAGAATACGGCACATCCAAGGCTCAAAGACTCGCTCTGTGCTTTGATCAATGTCTGACCCATCTTCTTCAACTGCTTTTTTTCCACAACCTATGTCAAGTATTCGTTTACCCTTAACTTGGCGCAGGTCCCCGTATGTATTTTGTAAGGCAGTGAGAAACTTGTTAATTCTGTTAAGAATGATACCTGCATACAAACTGCGCTCGATTCCATACCGGTCTGTAAGCGACTCAATCACTCGTTGCTTGAGCTCTTCGTTATACGTCTCAACATTTTCGTAATCTGCTTCTCTAGCGGTGAATTCATTTTGCATAGTAACTTAACACTATCATTTTTTCACTAAAACAAAAAAATACCTACTAAGCTGGGGTACTAGGATTCGAACCTAGGATCATGGGACCAGAACCCATTGCCTTACCGCTTGGCCATACCCCAGCTTAACAGATATTTAGTTTTTTTGTGTGGTAGAATATATTGGCGCCTCAAATGGGCTTATTAATTATACTCAAATAATGCAAAGATTACAAGATGTCTTCATTAAGCATAAGAGCAAAAAGGCTGAGCTTAAGGAGATAAAGAACATGTACAAAGACGCACTTGAGAACCTGGAAGAATACCGTAAGATTGACGAACAGTTGAAGAACTTAAAGCTCCGAAAGAAGCAAATAGAACAGGAAGTTAAGAACGATTTAGGAAAAGAATGGGTTCGTCTTGAAGCCTTGAAAAAAGATATAGACGGTGACAAAGAACTTATGGCTTCGCTTGCCATAGACCATATGCTAAAAGGGGAAGAAGTTATCGTTGAAGACGAAGAGGGTATTAAACACGAACCGCACTACACAGTGAAGTTTAAAAAAGCAGAAGAAGGTGTAGGTTTCAAAAAATAATAAAAATATAAATTCTCACTTTATCGTAGTGAGTACGCTGCCAATCCAGTGGAAGTAAATTCCACTTCCTTGTCAGCTACTCTACTGTTCATTTGCGATAAAGTGAGAATTTTTAAAGGAAAACGCCGCTGAACTCTGAGAGTTCATACGACGTTTGTAAAATTAGCTGAAGCGTCATTGCACCGGCTTGTCGAGCCGGTAATAGTTGAAGTTTGGTCCGTGCACCTCACCCACGTACCACG
Source organism: Patescibacteria group bacterium (assembly GCA_035628335.1). Lineage (GTDB taxonomy): Bacteria > Patescibacteriota > Doudnabacteria > UBA920 > UBA920 > DASPKA01. Next base: position 10,281 of record DASPKA010000011.1, on the reverse strand, counting down.
TACCATTGTTGGACTGGTACAAGATGGCGCGTGCGCCCATCCAATCGCTGACGTGGCCGCGATTGTTCACACCGAAGATGTTAACCTTGGCAAAGCCTTCTTTGCCCTGGGTGCTTACCATGATGGTTTCAGCCCGGCTGCAGGTGATGTGGCGTTTGATGGTCGCAGCGACAGCGACTTCGCTGGGACCAGCCGAAGTAAGCGCCTTACCATTTCCCGGAAGGGCGGAGCCCGCGAGTAGGGCGAGGATTAGCAAAATCATCTTGATCTGCTTCTCAGCGTAGAAATTCAGCTTCATTGTAATTCTCCTAAAAAAATGTGATTGTTTCGATTTCTGACACGCTTTGGTGACAGAAAGTGGAATTCAGCATCATAATAATTATTTTGACTTTTGTCAATATTAATTTAAGGTAGTTTTACAAAATCATCATATTTAAGCCATATATACCAAAATCTTTTTATATAATCGAGTTGCATAAGTTTTAAATATTTGTTATGATTTATGTAACCTAACTTCCAAAGACAGCAGGTTTTCCCGATGTTGCATCGGGAGATTAAATATCCCGCCGAGGAAAAGATAGTCAGCTATACAGTTGAACTTATTTTTTATCCCGGTAGAAATACCGAGTTTTTATTTGGGAAAGGTGATTAAAGGTCGATTTTTAAAAGCCATTAGCCATTTGCAATTAGCCGTTAGCCAGAAATGGAACTGCTAAAGGCCAAAGGTTAAAGGCCAAAGGCTATTTAAATGGCTAAAACAAAGCAACAGAAAAGTGATGACTTGGCTGAGTTAACAGAAAAAGTGAAACAGGCAAAGTCTATGGTGTTTACCGGCTACAGTGGAACAACCGTGCCAAACATGGACAAGTTTCGCCGCGCTGCAGAAAAAGATGGTGTCTTTTCCAAGGTCTACAAGGTAACTTTGGTCCGCAAGGCGCTTGAGTCAGCTGGGGTAAACGCCGAAAGTGTAGATTTCAAGCAGCCAGTAATTTTGTCTCTTTCAACAGATGACGAAACTGCTGCTGCAAAGTTGGTTAAAGCCCAGTCAAAGGATATCCAGACCCTTGGTATTTTGGCAGGCTATGTAGATGGCGCGCTCATTTCTAAAGCGCAGGTAGTTGCCTTGGCTGATATGCCAGGCAAGCAAGATCTGCGTGGAGCGCTCGTACGTACCATTAACGCTCCGGTATCCGGTTTCGTTAATGTTCTGGCAGGTAACATTCGCGGTTTAGTAAACGTACTGAACGCGGTAGCAACTAAGTAATTACAAGTCGACAGTAGTAAGTCGACATTCGTAAGCAAGCACAAGAAACCCTTGTCTGCTCCTTACGACTTACAACTTACAACTTACGACTAACTAATATGTCTGAAGACAATAAAGTAGAAGTACCAGAGAAATTTAAGTCCCTGGTTGAAAGTATTGAGAAATTAACCGTGCTCGAATTGGCTGAACTCGTTAAGGTTTTGGAAGGTAAGTTCGGTGTTTCCGCAGCAGCTCCAGTAATGATGGGTGCAATGCCAGCTGCAGGTGGCGCAGGTGCAGCAGTTGCTGAAGAGAAGACGGACTTCGCAGTAGAGTTAACTGACGCTGGCGCAAACAAGATTAACGTCATCAAAGCTGTACGCGAAGCAACTGGTCTTGGTCTTAAAGAAGCTAAGGACCTCGTAGACGGCGCTCCAAAGATTATAAAGGAAAGCGCTCCAAAAGCAGACGCAGAAGCCCTCAAGAAGAAACTTGAGGAAGCAGGTGCGAAAATTACTTTGAAATAATAAAGAGAAAAACCGTCCCGATGTAGCATCGGGACGGTTTTTTAGTTACCGCTGATGAATGCGGCCAGCAGAAGTCATTGAAAAGCCCACCGTTGTTAGTATGCTTTTGATTTGTTGTAACTCTGTGCCTGTGGCATGCGAGTTACAGAGGTGAATGTACACCCCGGCGGGGAATTGTTCGTGCGTGAATTTGAGTTCCCAGGTAGCGAGGTCGGGAGTATGTGCGGTGTAGGGACAATGAGTGCAAAATACACGACTATCGAGGTTAAGATGCATACGCGCACTCTCGACGAGTAATAGTTCCTGCAGAACTTTCCGAACCGTTTCTTTAAGTGAAGACAAGTGCGAGGGACATAAGGCTACGCGGACTGCAAATGGCCAATCTGTTCGGTTGTAAGCCAGGTATTCCACCGCATTGCTCTTGTTTACGCAAAAAATACATTGCATTTTTGGTTTCTCCTTAAATTTTTGATCTGTTTTAAGCCATTATACTTATACATTTTTTTCGCCTATAACACAAGGTGTTTTCTATTGTGGTACTTCAAACGTTGCTTTGTAGATTTTGCCTTCTGAAAGTAAGTACATGGTTCCAGCTCTTTCGTCTATGTCAAAATCTTTGATTAACTGGAGTTCAGGAAAAGTGAAACTTTGGAGCAGGGTAAGGGTACGGTTCAGGACCAATACCCGCCCATTTCCGCCGTCTAAAACGTATACGTTTTTTTGCCCAGGGATTGCAAGTACCTTACCACGACCAGCGAACTGTGTGTATAAGTCTTGGAGGTTAAACTCAGTATATGCTCCAGTCGATGCGCGCTTATACAGCTTTTGGGAGGAGAGAATCCAAAAGCTTCCATCATACGCTAGATCAAAGCCAGAACCAACCTCTGGTTCGTTAAACACGACTGGACCTGGATGGAGAATAAGGCGATCTCTAATTTCAAATCCAGTTATGCTGTTGGTCTGCTTGTTTATCATGTACACCTTGCCATTTTGTGCGCTATAGACAAAGCCACCGTATTCATGGGGCAAAGGTACGCTTTGTGCACTTTCACCGAGTTTTTGTGAGTTTGAAATGTCCCACATGACCAGCCCTTCACCGTCATATACTAAAAGTTTGTTTCCTCCAATATACGCAGAGGCCTCTATTGTTCCAGGATAGGTAAATGTTTTGTCTAAGAATTTTCCAGAAAGCTTGCTTAGCCGGTTCACTGTCTCGCCTTTCTGGGCTCCAATTTCAAAAGCGAATTTTAGAAAGCTGTCACTATCGCCTATGGGACCTAGGTTTGTCGCTTGAAGCACAAGCGACTTGTCTGCTGCGTCCACCCTCTGTTGGAGTCTAGTAACCAAGTTTTGTTTTTCTTGAGTTTCTTTTTCAAGTTTTGGAGTTAGGGCATGTATCTCTTGCTGTAGCTGCGCAACGACTCGTGTATGTGCTTGTGTGGCAAGCTCAGGCAGGTCTTTAATCTGCTCATCTAATTTGTTGTACTGTTCTGTAAATGAATTGGCCCGTTTTTGCTCAACTGTTTTTGCGTGAGCATAGTAACTGTATATTCCAAGTACTAAGGCAAGAACAAATGCTCCTATGTAAAGGTATTTTTGTCTTCCCCTTTGAATAACGTGACCTATGGATCTTGCTTTTGAAGTTACAACAGGTCCTCGGTTAGTTGTTGTTTGTTTTTGATTGAGGGTATGGAGATATTTAATAAGAAGAAACCAATACTCACGGAGTTTTTTTATAAATGATATCGTTATCCTTCTTGTTGTTTCCTTTACTTGATTTGGGTCTGGCTTTTTAAAATCAGAAATTTTTGAGAACCCGTTTTTCATTAAATTACTCAAGTTTGGTCTTGTATAATCAGCCGGAGTAGTTTCTTTCACTGCGATGTTTTTTTCTTGAATGTAGTCTTTAGGCAGAATGTGGAGTAACAAAAAACCGGAAGAGAACTCGCTGAGGTCGTCGTCTGAAACAAGAGTTTCAAAATGTTCTCCAGTCACGTTGGGATTTTTAGTTTCGCTGAGTATATGCTGGATTTTACCCACCGCGACTCTGTCAATAAACGCTTGGTTTGTACAAAGTATTGCATCACCAACTTGAAGCTTCCCGCTGCTAAAATTTTCAAATGTTTTCAGTGGATGTTTTAGGATGCTCTCAGACGACAAGTCCATGAGCTTGCCTCCTCTATATATCCAACACCGAACACCACCAGCAGTTGTAATAAAGACTCTGTCGTGGTGTGTTACAAAGAGTCCAGCAGAAACTTTGCCTGCAAAAGAACCTTTGCCAAGCGAAACTAACTTACCAAGTTCTTCGTTACTCTGAGCAAGTGCATTCTCAAATGCTGCGTCAGATGATAGGTATTTAAAAGCGCGCTTAAAAGCAGAAATCAGGGCGAGCAAAATTTGCTTGCATTCTTTTCTTGCCGCTGGGTTCAGGGTTGGGACGTCAAGCAATATGGACATATGTACCCCAGGTCCAAGTTCCTCGCGAAGGGCCGCAATAAAGTTCCGAGAGTTAGAATGTGAGCCGCCGGAATATGCAGCAAAATGGATGGAAAATTCCTCAAACGATTGGTGCTTCATGACATAAGTATAGTAGACATGGGCTTTTTTGAGAATAGAGGATACCTATGATATTATTAGGCTAGATTATGAATATAGAAAAACTGTTACAGCAAAAGCACATAGGAGCAGTGGTTGTTTTTTTGCTCCTCAGCCCTAAGAGATCGTTTTCAGTTAAAGAAATCTCTCAAAAACTCTCATTAGATAAGCGCATAGTCTTACAAGTTCTAGAAGAGCTAAAGCGGCTCGGTATAGTAGGTACAGTTACGCGCGATGGAGTACGTTTGTACATGTACAACCCTCGGGAGTACTCAGACATAGCAGTACTTGAGGAGTTTTTACGCAACCGTTACTCACTAGAAGATTCATTTTCACACGATGCACGGAAGGCCGGGTTTGTTGCTGGATACTTAACTGGTTTGTTCGTAGGACGCCCTTCGGGAAGGGTTGATGTGCTATTAGTCGGTGATATTCCAAGGGCCACATATGAGAGGCTGTTAGATAAATGGCAAGACCTACTGGAAACAGAGTTTAACTATTGTGTTATGGGCTCTCAAGAGTTTGAGCTGCGAAAAGCAGCGTTCGACCGTTTTATCAATGATATTCTAGATGAACCTCATATTTCTTTGGTATAAAGAAGTAATTTTTAAGTGTATGCCAGAGTATATTGCTCAAGCGTATGAAAAATTTTTAGCGTTTTTTCCTGCCATGATACGTCCGTTAGTTTCTGTCGGATTGGCAGTGCTTTTGGTGTACTCGGTATGGGGTTTCCTCAAAAAGAATTTTATTGCGCTTGTTGTGCTCATTGTCTTGCTTCCTGCCTCAGTTCCGATTTTAAAAGCAGCTGCAGGGTATCTGGTTACGCTGGTTAAATTTGTTTTAAATATATGAATTTGAAGAACATTATTATAGTAGTAATAACAGCATGTCTTGCCGCCGGAGTTTTAGGCGGAGTTTTTTTGTATAGGCGGTATGAGGCTCGTGAGGCTGCGCAGCTGGTAGCTGCAAAAAAACAGAAAGAGGACATAACCGTAACCATACCGGAAGGTTGGCGCACTTCTCAAATTACTGAGTACTTGGAAAAGAAAACTAGTCTTCAAAGTAAGTTTTTTGTTACTAGCCTCAAGACTCACCCTCGTCCACGGATAGACGGAGCTCCTGCAATGAAACTGTCAGACAGCGCGGAGGAAGTCTTAGTGAAATGGGAGGGAATGTTGTTTCCAGACACGTACCGTCTTACAGATCCGATTTCGGCTGATGAAGCTGTGGACAAGTTTGCTAGCAACTTTGAAAAGAAATTTTTTACTGCGGAGGAAGGAGCGGTTAAAACACTTAAGGGTTACAAGTTTCAAGCGCATGGTTTGGAGTTGAGCGGGTACGAAGTTCTCATTCTTGCATCTATAATAGAAAAGGAAACCGGGAGGAACCTTTCAACGCTAGGTGATAATAGCAGGGAACGTTTGCAGGAAGAAAGAAAAACAGTTGCGGGTATTTTTTTGAATCGTCTCAAAATAGGACAAGCCCTGCAGAGTGACGCGACAGTTAACTATGCAACCGGAAAGAACGTAGCTGCTGCTTCTCTAGAAGATTTAGAGAAAAATTCACCATACAATACATACAAATACCCGGGTCTACCTCCGACTCCAATCTGTAACCCTTCATTAATGAGTCTCATTGCCGCCTTTCAGCCTATAAAAACTGACTACCTCTATTTTCTTCATAAACAACCCTCCGGCGAGGTAGTATACTCCAAAACATTTGATGAGCACGTTCAGAATAAATATAAATACCTAAAATGATATGCAATGATAACCATTGTTTTTGGGGAAATGTGGTGTAATAGTATTCGCAAAGTTTTTCCTGGTATCATATAATATAGGGGGTGGAATAAGATCTAAGGTAACTACTTTTTATGACCGAAAGACTAGAAGACATTTTAAAATTTAGAAAAGAAAAGGCTATGCGATTAGCCGAGGAAGGGGTAAACCCGTATCCATCGGTTACTAAGCGAACGCACACTAACCAAGAAGCCTTGGAAGGCTTTGACTCGCTGCAAGGTCACGAGATTAGTTTAGTTGGACGTATACGCTCGGTTCGTGAAATGGGTAAGGTGTGTTTTGTGCACATAGAAGACGGAACCACAAGAATCCAAGTCTTGTTAAAGTCGGATAATGTAGGCGAAAAGCTTAAATGGTTTTTGAAGAATTTTGATATCGGTGACTTTTTTCAAGCATCTGGGAAGTTGTTTTTAACAAAAACTTCAGAGAAAACGTTAGAAGTAAGTGAGTTTACTATGCTAGCAAAGTCTATACGCCCTTTGCCTTCAGACTATTATGGTTTAGCAGACGAAGAGACCCGGCTTAGAAAACGTTACCTTGACTTATTACAGAATCCTGATTCAAGGGAGATATTTGTTAAAAAAGCAAAGTTCTGGAATTCAATGCGTGACTTCTTGCAGAACGAAGGCTTTATGCATATTGAAATGCCGGTGCTTGAGTCTACCCCGGGTGGCGCTGAAGCCAGGCCATTTATAACCCACCACAACGCCCTAGGACGTGATTTCTATTTACGTATCTCTCTGGAGCTGCCGCTAAAGAAAATGCTGGTTGGAGGGTATGAAAAAGTATTTGAAATTGGCAGAATTTTTAGAAATGAAGGTATCTCAACTGAGCACTTGCAGGACTACACCCAAATGGAATTCTACTGGGCATATTGTGACTTTGAAGGACTGATGCGAATGATAGAAAAGATGTACCAGTATGTAATCCAAGAAACCTTTGGCACCCTTAGCATTACTGCACGGGGTATGACTGTTGACTGGTCGGGTTCTTGGGAGAGGGTGAGTTATGTAAAGATTTTCCAGGAGCACACCGGGTTAAATTTGCTAACTTGTTCAGACGAAGATCTGAAAGACTATTGCACTACGAATCATATTCCTTTTGAGTCGTTTGCTGAACGCGGACGGTTGATGGATATCATTTTTAAAAAAATCCGCAAAACACTTCCGGGCGACAGACCTGTATTTCTAGTTGACCAGCCGCTAGAGTTAGAGCCCCTTGCTAAGCGAGACCCTAACAATCCCAAAATTGTCCAACGCATGCAGATTATTGCCTATGGTACTGAACTTGGGAAAGGATTTGGTGAGCTTAATGACCCGCTTGACCAGCGCTCACGCTTTGACGCACAAATGAAACTACGGGAAAAGGGCGATGAAGAAGCACAAATGATAGACGAGGACTATCTAGAGGCAATGGAGTACGGCATGCCCCCGTGCGCGGGTTTTGGATTGTCTGAGCGTTTGTTTGCGTTTCTTGCGGATAAGTCTATACGAGAAACCGTAGTCTTTCCTCTCATGCAGGAAAAGCAAAAAAGTGCTAAAGATGTAAAGGTTACACCGATGGCCGTAGCAGTTGTGAATAAGGGCGCGAGTCTTTTGCCCTGGCAAGAAATGAACACCATAGCTCACCTTTCAGCCGCGTTTGCTGCGCGTGAAGGCAAACACTTATTTTATGAGGATACCGCAATGTCAAAAGACGGGCAGTCTATAAACATGAATATTTCGCACGCTATTATTATTAAGGCAGCAGAGAGCGCTGAGTCGCTCCGTAGTTTGGTAGCTGCAGCAAAAAAAGCAGGACTTCAGGTTTCAGAATTTACTCAAGATATGATAGAAAGCAGTGATGATAAAAAAGTGATTGCCGCTATGAAAGCTAAAAAACATAGTGAAATAGAATTTTATGGTGTATTAGTCTTCGGAAATAAAAAACAAGTGGAAAGCCTTACTAAAGACTTCCAACTATATACATAACATGCAAAAGAAAGAGCTTTCAGTTGCACTTGGTTTAGTAGTTGACAGCGAGGGAAGGCTGCTTGCCACGCGCAGGAATGAACCGGACAATGCAGTGGACCACGGAAAGTGGCAGTTTGTTGGTGGGGCTATTGAATACGAGGAAAGGCCAGAACAAGCTGTGGTTCGCGAAGTGAAAGAAGAGGTGGGGCTGGATGTTAAAGTTAAAAACATGTTACCGAGAGTAATAACAGCGTACTGGGATAGTCCTGACGGTTCGTCGCAGGTGAAGTTGTATCTATTTAGTTTTGTCTGTGTAATTCTTGGAGGCGAACTTTCTCTAGCAGACTCTGAGATACTCGAGACAAGATTTGTTTCTAAGGAAGAGTTTATGGCATTAGATGTAATGAGAAATGTGAGAGAGATACTGGAGATGTATTAATTCTTTTTATAACTTTAGTATGTTAGACATAAAATATATTCGCGAAAATGCAGACAAAGTAAAAGATGCGGTCAAAAGAAAATTTTTAACATTTGATGTAGACGAACTACTCGCTCTCGATGAGCAGCGGCGTTCTTTGCTTTCCGAAAGTGAAATTCTGCGAGCTCAAAAAAATGAAGCTTCTAAGGCCATTCCGAAGCTCGCGGCAGATGAACGTGCCGCTAAAATTGCCGAAATGAAGACAGTGGATGCAAAGCAAGCTGAAATTGAATCAAAGCTTGTACTGGTGCAAACGAATTTTGACGAACTCATGTTGTACGTTCCAAACATACCCGCAGATGACGTACCAGAGGGACCAGATGATACATACAACAAATCGGTAAAGTTCTGGCACCCACAAAAAGGTGAGTATATTCCTTCGAATCCAGATGACGCCCCTGCTGTATTTGACTTTGAGATTAAGGACCATATCGCCTTAGGGGAACAACTAGGATTATTTGATTTTGAAAGGGGTGTTAAGACTTCAGGGTTTAGAGGGTACTATTTAAAGAATGAAGCTGTGCTGCTGCATTATGGTCTTCTGCAGTATGCTTTAAAAAAGTTACAAGCAGAGGATTTTGCGATGATGTCTACTCCAACCTTAGTTCGGGAGTTTGCTTTGATTGGAAGCGGTCATTTTCCAGGTGATAGGGAAGGTATTTACCAGGTTGCAAATGCCAAAGACAGGACAAAGGATAAAGAGGATGTGTTTTTGACCGGTACAAGCGAACCGAGTCTTTTGGCATACTTTGCGGAAACTATCATAGATGAATCCGAATTGCCGAAAAAAGTCTGTGGGATCTCCCAGTGTTATAGAAGTGAAATAGGTTCTTATGGTAAAGACACCAAAGGCGTGTACCGCATTCATGAGTTCATGAAAGTTGAGCAGGTTGTAATTTGTAAAGCTGACATTGCTGAGTCAGAGATGTGGCATCAGAAGATCCTTGGGATTTCTGAAAGTATTTTGCAGGATTTACAGCTACCATATCGCATAGTGGCAAACGCTGCCGGTGACATGGGTGTAGGCAAATACCGTATGTTCGATATTGAGACCTGGATGCCAGGCAGGGGTAAATATGGTGAAACGCATTCCGCATCAAACCTAACAGACTGGCAGACCCGGAGGCTTGGGATAAAGTATAAAGACGCTAAAGGTAAAAATTTGTACGCTTTCGCGTTAAACAATACAGCTATTGCGAGCCCCCGCATTCTCATTGCAATTTTAGAAAACTATCAGCAGGCAGATGGGAGTGTCCGAGTGCCTGACGTGCTTAGGTCATATATTGGCAAAGATGTTTTAAGGCCTCTTACCGTATGAAGACTGCATCTTTAATTAAAATCCAAGTAGCGCTGTATGGTACTTCAGCTCTGCTCGCAGGACTCCAGTATTACTTAGTACGTAGTACCCTCCTTGCAGGAGGGGATTTTGAGACTGTCTTACACTACAACGCTCTCTTTGGCGCAGACATACTTGGAAACATTTCCCAGCTCTACTGGTTGCCTGTGTCTGCGGGGCTAGTGTTGGTGGTGAATGCGCTTACAGGTTTTGGCATACGAAATATCTCAAAAGTACTACCACATATCCTCGCTACGGTATCTCTTTTCTTCTCAATTATTAGCTGTATTGCGCTCGTTTTACTTTTAAACATAGTACAATAATATGTACAGAAAGCGTACAAAGATT
>DASPKA010000010.1:0-2767 GCA_035628335.1 Patescibacteria group bacterium | reverse complement strand
TGCTTCTGTGCAGGTAGGTTCGAAGATAAAAGCAAAAGGCGTATGGGACGAAGTTAAGAGTGTCTTGAACGCTTTCAGAGTAAAAATTTGGTAACGGACGAAGGTTTCTAGAGATCAAAACTCCCGGGCAAAACTTCGGGAGTTTTGATATACTTATAAATATGAGTAACCGCTATAAGATTTTAACAGAGACTACTGTAATTACCCTCTTAGTTGTGAGCGTAAAATTTTTGTTGCACGTACTCGGCTGGGAGTTTTTTGCCATAACTCCGCTACATACCGGAATTTTTGCTGGGACTATATTTGTTCTGGGCTTTATAGCGAGCAGTACTCATACTGACTACAAAGAGAGTGAAAAAATACCAGCTGAGATAACCGCCTCACTTGAAAGCCTGAGTCAAGATGGGGAGTTGTTTAAACAGCGGTATCCTGAGTTTAGGCTGGCTGAGTACCAGGCGATTATTACTGAGGTATTGGTTCTATTTAAAGAAGATGTAGAACACCATACCTCAAAGTCGTTACGGAAAGTTAAAGAATTATATGCATTTTTTTATGATCTAGAAAGCTTAGGGGTTCCAGCAAACTATATTGTAAAGCTTAAACAAGACTTGCTTTCTGTGGTAAAGTGCCTACTGCGCATGCGCTATCTACTTAAGATTCAACCTTTACCTTCTGCCTTTCTATTGGTTGAGTTTATAGTATTTGCTATAGTCGGTATGTTGTTGTTTACGGACATACCCGGCCTTAGAAACGAAATGCTTGTTACTGGTTTCTTTGCGTTCTTATATACTTACTTGCTGAAGCTAATAGCCGTTATGGAATTACCATTTCATCCGCAGGGGACAACTAAGGATGATGTAAGTATTTTTCTTCTGAGTGAACTGGCAGAGCGAATAAAAGAAAAGAAGTAGATTACTTAAGCGTAAGGACTACTATTTCACTCTTTGTTCCTACTCTCATGGGCGGACCCCAGGTGCCTACGCCTGACGTCGTTACCACGGCCAAGCTTTTTTCGTAGTTCAAACCATAAGAAAACTTACCGTAGACTTTTTCCGCAATGAGCGGGCCAGGCCAAACTTGCCCCTTGTGCGAGTGTCCTGAGACTTGTAGGGCAATTGGGAATTGCGCGGCTGTCGATATGTTGGCTGGGCTATGCTTTATGAGGATGGTTGGCAGGGTCTTGTCCCAGCTGATTGCCTGAAGTGTGCCACTAAGCTGTTCACTATTTGTTGTTGAAAAGTAGTCCACCCCTAGAATTTGCAGGCCGTTGATTGTGGCGCTTTTGTTATTGAGTATATGTACACCTGCTCTTTCCAGGGCTTGGATATAGACAGACGAGTCTCTAAATTCCTCGTGGTTTCCATTTGCAAAGTACACTGGTGCCGGTATCTTACCGAAAGGCACAGCTGCTGCATCGTAGTCTGTTGGCGGTCCGTCAAAGAAGTCTCCTGGAATTAGTACTAGGTCTGGTTTTTGATCTGTGATTAGCTTTGAAATCTTTTCAGCGAATGCCTTTCCTCGTATTTGACCAAAGTGTGAGTCAGCAACTACTATTATTTGCTTACTTTTCCATTCTGCAGGGAGGTTCGGTATTGTTATATCGTATCGGGTAATCTGTGTGTCCATTGCATTTAGTACTCCGTAAATGGAGACCATTAGAGCTGCGGCAAAAAACAGGCCTCCGGTCTGCAAAGCCGGAAGCTTTAGTATATAGTGACATGTCAGTGTTAAACACGCGGCAATAACAAAGTATAGTAAATTACCGAGCCAAAAACTGCTTGTCGTAGAGAGAAAACGAGTTATGGTTGAGTATCCTAAGTTAGAGACTAGGGTGGCACCGAGAAAATAAAATGTCAAAAACACCCACAAAATTTTCCATGAAGGATGGTATAATGGGTAAATTAGTTGAAACGCCTTATAAACTATAAGGTGTCCAAGAGTAATAATCCCTTGTATGATAAGAATGAAAAATACTAGCGAAGTATAACTCCTCATTGGTTATTGATGCTGCGTTTTATTATTCTACTGGCGCCGCGCCTGCTTTCCGTGACCTTAGCTGCGTCTTCATATATGACCGTACTCGCTCCATCCAAGTCTACCTGGAGTTCATCTACTTTTTTCAAGTTAACTCTGCTTGCTCCGTCGCTTGTAATGCGTACTTGTGACGCAGCAAGGTTTTGCGCGTTAACTCTGCTTGCGCCATCTAAGTTTAGTTCAAGCCTGGTTGCGGTACCATAAGCTTCAAGCCTTGAAGCGCCAGAAACTGCTGCTGTAAAGGTAGCGGCATCAAGTATTGCAGTTACGCGAGATGCACCGGTTGCGGTTACGGAACTGACTTTTGGCATGTATATGGTGTAGTGGATATGGCCATGAGAGCAGAAGAGGCAGCGCTGTTCGCGGTTTCGGTCAACTGTAAGTGTGTTGTTTTCTATGGCTGTAACAGCTCTATCTAAGTCCCTCACTCGTCCACGTACTGTCACCTCAAAGTTTTCGCTTTGCAGAATTTCAACCGAGTCATAGCCTTTTACCTCAATCGCAGTAAACCCCGTTAAAGGTAGTACCCTGGTTTCCATTTGGTAGCTAGGGTCATTTTCTACTATTTCCTGTATTTGTGGTACAAGACGTATTCCAGTGTTGGCTGCGACAATTATTGCAAGAATCCATAAGCCAAGAAGGGACAAGCCCACGCCTTTGTTAAAGGCAGAGCGCCCAGAGACAACGCTTGTGCCGAGTAAGATTATGCAAACTAAGGGTACAAACAATACAA
>DASPKA010000009.1:0-9815 GCA_035628335.1 Patescibacteria group bacterium | reverse complement strand
CGATCATTTGGGAAGAGGAGTAGTGTGCGGAGACCAATGGAGAAGCTGCTGCTCTGAGCAGGTTATCCATTGGTTGTAGAACACTACGACGACGGGATGTCGTATACCGGTAGTCGCCCCTTTGGGCGACCCGCCCGTAGGGGCGGGTACCGCTCGCTTTGGGAGCGAGTAGACTGGTATGCTATTATAGGGCTAGCATCGCCGACCTGAGCAGGACCCCGATTCGGAATCGGGGCTCCTTCAGGAACAACCCCTCCATCCCGATGCAGCATCGGGAATGAAGCTTCCCTGGTGAGCATGTCCTTTCCACTTGGGGAAACCCCAAGTACAAGGACTACCCTACTTTTCCTCTCGCGGCCTTGCCGCTAAAAATTCCAAATTGTTCGCTTCGCTCAAAATCGAACCCAACATTGGGTCCGTACATAGTTCTCGGGGTGTAGTATACCGGTAGTACGTTCGCTTTGGGAGCGAGTAGACTGGGTTCGATTCCCAGCACCCCGACCAGAAAATAAGAAAGACCTCGTACTGAGGTTTTTCTTATTTCTTGGCACAAATTTTCCAATCGAACCGAAGAGCGGCCAGAAGGGCAAAAACTTGCCTTGAATGGCAAGTTTTTAGCGACGGGGCCCGCCGCAGCGTATTCTCACGAAGTGAGAATGACTGAAACGACCGAAGGAAGTTGAAGTCAGCGTGAGGTGGGTTCGATTCCCAGCACCCCGACCAAATAAAAAACCACCTTAGGTGGTTTTTTATTTGTTAGAAAAAAATATTTTAAAGAGTTGGGTTGGCGGCAGTTTAGTCCTGCCGCCAACCCACAAAGTGCGGAAAGTGTGCTTTACCAATCAATTGGTCGCGTTACTCTGCAAGCTTTGGCCTGAGAATCACTGACTACCTGTACCTCAGGAGCCCTACCGAAGCCAAATGAAGCGTAAGAAGCTTCCCCTGTTACTATGGTGTTAATGCCGGTATATGCTCTGCTGTAGCAAGGTTCAACTTTAACAGTATCCAAAAATGTTACCGTAACACCTTGCCTTTTATCATAGGCTCGGATGTAAACGTCGATAACCTTTCGAAGCCCAGCCTCATCTCCAGTCCAGTTGGCCCCGAGTCGTTTCAACGTGAAATCATTCCGGAGAATGATTATGTCTGTCAAAGCAAAGTGCTTAACAGCCAGCTCCATTGCCAGGCTAAGTGGACATTCTCTCGGATAGTGTGTCGCTTTTCCTGTCCCCAAGTTGTGGTCATACCACTCAATGTCGTATTCAAACAAATTATGGTTGGTTTCCACAGAGATTGAGTCTGGAATTACGTAAGTCTTGAACCTGACAACCCAGTTGGGACCATCGGTAACTGGAAGCGACTTGGGCTCAGGTGGACATGGGTGCACTCTTCTCCCAACTCCTAGCTCCACTGGGTCTGAAGTTACTCGATTGATGTTAACTCCGACCGCGTGGTCGGCAGATTGTACCAAACTGGGTGCTATAATGCCACCCAGCACAAATAGAAGAAACACTAAACGTGACTTCTTCATGGTGTATACTCTTTAATTTGATGTACTCGTAAGAGTACCTACATTATACCATCCTAAAAATGAAGGGATTGTGAAAAGATTTGATTTGTCATGGTAATATATGTTAATTAATGTACTATAAATATGATTGCAAAACAAAAACTGCCCAGATGGGCAGTTTTTGTTTGGAGCGGGTAACGGGAATCAAACCCGTCCCTACGCCTTGGAAGGGCGCCGTACGATCACTATACTATACCCGCAAAAATTTATTCTGTCACTGCCTTCATGTATCCCCTAATAAGACGAGCCAAAGTTACTCCGTGATCTGGGTTACCAGCAGCTAAAACTGTAAGGTGCGCTGTGCCATATGGTAATTTTCCACGCTTACCTAAGACCTTTTGTCGATCATCAATAATTGTCCGACGAAGACACCTCACCGGGAGGTTTGTTGCGGACAACCAAAACTGCTCTACCTGCTTAATATCTAGATCGGGATATGAGTGTATCCTGAGGGAAAAATTATTATCAATCAAGGAAAAAATACTCCTAAACCATTTTATTGCTAATTTTATAATTAGCGGGTCTGCATTTGAAATTTTTATATGATCATAACTTTTTGCTCCTTCTCCTAAATACAACCCTAAGCCTAGCATAAAAAGATCTCTATTGGAAACATCTCCTAATTCATTTCTTGCTTTTTCCAACAATAAGGCAGTATGTTCTAGTCTCTGCTTTATCCTTTTCTGAGCTGATATCTTAGGGCCATTTCGTATTTTTTCCAACGTATAATGGTTGGGATTAAACGGCCGTCGTGCAAACCACCCAGAGAGCGTACTCCGATTGATGCCTAATTCTTTCTCTATAAACTTATACGAATGTCCTGCATCTCTTAAATCGTATGCTTTTTGTTTTAATTCTTTCGGAACCATGTATGTATTCTATCATACCTATACAATAGGTTCAAATATGAAAGCCGCCCTGGTCTAGACCGGAGCGGCTTTTGAAACTACGCGCGGCGTGGGGGTGCGAAGATGTGGGACGGAGTTAGTACTGCGGCTTTGTCAAGGTATTGTCCGCATCCAAAGGACAATCATTGGGGCTATGACCCAGCTCTCGCTCTAAAAATCCCATTGCTGGAATTTTTATAGTTATTTAGTGTGTTTCTTCTGACGGGCCGGTTTTTCGGAGCTTAACCATTTCCTTGAAAGTGTCTCCGGCCTTGAACTTTGGAGTATTTAGTTCGGGAATAGTTATACGCTGAGAAGGCTGGCGAGGATTAACGCCTATACGTTCTTTTCTGTGAGAGACTGAGAACTGACCAAACCCTGACATATTAACCTTACCACCGCCCTTGAGTACTTCGTATATTAAATTGATAAATGCATTTACAAACCGTTCTGCCTCAGAGTGTGTGATTCCAAGACGTGCGCCTAATTGCTCAATGAACTCAAGTTTGTTCATACTTTGTAAGCAGCAAGCATACAAGCTAACGAGCTGGCGAGCTGAAAGCACAAAGACCGTGCTCATTCGCTCTTGCTTGCCTGCTCGTATGCTTGTTTGCTAGCTTGCTAATTTTTAATTTTACTTTTAATTTTAAGATCTTTACATTATTGTAGCATAGAAATAAGCTTTTTTTATTTTCAGTCCATAGTTATCCACAATTTATATGAATTCCTTATTTTTGACGGATCTATATAAAAAATGTAAAGTAAAAAGAACACATACGATGAAAATCTAATTAAAGGAGAACATATGCAGCTTATATTCCAACTCCTCCTATGGTTCGGGGTGGGTTACGTCGCCCTGCACCTAGTCGCACTGCTAGGCGGTTTGCGCAAGCTTAGCGAAACTGCAATTGGATTCATGCTTGGCAGCGGCCTTTTGGGGATTCTACTTTCGAATCCCTTTTCCCTGATTGGTACAGCTATTGCACTTGCGATCTATGCGCTTTGGCCCGGTGTAAATGTCATTCTCATCCTCCATGTCTCATCAAAAGACGAGGATGACACCTTTGCCGCAATCAAAGCACACATCAAGAAACAGCACAGGTTCGCGCAAGTCTACCTCGTAACCGACGAGAAAGAGCTTAAGTCGCAACTCAAACTTGGGTCTGTGTCGGCGGTCATAGTCACCTACAACTACGCTTTCAATGTAGGTGAGGACACCGGCGTGCGAATCACAAACCTCTTGACCCGGCAAGATGTCGTAGTCAAAAAAACAATCCATACCCAGATAAATCAAACCCATGCCGCACACGTGCTCATTGAGCAAGTGTCACAAAAGGTTTTGCCCCATGTCGGGTTGGAAAAATTGGATGAGCTCAGTATATGAGTAAAACAAAACAGTCCCGATGCATTTCGGGACTGTTTTCTATTTACTATTTCCCTATTATTACGAGAAAATCTGCGGTAGAAGGTTTTTCTCCGGCTGGGAGTTCGTTTACTGCGGTCACTCCGAGTTGTTTTTCTACAGCACTCACGTTCTTGTGGGTGAGGTTCACCAAGATGGTCTTAGTGTAAGCAGTATTTGCTGCATTTGCCGTCTTAACAGTCTTGAGACCAAGGTCTGTCTGTAACTTCTTTGCAAGTGTACCAGCAGCACCAGAAGTAGTTGTGCCGTTTCTCACCTCACCAGTTAAGTTAGCAGCTGGAGCTGGGTCGTTACTGCTGTCTTCTGAGGGAGCAGTAGAAGTTGAATCACCCGCAACGTTAGGAGCTTGTGCAGTTGAAGAGCCCGTAGCAACCCCTGTGTCAGCTGGTTGTGACTGCTGTGGATTAAGCGGTAAAATGTTTACCACTTGATTTGTTGAAGGACGGTAGACTATTACCTTGCCAGCAGAGTTATATATGATCAGCTTGTCTGACTCCTGTGCGTTACCCAAGATGCTCTTATCTGCTAGGCTCTGCATCACTTCTCCTGCGTTGCGCACCTGTGCAACCTCACCTTCAGGTACTACATAAATTTTAGACAGCTTAGCCAATACTTCTTCATTTGTACTTGCAGGTGTTGAGTCGGAAGTTTCTTCAGCACCGTCAGCACTACCAGCTTGGCCGGTATATACCCAGTACCCTGCGCCTGCCAAAACAAGGACTATGATAATAGCAATGATAATTTTAGGGCTAAACCTGCTTCCACCTTGGCTTGGCAAATCTCCGGTTAAATTCGAACGAAATCTGTTTTCCATATTTTAGCTTATAGCTTATAGCTTATGGCTTATAGGTCAAAGCATAAGCTCAAGTATATTTTGTTATCTGTTTAAATGTATCTGTATAGCTAACCCTTATGCTGTATAAGCTATAAGGTATCAGCTATAAGCTATTTCTATATATAAATTATAGTTATTGCCCCAAAAAAACGCAAATAGCTCTTATTCTTCGGCTTTAATCTCTCCTATTACGAGCCAGTTCAATATAATCTCCTCACCCCTCGAGTCTTCTATTTGTACATCAAAACCATCCGGGAGCGGGTTTGAAACTGTATATTTTACCCGCAAGTTTCCCACTGGAGTGAGGATGACAATGGGCGTACTTTCATAGGGAGTTGTAAAACTGACGTGAGCAGTATTTTGGCCTGGGGGAACTCTCACTACACCTGCGGTGTCTTTACCTACTAAAATTTTGGTATGTATGTGAGCAACTCCTCCTGCGGTAATTTTAAACAACACCTGTTTTTTGTTCTCTACTTTCAAAACATGTTTTTTAGAGTCAGTGATTTCTGTTGCAATACTTACACTACCTGCATTGTCTATGACAAACCGGTCCATGCCGTTCTGCTGCAGCTGCAATAGATTGCCGGAAGATTTTTGGTTGATTAAGAAACCAGAAACAAACTCGTTACCCCCAGCTCCATCTGCTGATTGCAACGTATTTTCAGCCTGAGCAAATGGTTCAATGACAAACTGGTTGTTTACATTTTGCCATGAAATTTGCAGAACAACTAGGATCGCCTTCTCTTCCCCCACACTAACTGCTTGCAAAGCGCGGCCAAGGACAAACCCCGAAACAGTCGCTTTATCTGCTACACCTGGGGTGCTAGAGACAGTAATGAGATCACCCGGAGCTATATCACTACTTGGCATTACTCGAACCAACGCACGTCCAAAGGAAGCCAATGGCAAACGGTCTTTACCCTGTTGTCCCAACGTCAGCCCCATGTCTTCTGTAACCACTCCAAGGACTGTACCTGACTTTTGTGCCGGCACAACTTTCTTCTTGCCATGCTCGGAAACTAATGCCATAACCGTACCAACTGGATATGCATTTTCTACGTCGTAGCCTAACGCGATGTTAGACTGGGTTTTAAGATCAAGCGGTTTTTGCTGCAACATGCTCGCATTTTCCGCTACTGTGACATTGTCATCTTCCCATACGCGAAAAAAGTCTACGTCGAGGTCAGCAGGTGTTGTTGTGGTAGTCATTTTTATCATCGCAGTCAAACCACCTGTGGGAACGTTGCTACTCACAGTTCCACAAAACGTATATGAAATCCCGTCAGATACATCATTGTCAACATAAAACCGTTCTGTTGTTCCAGTAAGGACTTCCAATTTAAGCAGCGCAAACTGTGTAAGAGAAACTGAAACTCCACAAGAAACTGATGTGATCGAACCCCCACTTGCAGCAACCCCTTCCCACGTTGCGTTGTTGTTTCTAAAATACACACCATTTGCCGGGTCAGTGCCCGTCGCATCTACGGCGTTACCTAAGCCTACGAAGTACTGGTCGGTGGCTGAAACAACAGATGGCCTTACTTTAGCCAGAACAACTGGTAGGTTTGCAGCCGAGAAAGCCAAGAAAGGGTCATTCACTGCCTGTGAAAGATAAGTTAAACAACCATCGCCTGCTGACATATTTCGCATGCGAGAGATGCCGTTTGCAGTGTCATCGTTTATGTTCCAAGTACAGTTACCTATGCCATTAATTTCGTCCGTACCCCAAGCTGAGGTATTGCCCCAGTTACGGTCCGTGGTGGTAGAAATCTGAGCGCGCTCTTGAGAAAACTCTTCACCAAAGAACGAGTTTCTGCTTATAACAGCTCCAGACTCAATAGCGCCACCAAACGCTTTTCCTAGACTTTTAATCTCAGCTAAATTCTTACCAGTGGTGTCATTTATACTGAGCGTGTCTGTGCCGTTTATGACTATTGAAGGATTATTTGAAGGAAACGAAAATGTGCCGGTGTTAGACACACTGAGCCGATCGGCACCTCCAGTGTTTATAGTAAAGGGCAAAGACGGGTCCAAAATAACTTTACCGGTGTAATCAATGCTGAACTTGCGCATGCCATTGACTTGTAGGTCAAGCAGATTACCAGTGAAACCAGGGGCAGAGTTAACTCCTATACCAGTACCACCCACAACCCAGTTGTTTGAAACCGCTCCTACTGGCTCCACTAACAACGCAGGTTTTGTAGAATCAGCCGAGCCGCCAGCGTACCAGTTACCTGAATACAAAATTCCAGCAGCGCCAGCTACCGCGTTAGTACCAACTTCAAACAGTCCGTTTCCCGCACTCGTTCCAACACTCAGCCTTCCATTCCCGCTTAATCGCAGATGTTCTATACCGCCTGTAGAAAGCGCAAAAATGTTACTGCCGGGACGGAAAATGCCGGTATCAGTGTCGTTAATAAAAACTAAGCCAGGATTTGCGGCAGAGCCGTCTGCGATTTGTATTCCTTGTATAAACGTAGGAGCGTAGTTGTTAAAAGAAACAGGGCCGTTAAAATTTGCAAAATTACTTACGGTAATTCCCGTAGTTGTAATTGTTCCATTAGTCGTCTGCGAGCCAAACATCGCTCCTCCACTGACTGTAAAGGTAGATCCAGAACTCGGAACGCTTATTGCTGTGGCAGTAAGGGTTCCTGAGGCAGTTAATGACCCCACATACAATGCGCGCCAGTAATTTGTTGGGCTGCCTAAGTCGTAAGCAAGATGGTCTGAGGGGGCAATAGTACCCGCAACTGTTAACGCATATGTTGGAGTTACCGTACCTATACCTACGTGGCCACTGGACAAAATAGTAACACGAGGTGTCGTAGTGCCGTTGGTGACCAACTGCAAACTCTGTGCATTTAAAGTTCCTATTTGCAACGCTGAAGAAGGCGAGTTACCACCATTTAGCAAACACGTTGCACATGCCCCAGACGTAACCGGTACCCCATTAAAGTATAACGAACCAGCATTCGAGTAAAGTGCATTTCCTGTGTCTGCTGGAATATATGATGGAATATACAAGCCTTGCCCTATAGTTGCAGAGCCTGTTACAGAAACACCCACCATGGTTGCAGGTATATCTGCTCGGACAAGCTGACTGGCATCCAAACCATTAAAATATCGTGTATTAATTGCCTGGGCAGCGGAAGTAACACGAATTCGAGGAGACATTTCCGCATCACCACCCACGCTTATTCCAGCGTACAAAGTGTCCTCCTGGAAGAAACCTGAAGGAAAGGCATTACCCGCACCTGAACCTAGTGCAACAGTTACAACGCCATTTTGTATCTGCGCTGGGTTGCCGTTAGCGGTAGTGTAGTTTCCCGTCCACTTTAGCGTACCGCCAGTTGGCGCGTCATATATTTTAAATACTATGTCAATGTTTCCATCTGCTAACACATTTCCGCTGCTGTTCTTTAAGATAGCAATATATGAAATCTGCTCGTTAATCCCAATCGCCGCATGAACAGGGGAAAGAGTAAAATAGAAAGGGAAAAGTAAAAACAAGACAAACACCAAACCTAAAATATTTTTTTTATTGAATCTATATTTCATTGTTTTTTATTCACTTACCCCTTTCCCCATTTCCCTTTCTCTCGGCCATTTACACCTCGGGTACAACCGACAGCAGGTGTACACTCGCCTGACCCCCAATGTAAGCCTATGACTGCGAATAACTAGAGCTGTGGTAAAAATCACTAACGCAAGTAAGAATAGAAGTATGCCATCCAAAAACCACAACCCCGCTGCTGCACTAAGATCACCTTCAGACTTTGCCGAAGCAGAATTATATACACGGAATTTACTCCCTCCTTTGCCTTCAACCGGCGAATTTTCCTCAAGACCCGAAACATGTGCCACAGCTTCACTATCATCAATTTGCGTTGTGATCATTTGAGTTGCTTTGTTTACTGTGTTGGCTGGGCCATATGTACTATCTGATTTCCGAGCCGCCTGGCTTGGTGCATGAATAGTTGGTGCAGGGGGAGTCGGTGCGTTAGGATTCACTACCGTAAATGCCGTACGTGCCACAATGTTTTGTTGCTGTGTAACAACGAACGCACTTCCCCCACTACCGGTGCTCGTAGTGCTTGTAGTGGAAGATGTTGTGGTTGTATTGATCAGATTTGAGTATGACTGGTAATTCGGGCTACTTGCAGACCAGCCGATGGGCGCACCTATAGCCCCACCAAAAGAACTTATATGCTGTGCCTGAGCCGAATAGTTAGAACTGTTAGAAGTTAATGCAAAAACAACATGAGGAATAAAAGTCAGGCTCAACAAAACTGCCCACATCCCCACACTCCAGAAAAAATTTGATTTAGGAGTATATTTTGTTTGCAAGTTAACCTAATTATTTATTTTTTACTGGTTTTATTATACTACAAAAATACTCCAACCTTAAGGTTGGAGTATTTTTATTTGTCTGCGGATACGACGCCTCAAGAGAGCCCAAAGTAGCAAAACTAATAAGGAAACGATGGAAGTCGGGATTAAAATTGACCTACAAGCATTGATCGCTCCTGCCTGAGCATTATCAGTTGTGGCAACAGAGTCAATAGGGGCCTGCTCTACTTCCCGCTGTATAGGAGTTGCTTTAAGTGGAACTCCTAAACTCGTATTCCCCAGGGCATCTTCGCTAAAAACTGTATAGTAGTACTCTGTATTAGGAGCGGAAGTGGTGTCTATAAATGTCTGTTCTAAGCCTCTATATACAATTTCACCTTCGCTCGGATTGCGCGGAAAATTTGAGATACTTCGCACGAGTACTACGTTCTTTACCCTTGGGTCAGTAGAGTTTGTCCAGTTCAAGACGGTCTGGTTGTTTTCGGAGTAGATATACCGGAAATTTTCCGGGTCCGGAAGCTTGATTGGCAACTCCAACTCCGACTGTGTCCTGGTGTCAGTTACCTTACTTCCACTTGCTGGCTTGCTTGGCGTATAGGTATTGTCCTTAGTAGTTGTTTTTTCAACAGCGGTCGTAGTAAAGACATAGGTTGGGTTTTGAAACAGAACACCAAGCGGTCCGGAAAATTCTGCAAAAATTGAAAATGAATACTTTGTAGTAGGGGTTAAGTCCCGCAGCGGTACTGT
>DASPKA010000008.1:0-6484 GCA_035628335.1 Patescibacteria group bacterium | reverse complement strand
TTTCTTAGAACCATTAAAAAAATCATTCAAAGCAAAAAAACAACTCGATAAAAAATCTCAAAACTAAAACAAAAGGCTCTTATACCGGGACTACTGTAATCTTTTATAAGTTGAATTATGAAAAAAACTATGGAAGTGAAGCCAAAAATAGAGACTTTTGCTCGGATTAAAGTTTTGGGAATTGGAGGTTCGGGTACGAATGCGGTAAACCGTATGTCTGAGCTTGGCATACGGGGTGTTGAATTTATTTCTATAAACACTGACGCACAAGCTTTACACAACAACAATGCAGACAAAAAGGTTCACATTGGTAAAACCATAACCAAAGGACTTGGCTCTGGTATGAACCCAGACTTAGGCAGGCAGGCAGCAGAAGAAAATGCAGACGAACTAGAAGAGGTCTTGGCTTCAGCTGATATGGTGTTTGTTACTTGTGGCCTTGGTGGCGGTACTGGTACGGGCGCTGCTCCAGTAGTTGCTGAAATTGCAAAGCGAATGGGGATATTAACTGTTGCTGTAGTTACAAGGCCGTTTACGTTTGAAGGTTCACAGAGAAAAGAGATTGCTGAGCTTGGCTACGATACGCTTAAGGAAAATGTAGACGCAATCATTTCTATACATAACGACCGAATTTTACAAATTATCGACAAGAAGACTTCTCTTATTGAAGCATTTAGAACAGTAGACGAAGTTCTTAGGCAGGGTATTGCTGGTATTTCTGATCTCATTACCACTCATGGTATTGTAAACGCCGACTTTGCTGACATTAAGACTATTATGCAGGATGCGGGCACTGCACTTATGGGTATAGGTCGTGGAAACGGTGAAAACCGTGCGCATGATGCAGCGCTTCAGGCTATTAACTCTCCACTGCTTGAACTCTCTATTGATGGCGCCAAGGGCGTGCTGTTTAACATTACCGGTGGATCTTCTTTGGGTATGTTTGAGATAGACGAAGCTGCTAAGGTTATTACCAGGAACATAGACTCAAGCGCAAAGGTGAAGTTTGGCGCTGTTATAGACGAATCTTTGGGTGAAGAGCTCCGCATTACTGTTATTGCTACTGGTTTTGACGAAGCACAAATCCGCAAGGCTCAAGCTCAGCCGCGTGAGATACCACGCCAGGCAGAGCGTTCACGTCCAGCCCCCATACAACCAACTCCTTCGTCGGTTGCCGGACCAGAACCTGCCTTTCAGCGGCAACAACCCAGTGCATCAGCTGTACCGCCAACAAGCGCACCACAGTCAGCGCCAGAAGAGACTAAGGAAGCCCCTGTCCGTAAACCGTTCTTTAATCTTACTCCAGACCAGCCAGCGCCGAGTATGATAGCTGATACACCAGAGCACGATGACAGCGAAGACTTGCTTGATATTCCAGCTTTTATACGAAAACGCATGAAATAGTCATATAAACAGTCCCGATGCTCTGCCAGTTGGCGGGATAAGGATTGTTTTTTGTATTTACATTTTTTGCCAAAAATGGTTTCCTTTTGAAGGAATAGAAACGGGCGCTTGCCCAAAAAATTGAAAAGGAGTTTGCATGAACTATACAGGTGTTTTTCACGTTGCGTCAGTCTGCCTAAATCACGGGCATTTACTTACTGGTTCTGGGGATGGTGTCCCAACACATTTCCCTTTTGGTGGCGAGTTTCCCGACTGGGTGTTTGTCAAAACATTCCTTCGTATGAGAGTGCTCGGCGACACTCCAGTTTTAGATGCCACGTTCCCTGAAGATCCACCTGAGGGAGCACATGTCCTCATATTGGTAACCCTTATGCACTGGGGAAATGAGCATGTGGTGGACACTGTTTCGTTTGAAGGGTTCCCTGATCTAGAGTCTGTTGAGCAGCGTCTTTTGTCAGCCTGGCAGCAGGCATATGAGACTGCGGGTTCGCCGACAGGGGGGCGTAATGAGGTACCCTCTCTTCAGAGGGTCAAACAGAAGCTTGAGAAGCCTCAAGTTTTAGATGTATTATTCAGATTTGCCCGAAGTGGCAAACCTCAGTTCCTGTAAAAAAACAGGTTCTCCATACGAATTGGTGGGGAACCTGTTATATTTTTATTTTTTTATAAGCCAAGAGTATATAAACGAACCGACAGGGTCGGAGTTTGGGCCTAATACCATGGCTCCGCCGAGGGCGCCTGTTATAAGCAGGCATGCGAGGCCACCAAGTGCAAGCAGGATGAGTACAGGTGCGGAAAATACGATTTGGTTTATTCTTACCAACTGTGGCCAGGTTTTGTATCCCGCAAGGTGAGTTGCATAGAAATATTGCAGGAGGCGAATGAGATAACTGAGTGCAAGAATGCCGTAGATCCATGTACTTGCAGTTGCAAAGTTTTCATGCATACGCACGACTCGGTCGTCAGGCTGAAAAAGTGTTTCTGCAATTTCACCAGTTTGAAGGGCTGCAAAGGTGCTGAGGCTTCCTAGTATCAGCAAGAATGCCTTTATAAAAAACCAGCGTTGCCACTGGGTTAGTTTTTTGAAACGCAGAAGCTCGAGAAGCGAATAAATGGTTAAGAGTGCAATGGGGTAGTGTACTACAACCGGGTGTAAATTCATAAGTTTATACTATCACCATAAGTGATTGTTGTTAAAAAAATGTGAGCGAGGTATGATATAATGGCAGAAGATTTCAGACCAAAGGAGAAGTGTATGCCCATTCGTGTGAAAGATAGAAAGAAGGTAATAGTCTGTGGTAGTTCAAAACATGAGGAAGTTGCTTTTCCGAAAGGAGAGTGGAAATGTAAGGAACCTGTTCGAGGTGGTACTTGCGACACCACTCCACCGGAGTTACTAAAAGCCCTAGCTAATCGAACGCATGAGGGCAAGCAACCTACGCTCGATGATCTGTATGATGAAGCAATAGCTTCAGCGTAACTCCTGTAGGCTGCGTGACACTAAATATCACGCAGCTTTCTTTTATTCTTGTATATATTATAACAAAATGCGGCTTGGGTGGACCCCGGAGCCGCATTATATACTTACATAGGCTTATCTTGTACGCCTGTTAAGACGAACATACGCCGCTGTGCATCCCATTGGTAACGAAGCTCTCGCTCGATACCTAACAAACTGGTTTTTCCTCCCGGGCCATAGGGAATGTAGACACCAATCAGAGTGTTATTCCTGGTAGTGTAATAAAATCCGCCGCCATGCCCTGACCAGATTTCTTTGCCGTTAAATTCTTTCGGTTCGTCAATCTTTAGCTCGTGTATGCCTTTTGTTTTATTTTTGGCATATACGCGCAGAATGTCGGCGCCGGCAGTGCCAGTTGTGCACGTGCTCGCAGTGACAAGTGCTTCGAGTACTCCATCACCAGTGAGGTCTACTAGAACAAACTCGTTTATGTAGACCCACTGGTTTTTTGGGTACGCACTTTCACAGTTAGGTTTGATTTCTTTAACCAAGATCGCTTTAATTTCCGCTTGGGTAATAGCCTTGAGCGGGTTTTGTGCTTGGCCTTGGGAAATCAAAACCCATAACAGAAAAAACAGTACCTTCAGTTTCATTATTCCTCCTAGTTTTGTTTAGTCATTAAGAAAATTCTTGAAAGCTTGTAACAGTCGTTCTATGTCGCTGCTCGTCACGTCCCCCATAACAGCAATCCTGAATATGTCTTGGCTAAATTGTCCGTGTCCTGCATAAATGACAAAGCCCTGCGACTTAAGATGGTCATGAAGTTCTGGGTAGGTGCTGCCGGCCGGCAGCCGGTACGAAGTTAGGATGGACGAAGAAGGGAGGTCGATGGATAGGAGTGGTTGAATTCCAAGCAAAGTAAGGCCTCTGAAAACCTGTCCTGAAAGTTCGCGGTAATGACGGTTTCGGGCTTGCCAACCACCCGCGTCTTTGAGCTCTAATAGCGCTTCTTTGAGAGCATAGCAAATTTGCGCAGACTGAGTAAAGGCAGTCGAACCCCTCTCTTGCTCCGGGTAATGGCGGAAAAGGTCCAAGTAGATACTTGCAGCACCGCTAGTCCCCTTTTCGAGAGTTTCTTTTCGTACCAGCACAAACGAGACGCCTGGTACTCCATGGAGGCACTTGTTGGCAGTTGCAGCCACTGCTTCTAAGTTCCAGTGCATGAAGTCTATGGCTTCACCACCAAAGCTTGAAACAGTATCAAGGAGTAATTTTTTATCATACATTTTACATAATTCACCGAGTGGAGCAATGTCGTTTAATCTACCGGTGGTAGTTTCATGATGTACAGCTATTACATGTGAGATCTCTGGGTGAGTCTTTAGTAATTCCTCAACTTTCATCAAATTTATAGAATCTACCCAGCTTGACTCCGCCAAATGAGATGTTTTTTGTTGTGCGCGTAACATGTCAGCTATGCGCTGCCCATATGCACCATTCGCAACAACAAGTGCATGGCCATAAGAGGGTACTAACGAACCTACCATGGCTTCGACTGCTGCAGTGCCTGATCCTGTAATTAGTACTGCCGTATACCCAGGGGCGTTATAGACTTGTGTCAGAAGTGTGCGAATTTCAGTTTCAAGCACGCCAAACTCCGGCTCTCGATGACAAAGATCTGGTCCTAGCAGCGTGTTCCTTACTCGTGAGGTAAGCGTGACCGGTCCGGGATTCAAAAGTTTCATAGGATTTTTCTCAAAATTCACGCCCGTGAATTTTGAGACATTAGGGATTAGCAAGCCATTCACGGAAGCGGTTTGCGAGGTAGGTAGGGTTTTCTTTAGGGCGTGGAAGTTTCTGTCCTTGTATAGCACTCGTTTTTGCGTGAATAAACGTAAGCTCGTTTCCAGAAGCGTCAATAGCCTCCGCAAGTTCACGAGTACTAGTTGCTCTCACCACTCGTCTATACCCGCAGCCACGTGCAATGGCACCAAAATCCACACGGCTCGCTGTGCGTTGTCCGCCGGTTGATTCGTGCATTTGGTTGTCAAGCAATATGTGTACTAAATTTTTTGGTGCTTCGTGTGCAATAGTAGTAAGTGCTCCGAGTCGCATGAGCAAAGCACCATCCCCGTCCACAATGATAACTCTACGCTCGGGTAATGCCCATGCAAGGCCCAGGCCTATGCTGGAAGCGCAGCCCATCGAGCCTATCATATAAAATTGGTTTGGCTGGTCTTGCATAGCATAGAGTGCGCGGCCAGTATAGCCAGTGGTGGCTATAACTGCATCATGTGGTCTTGCGTGTACTTGCACAACCGAGAGCGCTTCGTCCCGTGACATATTTTGTGTTTGCGGGGGTGCGGGAAATATGGAATACGATGTTTGTACGGGTAGTGGCTCTTGGGCGTTAAGTTTGTAGGGTCTCACGGAGTCTTTGCGCATGATTAGGCCAAATGGAAGTCCGGTGTCATCCATATACTTAACTGCAGACTGAAGTATTGGCTCTATGTCTTCTACAGTTTCCGGAAAAAAGTCCCAAGGGATATTAAGTAAGTCAAACAGCTCCGGAGTTATCTCGCCCATTAGGGTATGCTGGGGCTCGTCTATGAATGGGGCTTGCGTCGCCCCCTCCAAATCGGCAAAGCCGGATTTGGAGCCTCCCCCTCTCGCGGCCTTGCCGCTAGGAGTCTCGTAAAAACTTGAAGCTGAGTTAAATGGGGCTTGCGTTGGAGTTAGCTCCGGTGAAGCCGGTAGCTGTTCCCCCTCCCATACCGATGCAGTATCGGGAATGGAGCCTTCCTCTCTCGCAGCTTTGATGCGAGATGATACGGGGTATGCGGGAGGTTCGCCGCGCCAGGTGCATATGAGTAGTGCGGGGATATAGAAGATGGCGTTGAGGGAGGTGAGGGGATTTATGGCATTCCCGAAGCCGGAGTTTTGGAACATGACTACGCCACGTTTCCCTGCTAGTTCTGCACCACTAACAATTGCTACTGCGTCTCCTTCATTTGCAGCGCCAATGTAATGAATATCAGGGGAGTCAATGACAAAGTTAATAAGGGGCTTTAGGTATGAACATGGAACACCAGAATACAACTCAAAGCCAAACCCTTTTGCAGTATGGATAAAATCAGCAGCTTCAATCATGGTTTAAGGTAGTTAAGTATTTTGTTTCAGCTTGTTGCAGTTCGGCAGCGTTTTGGAGCCGGAACACCTCTGCAAGTGTAGCCACCTCAGGCTCAACGGAAGCAATGCTTTGAGTTTCAAAGATCTGACGAGCAGTTTTTTGCATAGCAAGCAGCGCAGAGCGTAACTGGTGGTTTGCCCATATGCAGACAGAAAAACCAGCTTCACGAAACGTTGCAGTTGGAGTTTGATAGTACGTGGTTGGAACTATTACCACTGGCAGGCGGTAACCCCAGGCTTGTTTAAAGGCTAGTATCTCAGCGGCATCTTTTCTACTTGAGTGAATGAGGATGGCGTCAGCACCTGCATCCTTATACGCGCTAGCACGCGCGAGTGTTTCTTCTAAATTCCGGCCAGCAATAAAAGCTTCCACTCGAGCGACTACTACAAAGTCAGGATCGCTCTGGGAATCTTTTGCTGCTTGGATTTTTC
>DASPKA010000007.1:0-4681 GCA_035628335.1 Patescibacteria group bacterium | reverse complement strand
ATTCTTACCTTGATAGATTGCCATGTTTTCCTCCTAGTCTGCCTGCTAATTTTGCCTCGTCAGAGTTCCATCGATGGGCTGTACCCCTCTCATGTGCGGTCTTCCCTCCTCGACTGCATACTTCGAGTAAACGTTTCTTATTCATCAATGCGAATCCTTTTTTAAGTTTCATAATTTTTTGTATTGTTCTAGTAACATTAGGTAGTGGTCGTAGGCTTTTACTGTAACTGCCCTGTCTCGAAGAATCTGGTCAACATACTCGTTGCCTTCTCCTCGCCGTAAATTTTCGATAAATATTGCACCGTTGCCGCCCAGATTGATGTTACAGTGATAACACTGGGGCCTAAGAAGTCGTAGGTCATATTTGAGGAAAGCAGAGAGGCTAGCTTTGGCAAGGAGATGTCCTGTATGCCAGTTGCTTCCCTCAAGGCCTGTTCTGCCGCACGTGTAGCATGTGTTGCCATATTTTTCTCTAATTATCCGTTTGCACTCCGCCCACAGTTTCTTTTGTAAGAGCGATATAGGCTGTTTGCCCGCTTTCCGTAACCTGCTTCTTTTCATGTAACTTTGCTTTAAGGTATTCAGCGGCAGTAATGTTAAATCTCGCGGCCGCCGCATGGTCTTCATCGACCTCTCCATCAATCCACTGCATGAAGTGTCTGAATGCTGAGGCCTTGAATCGGGTTAGTTCTTCTTCGGAGTTTGCAAGCATCCAGTTGTTTTCCCCGTATTTCTCAGCACCTCGTGCCAGTAGTTCGGCGTCACGCTTCATCATCGGCCGCCATATAAGGTCATATCGAGGTTTACCAACTTGGATGTCGCGTCGCATGCCCGAGGGGAAATCTACCCGTACCCCTGAATCTTTTGTCTCAAACTGCATATCAATACATATTCCTCGCCGCGTCTGAGGCCACACGGAGATGACTGCTAATCGCTTCTCGGAGCACCTTGATCTTCTTTTGCCTCGTCTCAAGGATTAACTCCTCTTTCCCTAACTCATCTGCACACCACGCAAGGTACGCTGACTTATCTGACTTGTGTAACCCTCTATGGTTTTGGAACCACTTGGCGTAGAGCATGTGAAGCTCCAACTGCCTGTCCATGATTGTTGATGATTCTGCCGCCAGATAGTCCTTCATTTCCGCTAGGCGCGGAGGACTGACTTGACCTGTTTTTAATTCTTGTTCTATCTGCTGAATGTCCATTACTGCTCGTCAACTACATTGTTAAGGAATTTTGCTGGTCGAATCTTTGTCTGGTAGTACATACGTGCGTACTTACGTTTCTTTTCTTTCTGGTACCAGCGCTTTGCCGCTTCACGGGCTTTTTGCTTCCTGATTTCGTCTTTGTCAGACATTTTTCCCTGACGCTTAAGCGCGTTTTCTAAGATAGACAACCGCTTTTCTAAATCCTTAAATCGTTTGTTGTAAAACATTATCGTTTCTTTAAGCTCCAGAAAAAGTAACTACTAAAGTTATTCTTCTTGGAACATTCCTGATAAAAGTGCTTGAGTTCAAAACCCTTTAAGTGTGAAGTGAGTCCATTTATCTGACTCCACGTTACGGGTTTAAACTTCGTTCCTATCCTTCCTACATTGATCTTGTCCACAAAGTCTTGGACAACGACCTGACGCTCATTCACAAAGTTTAGTTCGCGGCCTTTCTGCTTATAGTGAAAGTCCACCAACGCTTCCTTTTCTACTTCATTCGGACTGTTGTTAAGTAAGTCCTTGAGTGTTTTCATGTTCCTGCCAAACCTAGCTCCTTAATGTACTTATTCGAGGTAGTCTGCATGTACTGCTTCACCCCGTACTCCCTGTGATACTTAAGGTGACAGCCCTCACAGAGCGCAACGAACGTATTGTCGGTCATGTTGAGGTATCTGCCATTCTTCGGGTATCTCTTGTGATGAAGATGTATCTTGTCCTCAGTGCGGCACCGAGCACAACGCTTCTTGTGCCGTGAGTACCAGTCGACCTTTTGCCGCGTCCACCACTCGCTTTTAATGAAGTCAAAATAAGAAAACTTCAATCGGCGCTCCTGTTTTGTAAAGTTGTTTCTTATTATTGTTTTCATATACGTCACCCCTTTATGTCCCCCAGTAGCTTGAAACTGGCAGGTCGGACAACTATGTGACAGTCAGTAGTGCTCTCTAAACTCCTTAGTTACTTTAGAAATAAAAAGCAAAACCTTGCTTATAGCGTCCTCGTGGGGTCGCCCGTTGTCAGGGGTGGACATTGCGGGCACTTTTTACTTGAGTCTGGCGACTGGCACGAGGAAACTATGCGTAAGTGATTTTGTTCCAGAGATTCCCTTAAACTCTGCTGACTGATTTGTTCGCACCTATACCTTATGGGGCTTCGATAATTCTCTGACCCTTGGAGACGAGGATTTGCACCTCGTATGTGTCCCTTCAGCACTACGACAGCAGGACAACGCCTAAAATTTTTGGCCGCTTAGCAAGTACACTTTTTTACAGTGTGGTTTTGGTCACTCACTTATTTATCCGGCTCGCTAGCGTTATTGGCGCTAGGTACTGCGTTTATCTCGTCAGAAGCCCTGACTAGTATGGGCTCTAAGTGTTGTACTCTCGTAGATTTGGCTGGTTTACCTATTCCACCACTCCAAGATTCAAAGAACTACCAATTACCCGAACTTTTTTGTTTATCCTCTGACAGCCCGTAAACCAGAGTCTTTGCTTTCGTTGTGAACCGGTGCCTTGCGCACCCTGACAGGAAGCCGTGGTTTCCCTTGTGGCTAGCCTGTCAGGACGCACTAGGCGTTCCTGATGACTAAGAAGGCAAGTGTGATAGCCTCAGCTGGACTGTCTCCGATAAATACCTTTCCTTGGTACTCTGCATACCAGGTAGGGATAATGGAGTGAAAGTCTGCTCGATAGATTTTCATTAGAATTTTGGCGAGGCGCTTCCGTCTGAGTTTCGTACATCAAACGGGTCGTCGCCTGTAAAGAGATTATTGAGGTCGACCGGCGTATTTCTGTACGCTGATTCAATTTCAAGTTTAAGCGGTGAATGTGGTTTAGGACTTACTGTGTAAACTGTCTCCAACTTGTCACCAATTCGGTTTATTTTGATGTCGTATCCTTTAGGTGAACCCCAATCCTCATCTTCAACAAGTGCCAAGATGCTGTCTTGAATAGTTTTTTGGGTGACTTCAAGAACCTGTACCTTGCCTGCCTTGTAATTCCACACGACAAATGCCCAAAAATGCTTTAAGTTACTATCACTTCGCATGTCTGCCGGCATAATTTCTGGCTTAGACTTCAATCGAACCGGCTTGTCATCGACATTCCAGTATTCCCAACCTACCACTGCGCTTGAGAGGACGCGGAATGTGTTCTCGCCCTTCTCAAGTTTCATATAATTTCCTGTTGTCACCGGCATTTCATAATTGTCTGGTAAAAAATCTTTCATGTTATTTAAGTAATTCTCCTAACTCTTTGTCTGATAAATCCTCAACTTCTTTTCGTTCAATGTAGTGATAGCTCTCAGGCTTTGAAATGTCGTCGCCGTAGCCTTCCGAGAAATCAACCCCGACCCCCATACCTTCTAGTTTCTTTTGAAGCCCCCGAGACGGCTTTTTCATGTACCGCTCAAGCATCTCTTTAATAATCTTTCGGGAATTGTTTTGGGTGGCAGGATTGAAGTGTTTCAGTAATTCATCCATGTTAGTCTTCGCTACTGCTTGAGAAATCAAGCTCGATAATTCCCTCCTCCTTGTTGTACTCAACCTCTGGGTATGAGCCCTGCTCAAGCTTTTGTCGTAACTGCTTTTCGCGGATGTCAGCGATAAGGCCTGTGCGCTTATCAGCCGCCGCGTCGTTGAATGAAATGTAGTGCATGTTATTTCAACTTTTGTTCAAGCTTCGTAATGTACGCGTTTCGGACGTTTGCCTCAGCAAGCTGGGTTGCGTACTTTTCGACCTGGGCTTTAAACCCCTCCCGTTGCATTTCAAGCTCAACGTCTCGCTTAAAGTTTGCCTCCCAACGCTCATCAAGTGACATTGGTATAGCCTCGGCTGTTGCTCGCTCCGCATAGTTACCTGTGTGGTAACGGACTGCTGAGACGGTCGCCCACACAAGAGCGACAATAACTGCTGACCAAAAAACAAACTTAAGTGTGAACATGACGGCGTTTACAAGTGCCTGCCACATTCGGCTAATAATTCCTCCACTAAACTGACCGATTGCATTTCTGCTAATCATATGTTTGCCTCCTCCGCTTAGTGCACACACACCACGAATGAGTATGTGCACACTAAGAGGTTCGTAGTACTAGGAAGCCAATTAATACTGGTGGACTAGACCAGCCATGGAGTAGAGAGTGTCGAGATGAATTTCTTATCTTTATGAAAAAGTGGGTGAAAAGAAGTTTCAGTGTCCCTACCCCGTGGCTAGTCCGTAAGTGGGCTGAGCCAGCCATCACGCCATGCTCAAAAAAACCGCCCATTCCTAGGCGGTTATCCTTATTTTAGGCCACGAAGCTACTTTTTAGCTTCTTTATGTGGAGTGCGTTTTCGACACCATTTGCATAACTTCGATAGCTCGAAGTGTCGATTCACTTCCTAAATAGGGATACGCCTAGTCTTACGACTGCGTATATCACTACTCTACAGTATACACCTACACCGAACGGAGTCAAGGGTTAGGCTGTGGATAACT
>DASPKA010000006.1:0-12411 GCA_035628335.1 Patescibacteria group bacterium | reverse complement strand
AGATTTAATACAGTGTGCATGGGCAGTTTCTAACCACTGTCCACTAACCACTGTCCACAAACCATGGTAGAATATAATAAGAAAAAAAAGGACTTGCTACAACAAATGTCCGAAACCAGTTCGGCAAGTTTAAAAGTTTCTAAATCAAAAAAAGTTTTTTTAATAATCACCATGAGTCTGGCTGGAGCAAACTTGCTCTTGCTTTCGTTGTTCTTTGTCGGGTATTCTAAAGGTGTGAGTTATACCTTTGAACTTAAGGAGACGCAGGAAGATTTGCGTGACATGCGTGAGGCGAATAGGGACTTGGCGCTTAAGGTTACTGAGGCTTCTTCTATGACTAAGCTTGAAGGGTCAACCGCAGGCAGTTTTGTGCCTGTGGCAAGCAATGATATTCGTTTAGTAAGAACAGCTGGTGAGGCGCAGTTCACGAAGAGGTAGAGGTAAATTTCTATATTATTTTTCCCTCACGGATATGTCACAGTCTCACCAGCACAAAATTTTGAAAATACGGATGGCATTATTTGCCGTTTTTTTGTTGTCTGCGTTTGGGATTATTTTATACAGGTTGTATATTTTGCAAATAATCAAACATACAGAGTACGTGAAAGCTGCAGAGAGTCAGTACACAGCGCAAGCAAAATTGCCAGCAACACGGGGGGAAATTCGCGTCACGGATAGGTTTTCAGATGGCTACTACCAAATAGCAGTTTCTGTAAAGCGAAGCTTGGCATTTGCAAATCCTCGCGCCATAGTAGACAGCGAGCAGTTTGCAGAGATTCTCTCACCTGCGCTTGGGATACCTAAAACCGAACTGGTAGAAAAAATCAAAGACAAGAATCGGGCCTATGTACCGCTTAAGAAGCGACTAACCCCGGACGAGGAGCAGAGGTTGCGCGACTTAAAGGTGCAGGGTTTAGGGTTTGACTATGAGTATGTTCGGGTGTACCCGGAGAAGAACTTTCTATCGCATGTGATTGGATATGTAGGGTATAAAGAAGATGAGCGGGTTGGATTGTACGGAATAGAAAAAGCGTTTGAGGATGACTTGCGTGGTGTGGACGGTAGGATAACAGATGACTCAGGTGGGTTTTGGGATTTAGGAGGTAAGAAAGTAGTTCCAGCTGAAGATGGGGTTTCCTTGTTACTCACCATAGACAAGTCTATTCAGTACCAGGCTGAGAAATTACTTGAGGAGACTGTCACTTCGCATGAGGCAGACTCAGGTTCTGTGGTTGTACTAGACCCAAAGACAGGCAGGGTGCTTGCGTTGGCTGGTTTTCCTGACTTCGACCCGAATGAGTATAACAAGGTTACAGACCTTTCAGTATTTTCTAATCAAGTAACAGTAGGTACGTATGAGCCTGGTAGCATTATGAAGCCTATAACTATGGCAGCAAGTTTAAACGAAGGCAAAATTACTCCTGACACTACATACACTGACACTGGAGTTGTAAAAGTAGACGGGTTTGAAATTAAAAATGCAGACAAAAAAAGTCATGGTAAAAAAACTATGACTCAAGTGCTTGAGCTGTCTTTAAACACGGGTGCGATTTTTGCCAAAGAGCAGCTAGGGAATGCATTGTTTTACGAGTACATGAAGCGTTTTGGCTTTGGCCGTCTTACTGGCATAGAACTGCCTGAGAACAAAGGGAATATCGACAATCTTTCCGGGAACATAAAGGTTAACTTTGACACGGCTTCGTTTGGTCAGGGCATTACCGTCACGCCGCTTCAGATGGCGACAGCTTTTACAGCTATTGCAAGCAACGGGCTTATGCGAAAGCCATACATAGTTCAAGCTAAAATATATGCCGATGGGCGGATAGAAGAAACCAGGGCATCGGAGCCTATACAAGTCATTTCACCAACAACATCCCGAAAAGTGGCAAACATGATGCTCTCAGTAGTAGAGAATGGTCATGGAAAAAAAGCAAAAGTAGCAGGCTACTATCTTGCGGGTAAAACTGGAACAGCACAGGTGCCAAAGGCAAACGGCAAAGGTTATGAAGAAAACAATAATATAGGTTCTTTTGTTGGATTTGCGCCATTTGAAAACCCAAAGTTTGTTATGTTAGTGCGCATAAACCACCCCAAAGACGTGACATACGCAGAAACTACTGCAGCTCCTATGTTTGGCCAGCTCGCAAAATTCATACTTAACTATTACAACATACCTCCCACTCGGGATGTAAAAAAATAGCATATAAACCGAAGCAAGTTAAAAGGCGTCCTTTCGTTATTGCGCTAGTGAGGGGGTTAGAGTATAATTTGGTGAACATGAAGCGTATAGTTATAACCCTTTTGATTATCTTTTGCTTAACTCCTAGATTGGCTGGTGCTAGCAATGTAGTGTATATTTCCGCGGTTCAGGTAACGGGTGGGGTGGGGAAGAGTTATGAGGATTTTGTTGAGCTATATAATCCCGGGCCGGGAGATTTTGCTTTGAAGGGGGTCCGGTTGGTCAAGCGGACGGGAACTGGTATGAAAGACATAGTACTGATGAAGTTTACAGACAACATGTTCATTCCGGCAGGAAAGTATGTTGTATGGACAAATGACCAAGTTGCTGGGAAGTATGAAGCGTCAGTCTCAAGTAAAGGCACTATTGCTGGTAATAATGGTGTAGGTCTACGGCTTGGGGACGAAAATTCAGACAAACTCCTGACATCTGTCGCATGGGGGAAGACCGAGAATGGGTTTCTTAATGTAAGCAAAGAAAATCCTCAGGCAGGCCAGATGCTTGTGAGGAAAGCGGATGGTAGCTATGAAATAAGCGGTAGTGAAGTAAAGAATGAAGCCACACAATCTGTAAGCCAAGGCAATATCCCTGCTAGTTCGAAAACTGAGAAGACTAATAAAGTAATAGGGTCCAAGTCAGCTGAGCAAACAGAACAAAACCAAAAAAAGCGCATGTTCTCAAATACTGGTTTCGCCCAGCGTTATGCTCCCCCTAAAAAGGCTGTCACCCTTAGCGACATAACCTGGTTTATGGCGGCTCTATTTGGCTCCATCATACTTTCTCTTTGGCTCCGCCACTACCTCCGTAAAGACAAGATTTGAAACTCTTGTACGGAAGTCATTTCTCAAAATTCACGGCCGTGAAAATTGAGATCAAGGGCGAATTTTTATAGTCAGTATACCAAGATGAATAGTTGGAATGAAATTTAATATTGTGGTATAATAAAATCAGAATTTAATGGAGAAAATAGCTCTAATTTCGCTATTTTCAATGATTGAAATCAACATAAAAAACTGGCTGAGAAAAAAGGTGGCAACACATAGAAGAACCTGGGCAATTTTTGCTTTGGCGTCTTTGTTTTTTACGTTGGTTGGTCCCACGCTTCAGTCCTCAGCGCAATCACAAGTTATTTGCGACTTAGGCGTAGCTCGTAATACCAACTCAAACTATGGTCCTGCAATGAATAAAAACAGGATATACGGAGGTGAAACCTTTCGTACATTCCTGCTTTTTAAATTGCCCGAAGAGATGGTAAAGGCTTGTGGGGAGCCAAAAAATGTTAGTTTTGAATTTTCATATAATCTGACATATTATGACGGAACGAATATAACCTATGACGAAAACGGAGCAGCATCTGGGACATATGCAAATCAAGTTGTCAAAAGGCGACTCATCTCAGAGTATGAAGTGCAGTCAGGGAAAAATGTAGGTTATAAGTCTGGAGTGGACAATACATTAGAAGCCTTATTTTCAGGCGTTACGACTAAACTTAACGACACTTCTGGTAAATTTAACAATTTTAAGCTGAAAGTCTATGGCAGGGCATTTTTGGCATCAAACCCTGATCAACGAACTAATGGAAATGAAAACTTAAGCTCATGGTGGGTTTCGAGCGAGGCCACTATTGAACCAGGCTCGGGCACTCATCCAGAAACCAACCTAGGACTCACAGTTACAGACCAAACCGGAAACCAAAACACTGGCAATGTTAAGACAGACTATAAAGCTGAGGAGATACGAATAAAATATTCCGGTGTTAACACAGTGTATCGTATTACCAAAGAAGAGGTTGGTAAGTCTTTGGATATTAATTATACTTTCGACTGGGCAAGTGAACAGCACCCCAACCCTGCTAGTGACACAGTAGATGGTAACCCATTTCGGTCTGTGTTTGTGGGCTTTGATTACGATAGGGGAAACAACGCAGTAGTGCGCTGTAGTGGTCTCTGGGGCACAGGAAATTGTAATAATGCAAAGGGGTCATTTGGTGACGCAACAGGCTCTTTCAGCCTTCCGAAAAGTGGTACTATAAATATTCCTATTACCCAAAAAGCTAATGAGCGAAAAGACGGAATAGGCATAGAAGAAGAGGGATTTAACTCAACCGGATCGGCAACGCCAGGAACTAAGTTAGGGTCAAAGGGGTATGTGATATTCCCAGTATTAAGACTTGGCGGCCCTGGGAATGACATTGGATACTACTTAAGTGCCGCGCATTTTCAAGTTGAACTATACGAGAATGAAGTGTCTCGTAGGCGTGCATATGAAAACAATGGCATAAACTGTACAAATGAGCCAGAAAAGTGTAAGCAAACAGCGGGCACTGAGCAAACTGGCCAGGCGGGCACGCAAGCGACATCTGGTCAGCTCAATAAAGTTGAGGAGATCATAGCACAAGTGTTAGGATGGTTTTTTGACCTTATTAACCGCATGATCTACTGGTTGTTCGGGTTTTTGGTTGCACCATTACTCACTGCTTTTCTTGGCGTTCGCACGTATAAAGACGAGTTCGTAAATATAGTTCTCCCGGGCTGGCAACTGCTTCGAGACATGATGAATATAGGCTTTATACTTGCCATTATCTTCACTGGCCTTACCACGGTTTTCCGAGTAGGCGGGCATGGGTATAAGGAAATGTTGATTAGTATAATTATGGCCGCTCTTCTAGTGAACTTTGGGCTAGTAGTTGCGCAGGGAGTTTTGGGAATTGCTGATACGCTTCAAAATCAGTTTTTACCGGCACATGAGGAGTCGGTAAAGAATTTAGCGAAGAACTTAATGGTAACTCCAGTCCAAAATTTCCGAGAGAACCTACCACAGTTAGTCGGAGGGCAAGGATTAACTGATATTGTTGGGTACTTAATCATTTCCACTGCAGTTGCGTTTGGGTCGTTTATAGTCTTCTGCACACTTGTTGCATACCTTGCCATTCGTATAGTTGGCCTACTCATTTTACTCATGCTATCTCCTATAGCTTTTGGTGCAGGTGCGTTGCCGCAGACGAAAGGTTTATCCAGCAAGTGGTGGGACAACTTTTTACACTACGCGTTTTTTACACCCATAATCGGTTTTTTTGTAAATGTTTCAGCTATCATATCCACCCAACAGTTTTTCTCTTACCAGTCTTTGAATTTAAATAATTTAGCTGACTCTTCTTTTTCTGGTCAGGCAGCTCAGTTCGTCGTAGCATCTGGTGGTCACATTCTCATGTTGGTCTTCTTGGTTGCTGGTATGCAGGTCGCAAACAAGCTCGGCATTGCCGGCGCTGGCGCCATAACCAAAATGGCAGACAAAGCCTGGAAAGCACCGTTTCTCAAAGCCGGCCAGATCATATCAGCCCCTGCAGCAGCAGTGCCAAAACTAGCCAAGATGGGCGCAGAACGTGCGTTTGAAGGCGTGCAAAACAAACTCGGTGTTACACTAGACCCGAGGATTTGGAAACATGAAATTGAACATTTTTTTGAAGAACAGAAGCAGAAGCGTCTCAAGGCTAGACAGGCGACTGGTACGCGTTTTGCAAACCCTCATGACGCACTGGAAGCCTATGCTACATGGCATGGGTGGAAGCGTATGGCGACAAAAGCTGGAAGGAAGTTAGCAGGTAAGACTACGGATGTAGGACAGGTAGAACATGAAATAGGTAAATTAAAAAAACGGAAAGATGGCCTGCTTGCTTATGAACAACGTGAGGAGATGGAGAACAAACTTGCAAGCTTACAGGGACTAACTTCAGGGACTGGGGAGAAGCTAACAGTTTCTGAGTCCGAAGAACAGCTTGCAGTTGTAGGTGAAGAGTTGGCAAAAGCTAAAGAGAAACGAACTAAGCTCACACAGGAACTAAAAGACTTGAAAGAACCAGGCTCAGGAGCATCGGCGACGGAGATTACTGATAAAGAAACTGAGCTCAAGAAGGCAGGTGAGAAATTTAACGCACTAAACGAGTTGAGTAAACGATTGAAAACAGATATTGAAGCTGCTGTTACAACCGGAGCGACTCAAATAGACTGGGGAGCCATCCGTACAGGGCTTGTAGGGGTGGCTGGATTAACTGCCACTACTGTTTCTGATAATATGGATGCACTCTTGAAGCCGATTAAAGATAAGGCTCCAGAGGAGATAAAAAAGATCCAGAGAAGACTGAAATATGACCGTGCATTAAAACAGAGTTATGGGATACAAGTTGATATATCACCTACGGTAAAAGCGAATCCTGCTGCATTCAAAAAAGCCAAAGATGACATTCTGGCTGCAGTAAATCACCAGAGAGAACATTTGAAAGAGGAGATTGAGCAT
Organism: Patescibacteria group bacterium; assembly: GCA_035628335.1. GTDB lineage: Bacteria > Patescibacteriota > Doudnabacteria > UBA920 > UBA920 > DASPKA01. Next base: position 5,879 of record DASPKA010000006.1, on the reverse strand, counting down.
GAAGAGCACGTTTCATCTAGTATGCGCATGCCAGAAATGTACGCCCAGCGAACTGCTCGCTTAGAAGCTGAAGGTAAGGAACAAAGTAAAATTCGTGGTATTGATGACGCGGACGAGCTTATAAGGTTATACAAAGACGCGGTTCATGAGGGGAATTTTGCACGCGCGGGTGCTGTGATGAAAAAGTTGGCGCAAGACCAAAATTTTAATGAGTTATTAGCAGCAACAGGCAATGAAACAAGTCTTGCTGGTATGCAAAAATTCTTTGATGATTTTGCCAGAGAAACTAAAATGAATCCAGACCAAAAATTTCAACTTGCTTCAGAAGTGGGATATATAAACGAAGCTGGTAACTGGTGGGATTTGTCTCGTGTCACGAAAGTTGGGTCTAAGGGCTTAGAATGGGCTTCAAATGATACTCATCAAAAAATTATTTCAAACGAAATGAGTAAAAGGTTCACCCAACGAGCTGCGAGGGACTTTGGGCGCCTTGCATATGTTACTGAAGATACTACGGGTGCAATACCAAAACGTAAGCTACACAAAGCTGGTATAGACCAGCTGAAGCGCATGGACTACTTTGATGCCAGAAACGAACTCAAACGAAACATGAGGTCGAACACTGCAAATGCTATTATGGGGGACCCTGAATGGGACAAAAAATTGTCACGAGCTGGCGTATCTCCTGACATGCTCGCAGTTATACGTACAGTAGCAGCAAAGAAAGATTAATCACGCATGGCATTATCTAATGATTTTATAACCAGTGTCCAAAATGCTGTAAAGTACCGAATTCCTCGGGAGATTTTGGATATTGAGCATAAGCTAGCATTGATCAAGTCCAGCTCTGAGCAAGACGAAAGGCTATTAGAAAATCTTAGAATTCAATTGCAGTTTGGAAGATTCGCTGTCTTATCAGACGAAGATTCCGAGCGATTGGTGAGTCAACACTTGTTGATGGCTTTTGTTATTCCCGAGTATGATTTCGTTGATGAGTTAGGTAGAAAGCTTATTTATCTGGAATGGCCTAAACCTCAGTACGCATTTGTGAGAACTATACAAAAAGCGATGGAAAGTAATGATCAATTACTTGGCACTCGACCGTTGCTTATTGATGGTGCTCAAGTGCCTCAAACTATTTCTAGCTGGATTAAAGATTATGAAAGTTTTCCTGTAGAGGGACCGTTTCATACCAGCTTTGACTTAGTGAATTACCTAACTAAGTCCCCAAACGCGGCACGCTTAGCAAAACCAGATCGTGAGCTTTTACAGAAGGTGTTAAATGTATATGACGCGCTCGAGGGTAGAGCAGTAGACTTAAAAGACTCGTACGACCTTATATTAAGCAAAAACTTTGAAGACTTAAACTTTTTTGAGTCAATACCAGGCGTGGATGCTCGAGAGTTTCTATTAAAAGAAGATGCGCAACCTCCCCAACCATCGTCGCTTGGTGTTAAGATTGAAGGTGAGGATGAAGTTGAGCTGTCTGTTGAAAGTGAGCCTGAAACATCAGAGAACAATGAGGTGTCAGGCGACAATGAATTCGTAGAGCGTGTTAAAGCCGCGCAAAGCCCGGCAGCTCCTAAGCCTGTAGGCCAGGCTACTTCCAGTCCACCTACACCGCAAACTCCAGTTGTGCCAGGACCTCCTGCTCATGTTGCTCCTACACCGCAACCAAAGTCACAGCCAGCGACTCCCATTATGCCAGGGTTTGAACACCTTTCTAAAGGAATAGCCAGTGGTCCAGTTGCTAAACCTGTTATGCCCGCGGGGGTGAAGGCTCCTGTTATGCCTACGCCCGCGGAGTCAAAGCCAGCGATACCAGTTGCACCGCCTGCGCCTAAACCTGCAGAGCATCTGAAGCCAGCAGCGCCAAACTTTGCTCAAATCCGCGCAGAACTCCAGAAGAGGTTAAAGGAAGAAGAAGCTGCTGCACAAAAGAAAATAGCAGACAAGTTAGAGGAACTTAAGAAACGCAAGAGTTGAAGAAAGGTAAACATACTATATAGATATTGAAGTGCGATAAAACAAAACTGTCATTGCGAGTGCATCCGAAGCAATCTATAATACATTAATGTGCAAACCATCTATGGAAAGATTTGAATGAAAATTGGCTATTATAGATTGCTTCGTCGAGGACTCCTCGCAATGACAGGAAATCCACGACTGATCAATTACAAGCTTAATGCTAAACTATGACTGACAAACAAAATAAAATAAAAAATTTGCTCGAGACTACCAAGGTTCTGGATGCGGCTGAGAAGCAAGAGTGGCTAACGCTCTTGCCGCTTATGAACGACAAGCAGCTTATAGACCTTGAGAGTCTGCTTTCGGTAAGTGCTGCACCTCAAGAACCAGTTGCGAAGAGGGAACCACTTAAGTCAGTGGGTCCTCCGAAAATTGTTTCCACTCAGCGGCCTATGGATTTGTCGTATATTAATGCAGACCCACGGGTTGTGGATGGAATTAAGCCGTTGCCTCATGAACCTTTGCCAGTTCCGCCACCAGCACCAAAACCGACTCCAGCGCAACCATTGCCTGTAGAGCCAACTCCACCGCCACCTGGTGCTCAAAGCATTCTTAGCACACAAGCCCCGCCTCCGGTTCCCCAGCCGCCTCAAGTTCCAATACCTGGAGATAAGCCCGTGGATTCCCGATCGGAGTCGGGAATGACAAAAGAAGAACCCGGAGTGGCAAAGGTGGTTCCTTCTGGGCCATTCAATGCACCGAAGAGTGCACAGGACATAATGGCGCTTGGGCCAGATGCAGTGAAGGCTGGTGCAGTTGGAACTTTAGTTGGTGTTTTGCAGCACTTCATAACATCCTGGGGTTACTTTAATTTGCTTTTCCTGGTTCATAAAAGCCCACTGTATGCTGCATACTTAACCTACGGACAAAACAAACTAGACGGCAAACCCGACAACACGTTTACTGACGCAGAGTTCTCCCAATTAATAGACATGTTCCTGGCCCTAAGAAAAATAGCCTAACGTGTTATAATTTATGTAGGGTTTTGATATCCTCTTTGTTTACTACTCATCTATAGCTTTCTGTAGTGCGGGTCCCCCGCCGGAAGAAATTCCTACAGGAGCTGATGGGTGAGGTCGAGAGGGAAGGAGTCGCTTCCCTTTCGAAATTTTTTATGCAATTCCCAGTTCCACAATTTACAGATGTTGAGGACAAGATAATTGGTTCGCTTACGTTAAAACAGTTTATAATCATCGGCGGTGCGGGGCTCGCGTTGTTTTTAATCTATACTCTGTTTAAGGACGTTCTCATACTTATCTTCACCGGTTTACTTGTTATGCCGCCTGCGCTTTTCCTTGCGTTTTATAAACATTCTGGCCGTCCGCTGTACTCCATGATCCCGCAAATTTTACGGCATTACACGAGCGCTAAGGTAATGGTATTTCATAAAGATGTAAAAGCCATGCCCAGCGTAACGAAGATACAAACCGTAAAAAAAGAAGAAACTGCCCAAAAAGTACTCACACCCGTAGAAAGCCGCCAACGCCTAAAAGACCTCAACCTCTTCCTCGAACGCAAAGCCTTAGAAGAGCACGTGGTAGCAGAACACCCTGAACAGTTCACCCCAGCATCACCAAAGCTTTCGGACCTTTTTAAGTGAATTTTGAATTATGAATTTTGAATTTTGGGATTAAGTCGCAATTCAAAATTCACAATTCAAAATTCTTGTCTTCTAATGCTTGACATGCAAAAACCAAAACAGTTAGGGATGAAACCCACACAAAAGTTTCTGCGGATTGAAGAAGTTCGGGATGACTGCCTAGTCCTGCAAGACGGAACACTTAGGGCGGTTTTGGCAGTTTCGTCTTCTAACTTTGACTTAAAGAGCGAGGAAGAACAAAACGCAATTGTTTTTGGCTACCAGCGCTTTTTGAACTCACTCGAATTTACGATACAAATTTTGATGCAGAGCCGCCGAATCCACATAAGTGACTATATAGAAAAATTGAAGCTCTTGGAGAGCAAGCAGCAGAACGAGCTGCTTCGCGCTCAGACTGGCGAGTATATAGATTTTATCCAGCGTCTTATAGAGAACGCGAACATCATGAGTAAACGTTTCTTTGTTGTCGTACCTTGGTCTGTTTCTGTGCATATGGAAAAACGAGGTTTAATAGGCTCGCTGTTTGGTCCTTCACAGGCAACCCAGGTGCAGAAAAAAGTGGAGGTATTTGAAAAAAACAAAAAGTCTTTGGACGATCGCGCGGGTCAGGTAGTAGCAAACCTTTCTGCAGTTGGGGTTCGTGTTGCACGACTGACTTCACCTGAACTCATAGAACTTATGTACAGTTCCTACAACTTCGACGTAGGTCCGGAGTTAGATGCCAGTAAGCTGGATGATGTAAAAATAATAGAATAGTTTTTATGAATTTTGAATTGTGAATATTGAATTTTGGTAGAGAAATACATGGAGACACAGAAGAAGAAAATTGAATCGTTTATGGATTTGGATGCCTGGAAAGAAAGTCATAAGCTGGTAATTCAGATATATCTAGGAACCAAGCATTTTCCTAAAGAAGAGATATTTGGGTTGGTATCTCAGATGCGGAGGGCGGTTATTTCGATCACTTCAAATATTGCAGAAGGCTTTAGTAGGAATTCTTTCAAAGAAAAATTACAATTTTACTCGATAGGCCTTGGATCGTTGACTGAATTATACAACCAGGTTATTGCTGCGAGGGATATCGGTTATCTATCATTGGGTCAATATACAAATTTCGAACAACAGATTATCGTTGTGAATAAAATTTTAAGTGGTTTGATAAAATCTACGAGATTCAAAATTCAAAATTCATAATTCAAAATTCATGTCTTTTCAAGTTCCAAAAAATTTAATGTCGCAGGACTTGCAGGAGCTCGAGTCCCAGCTCGAGAAAAAGCAAGAACAAGTGACACAATTGAAAGCAGAGAAGAAAGAAATCTCTCAAGTTGCAGAGCTGGAGAAGGTTTACCAAGAGGGGTTGACATCACTTCGCGACATCATAGCCCCCTCTGCTTTGAAGTTTACAGACTCATACTTTGAGCTTAACGGCAAGTATGGCAGAACGTTTTTTGCGTTAACCTACCCCCGGTTTTTGTCCTCTAACTGGCTCTCGTTTATCATCAACTCCGAAGGGGCGTTGGACGTGTCTATGTTCATTTACCCTATAGACGCTGCGGCTATCTTAAAAAAGCTTAAATCAAAGGTAGGTGAAATACAGTCTCAACTTACTATTAACTCTGAAAAAGGGTTAGCACGCGACCCAATGCTGGAAACCGGTTATCAGGACGTTGAAAATCTACGTGACCAGCTTGTGCAGGGTACTGAAAAGTATTTCCGCTTTGGCCTGTACTTTACAATATATGCTGAATCTATCGCTGAGCTCGACAAGCTCTCTACTGTATTAGAGAGCGCTCTCGCGTCTAAGCTTGTGGTTACTAAACGCGCCTTACTCCAAACAGAAAGTGGACTAAATTCTTGCTTACCGTTAGGGGAAGACCAGCTGGATGTTGGTAATAACCTCAACACCAGTCCGCTTTCTACAACCTTCCCGTTTGTTTCTTCTGACTTAACGGGTAATGATGGTATTTTGTATGGAATCAACCGCCACAACAATAGCCTCATATTGTTTGACAGGTTTAAGATGGAAAATGCCAACTCCGTGATTTTTGCAAAGTCTGGTGCTGGAAAGTCATACGCAGTTAAGCTTGAAGTACTGCGCAGTCTTATGGTTGGCGTAGAAGTTATTATTATAGACCCTGAAAACGAATATCAGCATTTAGCAAATGCCGTAGGGGGGACGTACTTAAATATAACACTTAATTCACAGGCTCGTGTGAACCCCTTTGACTTGCCACATGCGCTCAAAGGAGAA
>DASPKA010000005.1:0-7805 GCA_035628335.1 Patescibacteria group bacterium | reverse complement strand
CTATAACATAGTGGTAGTGTGGAACATTCGCATTGTTCAAGCACCGGTTCGATTCCGGTTAGGTCCACCAATAAAAAACCGTATTGAATATGGTTTTTTATTTTTAGCCGCAAGGCGGCGAGAGGGGGAAGCTTCAAAAAGGCTTTGCCGGCTGGAGGGGGGCAGCGCCAACGACTCGGCTCTGCCGAGTCTGCTGGTATCGACGTGAGACCCTATAGTAGCAGAAGTGGTATTATGCAGCATTCGCATTGCTGAGGCGCGAGTTTGATTCTCGCTAGGTCCACCTACTAAGAATCTCCTCCTGAGTGTTTTTTGCTTTATCCCCATGTGTGAATTAACTGTGAATTACACAGGTTTTTGTTGAGTTATTCACAGTTTATCCATGTGGATAATACTGTGCACAGTGTTGATAAGTAATTTTAATATGTGGATATTTGATTTTTTTTGTGGAAAATGTTATACTTTCTTTAGAAGATTTTCTTTGCGACAGAAAAATAAAATCTGTTAAAAACTAAAAAGAAAAAGCTTTGAAGTAAGAGGCAAAGCAAATAAAACAAAGTGAAAATTTTATATGACCCAACTTTCTATTCACGTACTTCCGCGATTGCCATACTTTGTAATCGTGTTTTTTGCTTTGAGTTGATATATGTTAGGTGGTTTTGACAAAATATCTTGAAAGAATATACTTAATACGTTTATATTTAAATTTATCCTTTAATTAAGCCATGTTTTTGACAAGTATGAAAAAATATATTAGTCGCACCCTTGCGGTAATAATGATAATCGACGTATTTACTGGTTTTGTAATTCCAAACGTTGTTACAAATAATATTGTAAATGAAGCAAAAGCAGCAGATGCTTTTGGGTGTGATTTTTATGCTGCTCCTTATGCTGCAAATGTAGCAAGCTCGAGCATTCCTGGTGGGAAATACAGCAATAATGGCAGCATTTCCAGTCCATGGGATCTTCAGACTGCATTGAATCAGGCATTGGGCAATAAGACTCTATGTCTGAGAGGTGGTGTATATTATGGCAACTACATGGTGAATAATGGCTCTCCAGATGGGCAGCAGACTGTTATTAAATCATTCGTTGGTGAATGGGCTATTCTTGAAAACTATTCAAGTCCTAAACTTGCAGCTGCTTTACCGGCATCTGCTAACGATGCAACAACGCCTTGTTCTTTCACAGACATGGATAAGTTTTGGCTTGCTTCAGGAAATTCGGTTTTTGTTGGAAAAGAGCAATTGGTTGTGACACGAGTTAGTGGGAATGGGGCTGAATCGGTTTTTAGTTGCAAACGTGGAATGCCAGTTGATAATCCAGCAACCACTCAATATGAGGGAACTCCTGCAGATGCTCATAATGCCTTAGAGCAGGTGCACCAGCTTGGGCCAAGTTTTACTGTGAATGCCGCGAACATTACTATGCGCGATTTGGAACTGAGAAGTTCTATCCCTCAAAGAACTGTTAGTTTTTACTCCCCATCGTGGCCAAATGGAAATGGCGCGGGTGTTACCACTAACGGGAGAAATGCCCGGTTTATTAACATCATTGCCAACAATGCTGCTTATTTCGTGGGGAGTGGGGCGATAAATGGAGAATTGTATGGAAATGTGATATATGGGCAAGGGACGTACGACGCGTCAAATAGGAGTCACGAACATGCATTTTATACCCAAAACAGGACAACTAGGAAATATATTTCTGATAATATTATGCACAATGGTTTTGGTTGGGGCGTGCACCAATACACTGAGGGTGGGTATATAGACAATGTATCCTATGAGAATAATGTATTTTTTAACGCTGGTTCTCTTGGACCAGATGGCTTAAAACCTGATTTTTTAGTTGGCGGCCTTAGGCATACTGGGTTTAATAACGTAGTAAGAAATAATTATTTTTATAAAAGCAGAGGCGTACAGCCATACGGCTCGGGTTTCTATGGTGCCATTTTTGAAAACAACAAGTTTTATGCACCGATAGAAGATGGTAATAGCCATATAGCAAAAAATGAAGGCAATATCTATGGTAATGGAGCGCCAGCAAGGTTTAAAGATATAGGTCAAAATACGGTTCTTAGCAATTTCCCAACTTCCGGACAGGACATTTATTACCAATCTAACAAATACCAACAAGGACGTGGCTTTGCCATCGTGTATAACTGGTCTAAGGCAGCTACGGTTGGTATTGATTTGAGTAAGTTTGGTATAGCCTCAGGGCCTTATGAAATCCGGGATTCCCAGAATCCTAAAGGAACGCCACTTGCCTCTGGCACACTTAGTGTAACTGACTCTAAAATAATACAAGTGAGGACGGATTCAACTGCAATCTTTACACCATCTGGGACATTTCCTAAATCTCCCGTGCATACTGATTCAGGCTTTAACGCTTTCCTCGTCTGTCCTGGTAACTGTTGGCAAGGGAATACCTTGCAGACCCCAGCACTTGCATATCCTGCATCGAGCGCTCCTACCATTTCTATTACATCTGTAAGTTGTGGGGCAAATGGTAAGCCAGCTTGTACGAAGAATTATGTGGATGTAAGCGGGACTGCTGCGGACGACAAAAAGGTTGCATTGGTTACTTATCAGCTTCATGATGGTATAGCACCTAATCCTTCGGCTCCAAGTAATCGCGAGTATCCTGCGTTCGGGACAACGCAGTGGAGTGCCCGTGTTCCGCTTCGAGGAGATGGTATTACTTTAAACGCATGGGATGATGACGGTAATATTACTCCGGTTAACTTACCTATAAGCACAACCCGCACTTCAGGCGCAGGTCCACTTATACCAAGTCTTACGGTGAATGGAGCTACCTACGTTAAGGTCCAGCCGGGTCAATCTGTGACGTTTGTAGGGTCTTCGACATATGCGACTTCACTATATATAGATAACGGAGTTGGTGAGGTAACTGCTACGAGTTTTACTCCAGCTTCCAAGGCAGCAAGCTTTACGACACCGGGTATGTACGCAATTCGCGCCATTTCAACGAATGCTTCAGGCTATAACATCAGCGGCTATGTATATGTCAGTGTGGTGGGTACACCAGCAACTGACACAATAGCTCCTGTGGTGAATATTACCTCAGCGTTCCAGGGTCCGTTGCCAAGTACTACAACCCGGGTAACCTTAAATGCCACCACAGACGAAACTGCGCTTTGTAAATATGCCACAGTCCAGAACTTTACTTTTGCATCAGCGACAGCATTTTCTGTAACAAGTAGCCAGACGCACAGCACGGAGCTTACAAACCTACTTTCTGGTCAGTCATATACTTACTATGTAAAGTGTCAAGACTCCGCAGGAAACACATCTTTAGAAAAATCAATCACTTTTAGTATACAAGGGGCTGAAAGCACCCTTCATAATGGGATTCAACTTCCTCCTACTTGGCCTCCAAACACCGGAGCATATGTGAATACAGCTGCGGTTCCCGCGTACGTCACTAACCCGCCAAGTGCAATTACTATTGATATTGGCCGACAATTGTTTGTCGATGATTTTCTTGTTTCGAATGTCTCAAGCCTGACTCGTACTTTCCACCAACCGACACCGTATGCTGGAAACCCTGTGATTACCGCCACAAACTCGGCTGAAAACTTTGGCACACCAACTGCGATGCCTTACTCAGGAGCTGTGTATTTTGATACCAAGGATAGTAAGTTTAAGGCGTGGTATATGTGTGGATACATTACCGCAATTTGTTTAGCTACTTCAACAGATGGTAAGGTGTGGGCTAAGCCGAGCTTGACTGCAGCCGGCACTAATGTGGTTTTTAAACCCGTATGGAGTTCAACTCCTATAATCGGATCCTTTGTAGTGTGGATTGATGAAAAGGATTCAGCAGAGCGATACAAGGGTTTTGTTGTTGATGAGAATAATCGTTTCCGCTATATATTTTCAACAGATGGGATAACATGGACTGACTCTGGGATTCGATCACCATCACTTACCGGTGATCGGTCCACAGCATATTTTGATCCATTTCGAAATAAATGGGTGCTCAGTTTACGAGAAGCTGGTAGAACCAGAAACTACTTTGAATCTTCAGTGCCTCGTAGTGCAGTAAGCGGAGTTGTAAATGGAAACAGTATTAAATGGTTAACAGCTGATTCGCTTGACACGGTATACCCGGGTATTTCTCCAACCGAAGCATTTTCTCCACAGTTATACAATTTTGACGCCGCTCCTTATGAAAGCGTGATGCTTGGAGATTTCGTAATATTGCGCGCAAAGGAAAATACTTTGCAAGCTGAACCAAACCGAGGCAAGATTAAAGAACTTTATTTTGGATTCTCCCGAGATAGCTTTAATTTTTATAGGCCCAGCCACGAGCAAGCGGTCAAAGTCTCGAACATTTCCAATGCATGGAATAATACCAATATAGACTCAACTGCCGGCGGTCCTATAATTGTTGGAAACCAGTTGTACTTTTATTACAGTGGTAGAACTTGGGACAATAAGGGCTCTATGGGTCTTTCGACATTGCGTCGAGATGGCTTTGCATCTTTTAACGCTGGTACGAGTGAGGGTTCTTTGACTACTCGACCGGTTAAATTTACTGGTAAATATTTATTTGCAAATGTCTCTAATATTGGTGGTAGTCTCTGCGCTGAAGTTTTGCAAAACGGCCAACCAGTTGCAGGTTTCACCAAGGCAGACTGTATACCGATAACCAATGATAGTACCAAGATACAGTTGAAATGGAACCAGAAAGCTGATTTATCTCAGTTTATTGGACAGAATGTCCAGTTCAAGTTTTATCTTCGAGGTGGGAGCTTGTATTCATTTTGGGTAAGTCCAAGTTTGGAAGGTGAAAGCCGCGGATATCTGGCAGCTGGTGGACCTTCCTATGCTAAATATGTTGATGATGGAACAAAGCCGACAATAATAGATACCACACCTCCAACTATAGCAATTGCAAAGCCTTGTGTATTGACAACTGGGCAGGGTTCCTGCGCCGTAACAGTTACCGAGCCTACAATAGTCTTAGAAGCACAAGCTACTGACAATCAGGGTATGTACGAGTTAACATATAAGCTGACTAATTCGACGAATCCAAGTGGTAAAGTAGGTGATATTACCGGGGTTCCCGAAACAATCACTCTGACCCCTGGTCAAAATACGATTGTAATTACAGCCGTTGATTGGTCAAATAACACTAGTACGTTTACTGCGGTAGTTACCTATAACCAGACTACGACTCCTCCGACAACAGTAACGTGCGATTATTACGCAGCTCCAAATGGGAGTGCTGCAGGTGATGGATCGAGCACCTCGCCGTGGGATTTAGCAACTGCATTGAATAAAACCACGGTTGTAACAGCAGGTAAAACACTCTGTCTTAAGGGTGGAGTGTACTATGGAACCTTTTATTCATATATAAAAGGTGCGGCAGGTCAACCTATTACTGTTCGTTCAGCACCAGGTGAGTGGGCAGTTTTAGATAACAATCTGACAGATACTTTGACCGAAGCTCTTCCTGCTGAGGCTGGCTTTAGTCGCTGTAAGTTTGCTTCTGGTAAAACTAAATGGACAAATAGTAAGTATGTAGTTGTAGACAAAGAAGCTATCTTGATTAGCGACCCAAACATGAGCACATACCCTGACGCCCTTCGTTGCCAAAGGGGTCAGTTGAACACAGTACCAGTTGCTCACCAGGTTGGCGCTCCGGCAAGGCCTGGAGAAGTAAATATATTCAATGTCCACAGCACACACACTATTTTTCGCGACTTTGAGATACGTAACACGGACTCAAACCGCCTAAAAGAACGGGCTGTGTATAATCTTGATGACTCATACACATATTCTTACAATAGTTTTCGCGCGTTTGGTGTAGCAGTCAGAGGCAGTAATAACAAGTTCGTGAACATGGTAGTTCGTAACACCGGAGACGCATTTGGAGTGTGGACTGACGCTCCTGATACGGAAATTTACGGCAACTTGTTGTACAACAATGGCTGGGTAAGCCCGCTCAGAAGTCATGGGCACGGGTTGTATTCTCAGAACAGAGATGGGTACCATACCATGCAGGATAATGTGTTTTATAACAATTTCTTTACTGGATTGCAGATTTTTGGCAGTGTGAATGCCTCTCTTAATGGATATAGAGTTTCAGGCAACTTATTCCTAAATGACGGTACGATTTTCAACGGACTTGGAGGAAATAGTGCGAAGAATATTGAGTTCTCAAACAACTATTTTTATGGTGAAGACAGCTACGTGAGCAGTCCGCCGCCAGTGGAGATTTCCGGCAGCCCTTCAAATCCGAGTACGTATGTTAAGATAGCAGACAATTATGGGTTTGCGGAAAATGCAACACAAGTCACTGATGGTTCTATAAAGAAAAACCCTGTTGGCACAGACGTATTTTACCGTAGTAACAAGGAAGAAACCGGTCGAGGGCTTATCTATATATATAACTACGACAAGAAGGATTCTATTGCAGTGGATTTGTCCAAGCTGGGTGCATCTAGTGGCAAGTCTTATGAAATCTATGACGTGCAAAATTTAGCGGGAGGTCCAGTTAGGCGTGTAGACTATACTGGAGGAATGATTGATTTAGACATGCGTTTGACCGCTCTGGAGCCTGTCGAGAGCTATGCGGTTAATGCGGCTATTCCTTCTACTGCGAGAACAGGGCACTTTTTGCCGGTGCTACGTCATACTCCTAAGCAGTTTAACGCATTTCTCATTGTACCTAAGGGTGCTTTTGGTCCAGGTATTTACAAGCCTGCAGCTGATACCAGAACGGATGCAACGCCTCCTGGCTTTGAGTTCGTTAAACCCGTTACAAGTTACCCATTTGAGTTCAATAACGCGAATGTGGTACCGTATAACAGTTCAGCAGCTGTGCATTTCAGGACAAATGCAACACCTATCGCCGTCGGGGGATATGCGTCAGATGCTTCTGGTATGAGGAGTTTGACTTGGGTTAATGACAAGGGTGGCAGCGGCTCAGTCCCGGGCACGATTGCGTACTGGGAAACTTCAGTACCCCTTGTTGTGGGCTTGAATACTATAACTTTTACTGCCACTGACAAGTCTGGACTAACACATGCTAAGGTTTTAAAAATACTCCTTGACCCGACAACAGATGTCACGAGTCCTGCTTTGAGCCTCACTGCTCCATGCTCTACAACTGCGAATACCTGTGTTCATCAAACTACCACTGCTAGTATAACCGTATCGGGTACAGCGCAAGATGCATCTGGAATTCAGGAAGTAGCTTGGACACAAGCTAGTGGTGGATTTACTCCAACAACAGGCAAAATGGTCTACAATACTGCTAATGGAACATGGAGTGGAAATATTCCCTTGAGGAATGGGAAAAATGCGATATCTGTCCAGGCAATTGACAGCTCTCTAAACAAAAACAGATCTGCAATGCTTCTTGAAGTAACCACAACTGCGACAACGACGATTGATGCTACTGCTCCAAGCGTGACCCTCGCACTGCCATGTTCCACCTCAGGATGTTCGTACACTTCTGCGCAAAATTCAGTCACAGTATCTGGGACGGCACAGGATACCTCTGGCATCAAGAACGATGCGACGTGGGCAAACAACAAAGGTGGGAGTGGGTCTGTCAGTGTGACTGGTAATAACTGGACTGCAACTGTAGGTAATCTCCAGCCAGGCGTAAATGAAATTACCATCACGGTCCGAGACAATGCTGCTACTCCAAATGTTGCAACAGTGAAAGTGAATGTGACCTATAGCGCTACCCCAACACCAAACATTATTCCCACTGGCGCCGCGTGGTATGTTGCTCCAACAGGGAGCGCTGCCGGAAATGGGTCC
>DASPKA010000004.1:0-17124 GCA_035628335.1 Patescibacteria group bacterium | reverse complement strand
CCTTTGACCAGCCCGAGGTTGAGCATAGTAAGAAGCTAAGTTTTGAATCAAGGCTTAGATATAAACAACCCAAATAGCAGCAAGGCTGCGAGAAGGGGAGGCTCCATAAGGGCTTTGCCCGTTGGAGGGGGCGACGCTAGCCCCTTTAATAGCACCAGCCCGAGGTTGAGCATAGTAAGAAGCTAAGTTTTGAATCAAGGCTTAGATATAAACAACCCAAATAGCAGCAAGGCTGCGAGAGAAAACGTAGAGTAGTCTTTGGAAATAAGTAAGTTAATAGCAGCAAAGCTGCGAGAGGGGGAGGCTCCATATCCGGCTCTGCCGGGATGGAGGGGGAACAGCTACCGGCTTCGCCGGAGCTAGCTACGACGCAAGCCTCTATTATAGACAAAAATGATAAAGACGATATACCTGAACATAGAAGATGATGTTCGCTCAGTAGTCTTGCGCCTTAAGACCACATTGGCTTCTGAGGTGCTTTTAGTCATTCCAAAAAAAAGTTACCTTTTTGCTGACAGTATTAACCTGCGGTTACTTCGCAAGCAAACGGACTTGCTCGGAAAGAAAATATATATTCTGACTCAAGATGAGATGGGTATGGTGTATGCTCGGGAGGCAGGATTTGGTTTGAAATTTTTTCCTTCCCAGAGCAGGGAAGTCAATAAAACAATTGTCAGTTCTAGCACGCAAGCTCCACGTCCGACAATGCGTGATCAGATGAAGCCGACACAGCTTGTTCCTAAGCCTACACCTGAGCCTATACCACCTCAGATAAAGAAACCCCAAACTCCTCAACCCATAACGCCACCGCCAGCTGCTCGTCCACCTGTAAGTGTGCCTGTGTCTGCACCTGCGCCACAACCACGGCCACAATTTCTGTCCCCTCAATCACCTCAGAGCCACCAGCCGCTTATTTCCATTCCATCTCCAGGTATAAAAAAACCTGAAGTCCAACTGAAGTCGCCTAGTATGTTCGGCTTGCGGGAGAAGTATGAGAAGACTCCTATAAAGGTAAAGCGAGTTGAAAAGCGAAGCGAATCACAACCGGACAGGCCAAAAACTAAGTTTAGGATCTTCCTGGCTCTCTTTTTACTGGTATCAGCTGCGGCTGCTGTGTATTTACTTTTCTTTGTTATTCCAAAAGCTACGATCACGCTCTACCCAAAGTATGATGCCATAGACCAGGAATTTGAGTTTAATGCTAGTGCAAAGATTGACGGACAAACAGGTGAGCCACTTCAGGTAGAGCGTTTTGAAGAAACGCTAATTCAGTCAGGTTCTATTGATTCTACGGGAAAGAAGGAGATAGGGAGCAAGTCGAGCGGCATGGTAAAGATATTTAACTATACCGGTAAACCTATAACCCTTAAGGCTGCTACTACTACGCTTTTTGTTGGGAGTAAGAAATATGTTTTAAATAATGATATTAATGCTTTGAAAGCAATTCCTTCGACTGTAAAAAGTGAAGCAGCAAATGTTACAGATGCGATTCCGGTCACCGCATTGGTTGGCGGTGACGATTATAATATTCCGGCGGGGACGAGGCTTGAAATAACAAATCAAAGCTTTGGCAGTAAGCCAGAAGTATTATATGCAAAAGTTAGCACTTCTTTCGTTGGTGGAAATTCCAGACTAATTTCCATTTTGACTGCTCAAGATTTAGAGAAAGCAAAGAAAGATTTAATGGATAAAGCCATTGCAACATTAAAGCAAGATTACTTAGAAAAAGACAAAGTGATTATGGATGGTGGCTTTAAAACTGAGCAGGTAGAGTTTGGGGCAGACAAAAAAGAAGGGGACGAAACCACTAACTCCGCTACTAGGCTTAAAATGAAAGTCACGGGTTTAGCTGCTGCCAAGTCGCAAATTGTTACTCTAGCTCGAGAGAAAATTGCTGCCCGTTTAGATGAAAACTCAGAGTTGCAACCTGCAGATGCAGACACATTCGTCCCAAGTGCTAGGAACTTAGACATGCTAAACCTCAAAGTTGCAGTAGATATAACGTACAAAACTCGTTCTCGAAGCAAGCTTAGCATAGATGAGTTTCCAGCAAAGCTTAAAGGGGTAAGTAGAACCCAAGCGATTTCGGAGCTCGAAGCGGACCCTGCACTGCAAAAATTTGAAATTTCTCTTTCACCTTCTTGGCAATCCCGTATGCCGTTCTTTCCCGACAAAATAACCGTTAGGGAAGTCGAAGAATAATATGGCTTCGCCGTCAAAAAATATTTTTTGGCTTTCAGTTTCTAGGGTCTTTGCCCTGGTACTCGTTGCCATAGCATATTTTGCTTTATTCCGTTATCTGGGTCCTGAGAACTCAGGTAAGTACCAATTTGTATTGTCATTTAGTACACTGTTTGGCGTGGTAATTGACTTGGGCTTGGCGCAGTACATTATTAAGAAAATAAGTGAGCAACCGCAGAAGCTTACATATTACTTTAAACATTTTCTTGCAGCAGAAATACTTCTAAGCATTTGTGTTTATGCAGCACTTATGTTTTGCAGTATTTCATTTGGTTTTGAGCCTGTCATACTGAAGTCTATTGCGGTATTCGGAGTGGGCATGGTCCTTGCAGGGCTTCAATACCCTTTTTTGGCCGTCATGAGTTCGCACCATGACTTGCGCAAAGTTGCGTTCATTAACTTTCTCTCTTCTTTATGTAATGTTGCCACTATTGCCGTTACTATTGTGTTTGGTTTAGGGATAGTCTTTCTCAGCATTAATACCACGCTAGCAGGTGTGATTGCCCTCGCGCTCTATTGGTATTATACAAGACCGTATTTGGGGTCATATAGTTTTTTTAAGCTGTATTCTAACTTTGATTTGAGTGAGGTGAAGAGTATTTTTCTCGCTGCTATTCCGTTTGCCTTGCTTACTGGATTTGCGACAATATACAATCGCATCGACATAGTTCTCGTGTCAAAATTACTCGGATATACGGAAACTGGATTCTATACAGCGGCATATAAGTTTGTAGACCTAATGAATTTTTTTCCTGCCGTAGTTTCACATGTTCTTTATCCATTATTTTCTCAACAATTCGCGTATAGCCGCATTTCGGAAGCTCGGAGTATTATTGAAAGGTATTTGAAAGTCACGATGTTTGCTGCAGTGCCGATAGGAGTTTTCGGAAGTTTGCTGGCTGGAAAAATTATTTTACTCATCGCTGGTAAAGAATACGCACCGGGAGCTGAAGCACTAACAATTTTAGCTTTTGCGGTTACCATATTAATTGGCTACATTGTCATGAACCCGATCATGATTTCGCAGTTAACTCGGATTGCAGTAGTGATGACTGCAGTCAATGTACTCGTGAATGTGGTAGGGAACTGGGTGCTCTTACCATACATTGGAATTAAAGGTGCAGCGATTATGACCGTAGCCTGTGAGCTTTTACAGCTTATTGGTTATTACTACTTTGTGTATACTCGGGTTATAAAATTCTCTGCAGTTACGAACTGGATGAAAGTTTTGGTAGCAGGTTCAGGTATGGGTTTTGTGCTCTACATAATACGAGACTTTTCGGTTAGCTCCTACTTGTCCAATTCCCACTATATACTCAGTACTATTTTTGATTTAGTGCTGTTAGGTACCACTTCAGTACTGGTATATGTTGGTATATTAACCCTTTTGCGTTATGTGTCATGGGAAGAAATTAAACAATGGAAAAAGTAAAACAAACCAGAATTGTGGTGTTTGGGACTTTTGATTTTTTACATCCTGGACATATACATAAGTTCGCTCAAGCGCGTAAGCTTGCCAAGCATCCGTACTTAATTGTCTCGGTAGCTACTGACAAGAATGTAAAGCGTATAAAAGGGCAAGTTGCGCATTATTCGCAAAATGAAAGGGCACGGCTCCTGTCTTCTTGCAAGCTGGTAGACCAAGTTGTTTTTGGGGCTCAATCTGACTACTTAGGGAGCATTGTAAAACTAAAGCCAGACATAATTGCCCTGGGGTACGACCAAGTTGCGTATACAGACAATCTAGAAAAGCTGTTACTTAACAGAGGCTTAAAAGTAACAGTGGTTCGTTTGAAAGCCTATAAGCCTCACATTTTTAAGACCCAAAAGTTTAAAGGAAAATAGACTATGTCCTCTATTGTATTTTGTGCTACTATATAGTATACTTATTTGTGATTTAGAAGTCATTTAAAATTATATTTTCAAATGCAGAAAAAATACTTATTAACTACCGATGGACTAACAAAGCTGAACGAAGAGTTACGACAGCTTATTACAGTACGCCGCAAAGAAGTTATCGAGCGTATCCGTGAGGCTGCGTCTCATGGGGACCTTTCCGAGAATGCAGACTATGCTCAGGCGCGTGAAGAGCAATCGTTTATTGAAGGCAGAATTGCTGAAATAGAAGAAATGATTAAGAATGCTGAAATTATTCATGCTTCTTCTAGTCACCACTCTATAACTATTGGATCAACCGCTACTGTAAAAGTTAAAGGCCAGAACAAAGACTATACCATTGTGGGAAGTAATGAAGCGAACCCAAAAGAAGGTCGTATTTCAAACGAGTCATTGGTTGGTAAGGCACTCCTAGGTAAAAAAGTTGGCGACAAAGCTACTATTACTACTCCAGTCGGAGAAACTGTATATGAAGTAGTCGCTATAAAATAAGGTTTAGAGGCAGGGTATGGAGACTTGTAAACACAAAAAGCCATTCAGATGGCTTTTTGTGTTTCGTCCGACTCTTAACCCTAGCCCCTAAACCCTAGGTAAGTGTCTATGTCAAACCAGTATCTGTTGCTTTTGAGAAGATGGCCATTTGCCAATGCAGCTATCATTCGAGCTAGAATTACGGAGGCCAGATGTGGTGTTTCTAAAGACAATATCCTGCTCTCACTGTCGTTCCAGAATGACTTGCTAGTTCGACTTGCTTGGAGCAGGGTACTACTTTCCTTAAAGCTCAAATGTTTAACGTTTTTATACGTTGCGTTTTTTATCATGCCCAAGTAAGGCTCAAGCTTGTTATTAAGGTCATAGCGCTCAACATCAACCGCGACGCCGAGCGATGTTGGGAATGAACTAAGTAACGGTATACGGCGTGTTTTTGCTTCGCCCCGGAGCAGACTACCCATTGTAAGGTCATTGGTATGGTCAACTACAAAATCGGCTCGGTTAAAGAGAAGCTTGGCCGTTGGTGGTTGGAGTGGCTGATTGAAGGCAGAAACTTGTGCATATGGATTTATGGAAAAAATTTTTTGTGCGGAAACCAGCGAACCATACTCGCCGTTGTTACCTAAAGCTTCTGGAGAGCTTTGTGGCAATAGTTTATTGTCCCAGAGCAAGAATGTGTCAAAGCCAAGTTGGGTTAGTGTTTCAGCTAGAATGCCTTGAGTGCCCACTATTGCTATAGTTTTTTTGTGCATTCCGAAAGTTCGCAGTGAGTAAAATTCAGGCTTTGGAAGAATATGCACTGCTGTATTTACATGATGAAAGACAATCCATGAACCATACCGTTCTAAGTCTTGTGTCTTCGAAATCCTTGAGAGCGTGCTAGCAGCCTCTGTTGGGTGCAGTCCCCGAAACTCACTTAATTGCTGGTTAATGACATCTTTATAAACAATCTGTGGATTCTGAGCCCGGAATTTTTTGAACTCAAGAAAGTTTTTAAGTTCGGAAAGTTTAAAGATTAACGGTTTGTATGTATTTTTGTGCATCAAATTAATCATAGCACAATTGATATTTTATTATTTTATGGCGTAATAGAAGAAATTTATTTCTTTAATTATGAGGGAATTAATGGTAAGATACAGCTATGAATAAGTCTATTTTATACGGAGTAAGTACATTAGTAATTCTCGCAATTCTGATTTGGCTCGGGGTGCGTATATATAACAAAAACAATGACGACCAGGCGAGAATGCCACAGGAAAAAATTACTGTGCCTATTTTAGGCGTACAGAACAAAGGACAAATAGACCCAAGCGCTGCCTCAACCTCAAGAGCTCCTGCAAATAACAAGCCAAGCTCAAACGTTGCGTCGCGCTATACAAAAAAACAGTCTAAACCAGTTATTCCTACTCAGAAAAAGACTACAACAAAGACTGCAAAAGCACAGACAGTACGGCAAGGGGGAGTTACAATTCGGGTACCGGCTAAGTACACCACACGTGTAGTCTCAGGGATTGTATACCTGTATAACAGAACTACTGGGAAGTACATAGGGAGTGTGCAAGAACTTTCTGGTCCGGCCGCAGCGTCTACTGCCCAGTTCCAAGAGCAAGCTCTGTACTTGTCTTCTGAAGCATATGCAATACAGCAGGGAGTTTTTGATGGAAAAGAAGCAGTGTTTTACAAGAACAAGAAAACAAAGTTTCAGAACGCTGTTGTGCTTTCAGGTAACAAAACTTACTACCTCGAAGGAGCAGCGCTAGCAGGTGACGGTGTACAAATAAGCCTCGCATCCGGCGAAGTAACGTATTCACCTGTAGCAGGCAATGAATTTATGCCAGATATCCCTTAAGTATGGTTATAGGGTTTGACTATCGGATGGGGGGCTCACAAAATGCGGGGATAGGTAGGTACGCTCATGAGCTGCTCATGAGCTTGCTTGGGTTTGATACAGAAAATTATTACAAAATTTTTTACCATCCCCAAAACTGTTCCGCAGAAGACCTAGAAGCGCTTGCTAAACACCCAAACGCGGATCTTATTTCTGCAAACTTCCGGCATTACTCAATTTCAGAACAGATTGGTTTTTTACGCTTAATTAACAAACTACATATCGACTTATTTCATTTCCCTAACTTCAATGTTCCCGTACTCTATAAGAAACCGTACGTTGTCACTATTCATGACTTAGTACACCATCGTTTGTCTGGTCATAAGAAGTCAACCCGGCTGTGGTTTGAAGGCTATAAGTATGTAGTGTCGCAGGCAGTGAAAAATTCAGAGCGTATCATTACCGTGTCCCAGAGTGCTAAAAGAGAAATAGTTGGGTATTTCCCGGAAGCCGAGATCAAAACTGAGGTTATTTATGAAGGGAGAAACCTGAAGCCCGTCCTAGGACCTCAAGTTGCATTGGTACAAAAAAAATACCTGATTCAAAAACCATACTTTCTTTTCGTAGGTACACTTGAACGTAAAAAGAACGTGCCTTACTTAGCGGCGGCTTTTTCAAGATTTATAGAACAACACAGAATAGACATGGAGCTCGTGATTGTGGGAAAGGAAGACTCGCACCACCCTGAAGTCAAAGCTGAAGCTTTAGACATTAAGCATAAAGAGCGGGTTATTTTTACAAATTTTGTTACAGACTCGGACTTGGCTCGGCTCTACCAGGGTGCATATGCCTTTGTAACTGCATCAACCAACGAGGGTTTCGGATTACCTGGGGTGGAGGCAATGGGCTTTGGATTGCCGGTGTTGTGTCCGGACATCCCGGTATTTAATGAAGTATATGACAATGCTGGGCTGTTTTTCGATTATAATAACGAGAATGATTTACCGGAGAAAATGCGTTTTGTCTGTCAGGACCAACTGTATTACCATCAACTGAGAGAAAAGTCAAAAGCTCGCAGTGAGGCTTTTAGCTGGGTGACTTGTGCGCAAAAAACTTTAAAAATTTACGAAAATGTCAGAGACCTCACCTCATAATAATTTGCGAATATTTCTGGCGGGTGGAGTAACTGGTGGTGCAAGTACACCGCTTTTTGCGGTTGCCTCCGAGTTGGAAAAGCTTGCTCCTGGTTCTCAGTTTTTGTTTGTTGGAACCAGTAGTCCCTTGGATCGAAAGCTTGCCCGGGACAACGGAGTTACCTTTGGTACGCTTCCTATAGCAAAACTGCCCCGGTATGTAAGTTTGCAAACCGTACTTCTTCCATTCACCTTTACTTGGGCGCTTTGTAAGTCATTTTATTTGATTTGGAAGTATCGACCCCATCTGGTGTTTGGTGTCGGTGGTTTTACACAGGTTCCTTTAGGGTTTGCCGCGTTTTGTTTCAAGATTCCTATTGTTGTGCACCAGCAGGATGTGAAAGTGAGTCTTTCAAATGTTTTATTGCGACCTATCGCGCGCAAGATTACCGTGAGCTTTGAGAATTCATTGAAAGACTTCAATGGTGGCCTTTTCTTGAAAGATCTGCAGGGCAAACAACCCGGAGTATGGACAGGTAATCCGGTACGAAGAAAGATTTTAGGTGGATCCAAAGCGGAAGCAGTCCAATATTTTAAACTTGACGAAGCCTTCCCAACTCTGTTGGTATTTGGCGGTGGTAGTGGTGCTGCAGCTATCAATGAGGTTGTTTGGGAACAGCTACCTGAACTAACAAGGTACTTCAATGTTATACATGCAACCGGATACGGTAAGCTCAAAAATGTAGAAGGTAAACGGTATCATGGCTATGAATTTATTTCTCGAATGGATCTCGCTTATGCGGTTGCAGATATGGTAGTTAGTCGCGCGGGGATGTCTGCAATTTCTGAGCTATCGCTGCTCGGAAAGTTTGCAATTATAGTGCCGCTTCCGGGTACGCACCAAGAGTATAACGCTGGGTTGCTTCACTTAGCAAAGGCGGCAGCAGTTGTTGACCAGGAGGATTTTCGGGAGCTGGCGTTGGCTGAGTTTTTGCGGCACATGCTTCACAAACCAGACGTCTTGAAGCTATATTCCCAGCACATACACACAATAATACCAAAAGACGCAGATAAAAAAATAGCTCACATTATTTACGAATTACTTATAAAGCATGATTGATCTTGAAAAAACACAAACGATTTACTTCATTGGCATAGGTGGCATAGCTATGTCTGCTACAGCAGCTATTGCGCACGCGAGGGGTTTTCAAGTCATGGGAAGTGATTCTAAAGAGTTCTATGATCCCGCAAAAAAAGTGGTTGAAGATTTGAAAGTCCCCGTGTACTTAGGTTACTCAGAAGAAAATATAAAAAACCATCCGGCAGACTTATACGTGGTATCCGCTGGTGAGGATTTAAAGAATCCCGAAGTTAAGTATTTAGAGGAGAATGAAATACCTTACATATCATTTCCAGAATTTTTGTATGAAATTTCTCATAAGGAAATCCGTCTGGTAGTCACTGGGACGCATGGTAAAAGTACGACTTCTGCCTTGCTGGGGTATGTGCTATCGAAAATAGACAATTCAAGTTATATGGTCGGAGGAGTCTTACGTAACACTGGTAGAAACTTTTATTGTGCAGAGCGGAGCGAATCCCCGATGCAGCATCGGGGTAAGCGTAGTCCGTCGTCGGGTAGGGCTCCGACGACGGATTCTATAGCTGGCCACTATTTCGTGTTTGAAGGAGACGAGTACAAGGCACTATGGCATGACCCAACACCTAAGTTACACCAGTACAAAGCAGACGCACTGTTACTGACCAACCTCGAGTTTGACCACCCCGATGTATACAAAAATTTGGAAGAGGTAAAAGACGAGATGCGTCTAGCAATAAGTAATCTTCCCGACGATGGAGTTTTAGTCTTTAACGCTGACAGCCCCGCTTGCGTTGAGCTAGCCTACCATGACAATAGGCCGGCGTTTGGTTTTGGCTTTTCAGATGATGCTGTATTTCGTCTGCTTAAAGCAGAACAAATGCCTGACGGTGTAGTGCTCACGGTAGAGAACAAACTGAACAGAGAAACGCCAAAGTTTGAGATGTATACTACAAGTTTGACAGGGGAAATGAACGCTCTGAATGCCTGTGGTGCCATTGCAATGTTGCGAGTTTTAGGATTTTCTCCTGAAGTGATTAACCACTATACTGCTGACTTCACCGGCCTTAAGAGGAGGTTTGAAGTTGTGAAAGAAGATGGGTTAATTGTCATTGACGACTATGCCCATCACCCAACAGCTGTAAAAGAGACTTTAAAGGCAGCACGAGCTCGTTTTCCTAACCATAAAATATGGGCAGTATTTGAGCCCCACACTTACTCACGCACAGAGGCCACGGTAAAGGATTTGATAACAAGCTTTGAAGATGCAGACGAAGTACTTTTTTCAGAAATCTATCCTGCGCGTGAACGTTATCATGAAGGAATGATAACAACCGAAGATATTTTAAAAAGATTTACACATCAAAAAATTCGAAAAGTAGCGAACAAAATAGAAGCAAAAACAATTTTACATGCTGAAGCCATGCCTGGAGACGTAATTGTGATTATGGCGGTAGGGAATTTTAATCAGCTTGCCTACGAAATATAACATGGAAATACTTGAAAATGTACCATTAAAACCTTACACAAGCATGTACGTGGGTGGCGCTGCGCGTTACTTTGTCGAAGCACGAAGTGTGCATGACATAAAAGATGCGCTGGTTTTTGCTAGACAAAAGAGAATTCCATACTTTGTGCTAGGGGGTGGTAGTAACATTTTGGTTTCAGATAGTGGGTTTAACGGCCTTGTAATTCACATCGCCCTTAAGGGTAGGGATGTTGTGCAAGAAAACGACCAAGGTATGAAACTTATAGTAGGAGCAGGGGAGAATTGGGACGATCTTGTGAAATTTTGCGTTGAGCATGGTTTGTATGGTGTAGAGAATATGTCGCATGTTCCAGGAAGCGTGGGAGCTTCCGTAGTGCAGAATGTTGGATGCTACGGCCAGGAGGTTTCGGATGTTGTGGAAAGCGTAAGGCTTTTACATGTAGAAACGCTTCAAGAAGTAGTTTGGGCAAATAAAGAGCTTCGTTTCAGTTACCGCCAGAGTCGACTAAATAGACCCGAAGAAGACAAGGGTAAATATATAGTAACTGCTATAATTTTTTCGCTTAAAAAAAATGGCGAACTGAACTTGTCGTATGGTGACATACAAAAATACTTTGAGTTGAATCCGAGCATTTCTCCAAGTCTAGAGACCGTGCGCCAAGCAGTGACGAGTATTCGCGATGCTAAATTTCCATACCCAGACAGTCCCCAGCATGGCACAGCCGGTAGTTTTTGGAATGCTGATACTGTTGACGAAGAGACCTATGAGCAGATAATTCAAAAGTTAGACAGTAAAGGTTATAAAGAAAAAGCAAGCACATTAAGAAAAAATAAAAATGTTTTTGAAGTTGCTCAAGGTTTTAAGGTGCCATATGCTGTTTTAATAGAAACAATAGGCTTCAAGGGAAGGGTTCAGGGCGGCGTAAAGATTTTAGAAACTCATGCGGGGGTAATAAATAATTTTTCTGGAAATGGAACAGCACAGCAAGTGTTCGAGCTTTCGCAGCAGGTAATAGATGCGGTCAAAAGTGGGTATGGTGTTGTCCTTAAAAGAGAGCCAGAGCTCGTAGGAGTTTTTAGTTAATTCACCTTTGTTAAATTCACGGAAAAAGGAGGCAGTATGGAAGTAAGAGTTTTGATTATTTCTGGTCCGCTTGGTAAATATTTCCTCGAGCAAGTAGCAAAGCTTGCTGGAGAAGTGTGCCACACTTGTGATGGCAACGGGGCCATCCAACGTACGCCCTGCATCAGCGAACAATGTGGGGACTGCGACGGTACTGGAAAAAAGAATGAGAGGTCAAGCTAAATTGCAATGAGTATTGCGAAATGGCAGCCATATTCATGTGGCTGCCATTTAATTTGGTATACTTAAAGTAAGATATCTTAACCACAAATTACTAAACTATGAATATTACTTTTAAAGCTACTAACACGACATTGACGGACTCCATTCGCACATCGTTTGAAGAAAAGCTTTCACACTTGGAAAAGTTTTTAAAGCCAGAAGATAAAATACATGTTGAAGTAGAGGTTGACCAGCATCACAACTCCGGGGATGTTTTTAGAGTAGAAATCCACATTAAGCCAGGCGGGCAGTATGCAGAGGCTGCTGGCTCAGACTTCTACGAAGCACTGGATCTGTGTCTTCCAAAAATAAAAGAACAGTTAGCTAAGGCAAAGGACAAAAAAGTGTCGCTGAGGCGCAGGATTGCAAATGTATTTAAAAGTTAATATAAAAAGACTTTCAGATGGGGGTATCGGAAAGTCTTCATGCAGGCACTCGTTAGCCAGGGATCTTTGCTGACATGAGTCTTTGAAATTGCTTTTTTTCCAGTCGTACTGGAGGTTGGCGTTCCCTCCAGCGATTGTCACAATCACAAGCTGTGGCATCACTTGAAATGCTACCGCTTCCGTCCATTCGTACATGCTTGCCGTCGTGGCATAGCGTGTCCTCATGCATATTAGTCTTGACGAGCTTTATGTCTGGATCAGCAGGCATTGTTTCTCCTTTTTTGGGTTTTTAAATAATTTGCACCTTA
This sequence comes from Patescibacteria group bacterium, assembly GCA_035628335.1. Taxonomy (GTDB): domain Bacteria; phylum Patescibacteriota; class Doudnabacteria; order UBA920; family UBA920; genus DASPKA01. Next base: position 4,910 of record DASPKA010000004.1, on the reverse strand, counting down.
TTTCATATTAATATGCCCGAATGAAAAAGCCAAGAAGGACTTCCCTTCTTGGCTCTTCTTAGCCAAAACACTCGTTATAGAGCTTCTGCTCTATATATAGGGGGTTTTGCCAGGTTCCCCCTTGGATGACTTTACGTGGGGTGGATAAGGTCTTCACCCACTCACCCCGTTTTTTTTCCAAAATCGCGTACCGTCCGGTAGGGCGCTCACCCTCTGGCCATACAACAATCTTGTTTGTTGGCTCGTTTTTGATATACGCAGCCATTACGGGTATTTTAGCCATTTTGCCTCCTTTTTGTTTTAATCGGAATCCCGCCTATTATATATTTAAGAGCCTATGAACCCATATTCGCTTCATAGACCTTAAGATGTTACAATACCATAAATAGTATTAAATGAATCCACTATAGCATAAATTTGGGATATAATCAACAATGATTAAATTTTTTAAGAAACTACTAGGAAGCGATATAGACCCATATTCGGTATATGGAAAAGAACTGGGGCAGATTAACAAGCTACAAGATGAAGTCTCAGGGCTGAGTCATGAACAAATAAAAGCTGAAATCGTAAACTTCAAGACTGAACTTACTGGAATAAAGGACTTAAAAGAAGTTTTCAAGATATTGGAAGAAATCCGTCCGCGCGTTTATGCATTGACCCGCGAAGCTGCAAAGCGCAGCATTGGGCAGTTTCACTACGATGTTCAAATTCTAGGCGGCATTGCTTTATCAAAGGGAAATATTGCTGAAATGCGCACCGGTGAAGGTAAAACTTTAACAGGTACATTGCCTTTAGTGCTACATGCACTGACCGGGAGAGGGGCGCATTTAGTCACAGTGAACGACTATCTGGCTCGTTGGCAGGCTTCATTAATGGGTCCAATCTTTCACTACCTCGGGCTCAGCATTGCGAGCATACAACACGAGAAGTCGTTTTTATTTGACCCAGCGTATGAGCCTGACGAAGAAGAGGTGAAAAACTTAGAGGCGCAGACTGTGGGGTTTGTAATGGACGTGAAAAACATGCGCGTTATTCGCAGACAAGAAGCTTACGCTGCAGACATTACCTTTGGTACTAACAATGAGTTTGGTTTTGACTATTTGCGTGACAATATGGTGCAAAGCAGGCAGCAGCGGGTACAAAGAGAACTGTTCTTTGCAATTGTCGACGAGGTAGACAGTATCTTAATTGATGAAGCACGTACTCCGCTCATCATTTCTCAGCCAGATATAGAAAGTTCAAGTAAATACCTTGAGTTTGCAAAGATAGTCTCTCGGCTTGAAGAAGGGGTGGATTATGAAGTAGATGAGAAGCGTAAAGCTGCACCGTTAACTGACGACGGCATTACAAAGATAGAAAAAATCCTAGGCGTGCAAAATATTTATGATACCTCCAAGGGTGTCACTACGCTGCACCACATTGAACAAGCAGTAAAAGCACTTGCGCTCTTTAAACGTGACCGTGACTATGTGGTTCGTGACGGTGAGGTTGTGATTGTTGATGAGTTTACCGGACGACTTATGTTTGGTCGCCGATATAGCGATGGACTTCACCAGGCCATAGAAGCCAAGGAGGGCGCAAAGATCCAACAAGAGAGCAAAACGCTCGCGACTATTACATTTCAAAATTTGTTTAGGCTTTACGACCGCTTGGCTGGCATGACTGGTACTGCAAAGACTGAAGAAGAGGAGTTCTTTAAGATCTACCGTTTGCAAGTTATTACTATCCCTACCAATAAGCCAAACATTCGCATTGACTCACCTGACACGGTGTATAAAACTCAAGACGCAAAGTTTGCAGCAATTGCAGCAGATGTTAAGGCACGGTTTGAAAAAGGACAGCCTGTGTTGATTGGTACAGTTTCCATAGCTAAGAATGAACTGCTCGCAGAGCACTTACAGAAGGCAGGAGTACCCTTTGAGATATTAAACGCAAAAAACCATGAACGTGAAGCGCAGATTATAGCTCAGGCTGGGAGGTATGGAGCTGTTACGCTTGCGACTAATATTGCAGGTCGTGGCGTAGACATCTTGCTTGGTGGAAATCCAGTAGATCAAGAGGACGCTGCTGCAGTGCGTAAAGCAGGTGGTTTGCATGTTGTAGGCACTGAACGGCATGAGTCCCGGCGCATAGACAACCAGCTCCGTGGTCGTTCGGGTCGTCAGGGTGACCCGGGTAGCTCACAATTTTTTGTTTCCCTCGAAGATGATCTTATGCGTCTGTTTGGCGGCGAACGACTAAAAGGTCTTATGGACACTTTGGGTCTTGAAGATACACAACCTATAGACTCTAAACTTGTTTCTAGGAGTATTGAGCAAGCTCAAAAAAAGATTGAAGGTTTGAACTTTGACACCCGAAAGCATGTGCTTGAGTTCGACGACGTTCTCAATCACCAGCGCGAGATAATATACAAACGCAGACGCAAGTACCTTGGATTAGATTCTGAGGAGTTTAGTATTACTGCCGAGGTCGTGGAAATGATCAAGCAAGAGCTGGCAGACATTGTTAGGTTTACTTTTGAAACAAACGAAAACCACGACGAGGCGCTGGCAAATATTTACGAGCAAGTCCAGACAATTTTTCCAGTTTCAGAAGAGTTAAAGGGGAGAATAGCTGAGGCAAAGAAAAATGCTGCTGACCGAGAGTTTGTTGTCTTGGACGAGTTGAGTAAAGAGGCGGAAGAGTTGCTTGAAAAGAAAAAGCTAGAAGTTGGAAGTGAGATTTTTGAGGGCGTGTTAAAGTTTGTGGTGCTACAGTCAGTTGATATGCTCTGGATGGAGCACTTAGACACCATGGACCACCTACGCGACTCTGTTCGCCTTCGAGGCTACGGCCAGCGTGACCCGCTTGTGGAGTACAAAAAAGAAGGCTTTGGTATGTTTAAGCGTCTGGTTGCGGGCATAAACAAGCAAGTTGTTTATACGGTGTACAAACTCAACATCCAACCAACCCCGGCATCTATGGTTACGCCTGAGCAAAATATTCCACAGAGCACAAATGCAACAACTCAGTATGATCTTCCTCCTGATCTAGAACTGTCAAAGGTCGGTCGCAATGATCCTTGTCCTTGTGGAAGTGGCAAGAAATTTAAGAAGTGCCACGGTACCTCTCTATGAAGCTTGAACGAATATTAAAAGCAGCGGCAATTATTATAAGGGAGCAAAAATTACTCGTTGTTCGGGCTCAGGGCAAAGAGCTCTATGTTTCACCCGGCGGCAAAATAGAAGGTACAGAAACCGCTGAGCAAGCTTTGATCCGTGAGCTATTAGAGGAATTACAGATAACGGTTACGCTAGAACAGGTAGAATTTTTTGGTACTTTTTCTGCATTGGCCGCGTATGACCCAAGCGTTACGTTAGTCATGCAAACTTTTATCGTTAATAAGTTTTCCGGACCAATTATCCCCGGTTCGGAAATTGAAGAGGTTAAGTGGATAACGAGTGAAGATATAGGTAAGTTGCCATTAGGATCGATATTTGAGCATGAAGTAATTCCTAAATTAAAATCTCAAGGTCTAATCTTATGAGTAACTTTATTCCTCAAGAACAATGGTTTAAATCTATCCCCAAAAAATTCATTGCTTCCTCAACTCTACTATTTAATTTTCAGGGAAAGATGCTTATACTTCGTACAACCTATAAAGAAGGGTGGTGGTTACCAGGTGGGGTTTGTGAGGAGGGCGAGTCGCCGTCCGCAGCGGCGATACGAGAAACTGCTGAGGAGGTTGGAGTACAGTTAAAAAAAGTAAAGTTTTTAGGTATTGAGTTTAAGCCTACTGTTGGCTATAAGCTGAACTGTTTACAATTTATGTTTTACGGTGGGAGAATTCATGAAAGGGATATTAAGCTGCAGAGCAAGGAGATAGCTGAGTACAAGTTTGTGAGCCCCACATACGCAGTTAAATTGATGAGCAAAAATATCTCGGAACGAACCAGATACGCATTACAATCATTAAAAACTGGAAAGACTTTTTACTATGAGTCAACAGGAACATAAGACTAAAGTGGGCGTTGGAGTGCTTATACTGAAGGATGGTAAGGTCTTACTCGGCAAGCGAAAAGGTAGTCATGGGGATGGAGAATACTGTTTTCCCGGAGGGCATTTGGAGTATATGGAAAGCTTTGAAGAATGCGCACGACGAGAGACCCTTGAAGAAACAGGTCTTAATATCGAAAATATTCGATTTCAGCTCTTAGCGAATGTAAAGAAGTATGCACCCAAGCATTATGTTCATATAACAGTGTTAGCTGACTGGGTAAGTGGCGAGCCTGAGCTCCTCGAGCCAGAGAAGTGCGAGTCCTGGGGTTGGTACGACCCTGACAATCTTCCCACACCTATCTTCGAATTCAGCAAAATCTCTATCGAAGCCCTAAAAACCAGCCAAAATTATTTTGACAACCTATAAAACTATATCCTAAAATTCACGGCCGTGAAAATTGAGAAAACTATGAAGATACTAAAGAGTGAAGTTTTATTTGAAAATTTTTTTAATGAATTTCCTCCGCTCTATGCAGGGTTTGTAAAGGCTGTTGTGGATGTTGACCAGGCTATTATTGCAGTTGACGCTGACATGCATGTTGATCTCGAACAAATTTTGCTCCAAAACGGTAGTGAGCAAAAATCTTTGTGGGGAATAAACCTGCATCAGGATATGCCGAAAAACCATTGGATTGAATTTGACAGCATGATTAATCTAAGACCCAAGGATAATAATTGGTCTCGGTCGGTGGAGGACCCTACGGTTGCTCAAAAAATTAAAGATATAGTTCAGTCATGGATAGTATAAGATGGCAACAACTCAATATTTACGAGCAGATGGGAAACATTGGAGCAGATGTAGGGCGTTCATTCGCATGGAAGGCCAGGGGTATTAGACAGAAGTCTGAAGGTTTTTTTTGGACTGCTTG
>DASPKA010000003.1:0-6746 GCA_035628335.1 Patescibacteria group bacterium | reverse complement strand
TAACAGGTCGTCGCCTTCCAAAAAGAAGAAAAAGCTGCGACCTAGTATGCCTTGTCTGTCAGTGAGCTGCCACATAGCAGTCAATGGCGTGACGAGCTGCCCGTCGAAGGTGCCATCTGCCGCTTTCCCAGTGATTTCTACATACGCGCTCTCAAAGTCCGCGCGGACTAAAGAGGGCATCGTGTTACGCTGTTTCACACACTGCTGAATTTCCTCGCCTAACTCAAACCAAAATTTGGCATGGTCTGGGGTTGGTGCATCAAGCAGTGAAGTTCTTCCTAAGCTCATGTAATTTCTCCTGTTTTAGAAATGAATTGTCAGCGCCCTCCGAAGAAAGCGCTGACAAAAATTACGACAGCCTTCTGACTGCCAGAAAGATGGCAAGCCCAACCACCCCAATTAAGCATATTGCCAATACGACAAAGAAAAACGTGACGCCCGGGTTGGGCTGGTTCCTATTGTCGAGTGCTGGGTTGGCCACTGCCACTTGAGCCGCTGCGGGCGATTGCACCACAATGACCGGTGGTGCATACTGTTCGATCACCTGCGGCCGCGAAGCGAGATAGAAGGTGATGTACTCAGGGTCGATCACCGGAAAGAAGTTATCACCTTCCCAATGCCCCCAGTAGCCTTTGTGATGTTTGGGGGTATAGGGTCTCCCGTTTACATACATCAAATCGGGAACAAAGTGCGGCCGCTTGTTTGGCGAATGAAAGGGTGGTCTGAAGTCAGGAGGGCGGTTAGCCGGGTTTGAAAACTTGGCCCGAGCAGCTTCCGATGCACCGGCGAGCTTTGCAGAATCAATCTTACCAATGTCCACCCCGTTTTTAGCTGCCTTACGAAGGCCAGCCTCTTCAAATGGCGTCAGCTTTCGAGCTTGCGAGCCTTGGCCCTGAGGCGGAGGCGTACCTCCTCCCCCTGGCTTTGCAACCGACACAGACTTTCCATCAGCTAGGGGCGTAGGCGAGACTGGTACCACAGTCGGCGCTGGTTTCGCGCTAGCAGCGGGAGACGGTAAGGGTTTCACCACTGCCGCGGTTTTGCCACCCACAGGTGCCTGGGTCGGCGCTAGTGCGGGCTTTGCTTCGATCTTGGGAACAGGCGTAGGCTTCGGCTCAGCCTTTGGCGGCTGAACTTCTTTCACTTCAGCTCTTCTGGTCTCGACTGGAGCCGGTTTTGGCTTCGACGCCGAACTGCTTAAGGAGCTGCTCGATGCAGGCTTTGAAGGTTTTGACGGTTTGCTCGTCTTTTGCGAAAACCCAGAAACGGGCAGCAGCAAAAGAAGTAGGGTTGCGACAAAAAAGGTTTTTTTAAGATTCACTATTTTTTCCTCCGATTTTTCTTGCCAATGGTTACCACTCGTTAGACACTTTGTCTACGGTGGTTTTTTGGCGGATTAACTGTACAATATATCGGAGTTTTTTTCAAGCCATACAGCAGCCATTTTTATTGGTTTATCTGGTCATTCTTTATTAGACCTCTTACATAACCTCATTCTCAAACACCTGCATTTCTTGTTGGAAGTGAGTACGTCCTGCCCACCCCCGATGCCGCATCGGGAGTTCCCAGGACTATTCTACTGTTCTGTGACCATTCCAGAAAAAAGATGAGATTTACCCGGTAAGTCTCACTTTTTTCTGAAACGGTCTCGCTGCCTCGCAAAGGAGCTAGCTCAAGAGCAACCGGCTTTGCCGGGGCTTGTTATGCCAGTCCTGCTTGTGTCGACATAAATACAAGGCTTTGGAAAGCAGGTTATGTAAGAGGTCTATTTTATTCAATTTTTACTTTTAATTTTCTTGGCTGGGCCTGGGGTTGTTTATCGAAAGTTGCTGTCAGTATGCCATTTTTAATTACCACTTGTGGTTCTTTGGTGTCATCGACATAACTAGGTACGTCATAATAATACGAGAAAGCCCGACTCGAACGTTGTCGGTATCTCCTATCTTTTACTTCTTCCTCCGCGTTGCCTCGTATCCATAACTGGCCTCGGTCATATGTCACTTCCACCTTTGAAGGTTCAACTCCAGGCACTGAAGCATCTATATAGATATGTTTATCATCCTCTGAAACCGATAATCCGCTTTGCCTTAGGCTTGACAAGGTAGGCCAAAAGCCTTCGTCAAAGAAGTCACTCAAGAAACTTGGCATTCTAAGTGTGGGTAGCAGTGAGTCGCTGTTCAGTCTACGTGGTGTTATTGCTGTTTGCATAAGATTTCACCTCCCTTCATATCTTATTGATTTATATCGTCTATTATAGTTATTTAAAGTCATTATTTAATGAATGAAGATATGAACATATAAGTTTGGGAGTTTAACGACTATGATAGTTAAGCGGAGCAAAGGGTATTATGTAATATCCGAAAAATACCATAAGAATTTAGGCGGACCGTACCGAACACGTGCCGAAGCTGCAAGCAGACTGCGTCAAGTTGAGTTTTTCAAACATCGAAGTAAGTAACGCCAATACATATTTTTTTCAGGTTATTCTCACATATCTGTAATTTATCGCAAGGCGGCAACGATGAGTTGTCGCCTTATGCTTACAGGAGAATATATGCCACACGTCTACTTCAAAGACCGTAGTGATGCTGGAAAGCAATTAGCTCAGAGTCTTGAAAATTTACGGGGAAGAGACTCCCGTGTATTAGCTTTACCTCGGGGTGGTGTACCAGTAGCAGTGGAAATAGCGAAATTTTTGCATATACCAATGGATATTTTTGTCGCACGTAAACTTGGCGCACCACATAATCCAGAATTTGGCGTAGGCGCTATTGCTGAGGGTGGTGTGATTGTATTCGATAATTCTACACTCCGCTCCCTTGGGCTTACCCAAGTTGATATGCAAGATATCATTACAGAAGAATTTGCTGAAATGGAACGCCGCATTGCACTGTATCGAGGCAATCGCCACAATCTACAGATTGGAAACAAAACTGTAATTTTGGTCGATGATGGGCTTGCCACTGGCATTACCGCCCTTGCCGCAATTCGTTCACTCAAGCTTTCCAAACCAAAAGAAATTATATTAGCAGTTCCAGTCTGTGCTCAGGATTCTGCTGATAATTTACGTCAGGAGGGCATTACAATAACTTGTTTACATGCACCACATAACTTTATGGCAGTAGGTCTATGGTACAAAAATTTTGCTCAAACTACTGATCAAGAAGTTTTAGATATACTAACCAGGGCAAATAAAGAGATGGTAATAGGCCATGGAGTAAGGAGACGCTGATGATGGAAGTGGAAATTCCCATAAAAAATATCATTTTGAATGGACACCTAACCGGACTCCCCAAAGCGAAGAGGTTTGTCATATATGCGCATGGTAGCAGTAGTAGTAGGTTCAGTCCCAGAAATAAGTATGTTGCTCAAGTTTTAAATTCTTCTAGAATTCAAACGATGCTCATAGACTTACTAACTAAAGATGAAGAAGTGATTGATGGTATTACGAGAGAATTACGATTTAATATCCGAATGCTTGCAGAGCGCTTAGTTGGGATTACGAATTGGGCGAAAAACAACGATGAAACAAAAGATTCACGCTTTGGTTATTTTGTTGCAAGTACGGGCGCAGAGGCTGAATTGATGGCTGTTGCAGAGCTGCCCTATGATATCAATGCAGTTGTTTCTCGCGTTGGCAGATCAGATATTGCTGGAAGTAAATTATCCCAAGTAAAAGCCCCAACATTACTGCTTGTAGGTGGTCTCGATGAATCTGTTATAGATCTGAATCAGCAAGCCCTTAATCAATTAGGTAGTGATATTAAAGAATTACAGATCATTGAAGGGGCAACCCATTTATTTGAAGAAATAGGCACTTTAGAACAAGTAGCTGATAAAGCGAATAGTTGGTTTATTAAATATTTATCTAACTAATCATGGTCTTAGTTCAAATCAAAATTAATAGTGACAAGGTCACGAGAGAAAGAAACTGTGTCGGACAACGCCTAACAGAGAGAGGAGGCACCAACGCAAGAAATATCCGAACCAAACGCACAACTTGGAGAAAAAACTATGATATTATTCGTGCTTCCAACATACGAATATCTTGCGGATGAAATGCGTGCGAATAACGCTCTAGATTTAGGAAGGTTTATTGCAGGACGTTACCCCAATGGCGAGCTTAATATAACAGTAGCAAGCTCTGTTGCAAATCAGAAGTGTGTAATTCTTGGTAGTATTGCGCCACCGGATGAGCAACTTCTTATCACGCTATTACTTGCTCACACTCTAAAAAAGGAAGCTGCAAGCAAAGTAATCGCACTGCTGCCGTATCTCGCGTACACAAGGGCAAATAAACCCAAACCTGCGTTAAGCCTTACAACAGAGTGGGTGGGTAAGCTTTTCGATATATCTGGTATTGATGAAGTTATAAGTGTTGATATCCATAATGGATTCACAGAAGTAGTTTTTCCAGTTCCACTGGTCTCGATTTCAGCTGCGTCAATTTTTGCCGAACAAATAAAGAGAATGAAACTTAATAATATTACTTTGGTTGCACCTGATGAAAGTGGAATTGGTAGGCTTGAGAAGATTCAAAAACTGTTAGGGGTCGAGGTTTCCTTCGCTCACTTTAAGAAACGCCGTACTGAAACTGGTATTGAACATACGGCGTTCGAAGGTAGTGTTACTGAAACAGCTTTCGTTCTCGATGACATACTTGATACAGGAAGCACTCTCATTCTTGCCTGCAAAGAACTCCAGAAGGCTGGGGTAAGGCACATAGTCGTTATGGTAACTCACGGCCTATTTACTGGAAAGAAATGGCAGGCATTATGGGATTATGGTGTTACTGACATCTATTGTACCAATAGTATTCCTATTCCGGTCAGTGATAGTCATATTAAAGTGCTTTCAACGCTTCCGTTATTCAACAGGTTATTTTCACAATAAAACCATATTCGGTGGATATACTATTCTCATCAAAGTTACATTAACAGGAAAATTAACACATAAGGGGGTGAGAATTATGGCTACTACAAAACAGAGGCAAGCAGCGAAACGCAATATCAAAAAGGCCCAAGCCGTTTGGAAATCTATGTCCTCTAGGGCGCACGCGCGAAGACAGCCTGAAGGCAGAGCAAGACAACGTCCAGGAGCTGGCGGCGGTGAATTTTATCGTGTTGAAGTCAGGCCAAAAACCGAATTTGTAACATTCCGTACACAAGACGTTGGAAAGAAAGGAGATATCGAACGCTTAGCAGGTAAACGCAAGAGCGGTTCTTGGGATACACAAGCGTGGTTGATTAGTAAAGACAGTGCTCATGTTGCCCGTGGGAAATTAGTCGCAGACACCAGAGCTGCTGAAAAAGTGCTTATGACATTAGGTTCACCACCAAAACATATCGGCGGTCTTCGATTTAAAGCACGGCCCACGCCAAATATCCCTGAACGAGCAAAGCCTACGACCGCAATGCGTCGTGCGCAGATGAGTAACATACGTAAAGCACAAGCGGTGCGTTGGAGGTAAATGTCCTCTTGCAAAACCCACATTCCCAAATCCTTGCATTTCTTGCTTTGATTGAGTAGTCCGGTCCACTCGGGGAAGACTCGAAGCAGTTTGGGAAATTCCCGCACTTTCGTGAGCTTTCAAGACTACTCTACTTTTCTGCGACCATTCCAGGTATTTACCCTCCCTAGGCTATATCTAGATTATGAAAGAAGTATACTTGTACTTACATAAGTAAATAAGCTAATTGATTCATACTTAAATATATTATTAACGAAAGGAATTTTATGAAAACAATGTTAGGTGTATTTGATACCAGGCACGATGCCGAGCATGTGATTGAAGATTTGCGTAAGCTGGATATTCCAGATAGAGACATCACTTTTGTGGCAAGCGATAAGAGTGGCATGACCATACCTACACCTGAGACAGGCAAAAACATTGCTAAAGGTGTTGGGTCTGGTGCAGTTACTGGGGGTGTGATTGGGGCGATTGCTGGTTTGGTTGTGGCTAATGGCATTTTACCTGGACTTGGAACTTTATTTGTTGCAGGCCCACTTGCAGCAGCTCTAGGCTTTACCGGTGCAGCGGCAACTACCGCAGCAGCAGTACTAACAGGTGCCGCAGCTGGCGGACTTATTGGTGCATTTGGGGGGATTGGCGTAAGTCAAGAAGAAGCCAAAATGTACGAGCAGCGAGTTAAGAAAGGAGATATTGTCGTTGGTACAGTCATTGACAATGCAGAAGAACCTAAAGTACGCAGTATCTTTGATACTCATAATGCTGATGAAATAAAGATTTATCAAGCGTAACACTTTATGAGGGCAGTTATCTTACTCGGAACTTTGAAGAAGAGGGGTCTTTCCAATACACTAGTCGTATGTGAATTTTTTTCTGAGAGAAATAAGAAATGGATTATGGTAAAACAGCAGATATTTTGGCAAAACAGTTAATTACTTTTGCACATAAAAGTATTCCTAATGGTAAAAAGTGAGGATTCTCACTCAAGGCATGTTTTTGCCCTACGGGCCGCCTTCTTCAAGTCCCTCTATCAACTACCACCAAATATAAAACGACTCAAAAAGCAGAGAGTCGTTTTATATGTGGTGCCGTCGGTGGGACTTGGTCACCTCGCGCTTGTCTCCATTCGCTTCGCTCATATCGACACTTGACCCTGTGGGTCAAGAACGCTGCGGCGACCCCCGGCGCTAAAAACATGCCACTCAAGGCATGTTTTTGCCCTACGGGCCGCCTTCTTCAAGTCCCTCTATCAACTACCACCAAATATAAAACGACT
>DASPKA010000002.1:0-13286 GCA_035628335.1 Patescibacteria group bacterium | reverse complement strand
TCCGTGAGTTGCTTATTTCAGGCATTACTGTTTATAACCACTTCGGTACGGAAGGTGTAAAGAACCAGCTTAAGGCTGCGGAGGTCTATAAGGCGCCTGTTGCATTAATCATGGGGCAAAAGGAAGCACAAGATGATATGGTCATTCTTCGAGACGTGAAAAGCGGCATGCAAGAAATGTTCCACTACGAAAACATAGTAGAAGAAGTTAAAAAACGTTTAGGAAAATAATTTATTTTTTAAAATATGGAAAATTGTATATTTTGTCTGATAGTTAATAAAACCTTGCCCTCGGATAAAGTTTTTGAGGACGATAGTTTCATTATTATTAAAGACAAGTACCCAAAGGCACCTGTTCACCTGCTTGTGATCCCAAAAAAACATTTAGACTCTCTCTCGCAGGCGGATAGTGCGGACAAAGACTTACTCGGAGGGTTGTTGCTTTTGGTTAAAGCGCATGCAAAGGCTATCGGGGTGGCGGAAAATGGGTATAAAGTCACCATAAATGTAGGTTCAGACGGTGGTCAGACTATCCCTCACTTGCACATACACCTAAAGGCCGGTAAGAAATTTGAGGAATAAAAAATTGCTCTTGACGTCTATGTTTATTAGGCGTAATATAATCAAGGAAGAGGCTCTTTAATAGTTGTTTTAGAGGGTGAAGAGAGGCTTGTGCATGGCTTTTATAGTCTTTGACTGACAGGCGAGTGGGTACCATTCGTATGATGACAAAGGCTATAATATGTAGCCATATTTTAGCTTAAGCTAGGTATAAACAAGCTTTTTAATAAAGCTTTTTTATTTGTGTATTTTTTTATTAATTCGATATGAATATTTCAGAAGCCCAAGCGTTTGTAGAAACAAATAAGTTCAGAGTCACGGATCAAAACAACTATGCTCGTTGTGTAGATGGACGGTATATGGACGAAGGTATGGGAGCAATTGCCATGCCTGGCGCTGACGCCGAGCTGCTGGTAGCAGCTTTTGCCACAGTTCAGTTGTTGGCTTTGCCGCTTTCAGAAGAACAGGTGCTGCAAAGTGTGGTTAAAACAGTTGGTGGAACGCGCAATTTCTATTTCCATACAGACGACCACGCAGTAAGTGATGCTAAGGAAATGGGTATGGGATGCGGTCATATAAAAAACTCAATTGTAGCTTGTGGTGACTACGGCATAACAGAGGTTCAGGCACGGTATATAAAATATGCGCTTATCAAGCTTTCGTCAGAAGGGGCTCGCCAGGTTGTATTGCACGGAAATCACGAAGAAACCGCTGTTATTATAGTTGACTCTTACTCATGGAGTGTTAAGCCAAAACAAACGCTAGAGAGTAACCAGGTTAGGGAGGCATTTGTATTCCATAGGACGCTTTCAGAGAAACGATCGAAGGAGTTAGCAGGATGCTTGTTTGCTGCGCTTGGTGGGTCGAGTACTGTATCTGAAGGAGATGTCTTTTTAGCACTGATAAACAAGATGCAGAAACAGTTGAATGAGACTGTATCTCGCCTTGCGAAAGACTTGCCTGTGTACCATGTACAAATTACGGAGTATGGACAAGTGTATATGGCATAACTTAAAAAACGTCAAGGGAGGATCTTTTGGAGGGTTTGACTTAGCAGATATCTGTGAGAGAATAAATTTTGTGTTTTTATATGCATGTTCCAGAGCATAAGCCTAATGTATCAAAGTTAGACTTCTGCTCCGGGCCATGCAAAGACATGCCCGAACTTAACACACGAGGATAGGGAAGTTCTTTATACTCCCTGGAGTTATACAATCTGGAGGAACAAATGCAGCAGACGCAGAAACGTCAAGGTTTTTTTTCATCTCTTCGTCTCACTACACAACCAACGTGGATTCAAGAGGCACCAACATTCGCAGATTTCAGAACGGGCTTTATTGTGAGCATGCTCTCAGTGACGTTCGCTTTGAGCGTTAGTAACGCAAGTAACTTCCCGGCGAGCGCTGGGTTTATTACTGCCATTATTTCAGGAATCATTTGCACATATTTTGGCGGTGCAAATTTGGGAATTACTGGCATGGCTGCGGGCTTAGCTCCGCTACTTGCCAAAACCGTTACCAGCTTGGGCGGTGGCGTACAAGGATACCAAAAAACGCAAGTTGGTGTGGTATTGGTAGGGTTGCTGATGATCCTCAGTTCCTACGTGATAGATTTCAAAAGAATCTTCAATCTTGTGCCTCACGTGGTGTTGGCTGGAATGTTGGGTGGGATTGGAATAGGGCTTATCATTAAACAATCGGCCCACGCACGTGTCAATTCGGCAACATTCGCCATCACGCTCACTTGCCTGATAATGATTTTTGCCATGGAACGCTTTGCACAACAGCGCGACAAGCGAGGTGCGTCAAGTAGCTCTATCGCAAACTTCTTCTGGAAATTGCCTCCACAGATTTTCGCGATACCTATTGGTATATGCATGGCTTCGCTCTTCATGCTTGACGTGAAGTACAAGGTCGCAATTTCCGGTAGTCTGGCAGATGCAATTTCACTTCCAGACTTCGCTGGAGTTGTTGGTGGGGGTTGGCATGACATCAAGATAGTAGTGCTCTTTGCTATCTCGATGTACTTCATTGATTCGCTCGAGCATGTTTCTACAGCTCGTGCCATGGCACGCAAGGACACACAAAAGCGGGAAGTGGTTGATAACCTTAGCTTACGAGGCGCTGGTTACTCCAACTTTGTTGGCGCTTTGATAGGAGGTGCGACTACTATTATTGGCGGCATCAAAACCACATGCTCATGGGTACTTGGTGCACAAACTAACTGGTGCAACCTTTTTAACGCTTGCTTCCTCCTCTTTTGGTGGATAATAGGTCGCGACGTCCTGGCCATGATTCCCTATGCCGCCTTGGCTGCCGTGCTCATGCACGCGGCGTGGAAGTTGGTCTCGCCGATCACCTTCTTCCGTGAGTGCCATACCTGGCTAGACGCTGTAGCGTTTATTGTCACTGCCATCGTCACCTACAAGGTGGATTTGCTTGTAGGTGTTGTCGCTGGTATGGTCGTTGTGGTGGCACTTCGCAAGATTGGCGCTTCTGTATTTCACCAAACTCTTCCTCGGTTACTGGCTGAACCGGCAGCCGAGACTGAGTAATGGTCTTTCAAAAAGGCGTTCTAACTCTTACTGTTGGAACGCCTTTATTCATTTTGTAATAATATATTCATAATATTGTATACTATGGGTAGAACAGGTACCTAAAACCCCATAGTATCCGCATGGATTGGAGGAGAGATGTATAAGTTTCGCAAACAGGGTCGAGTTTCCAATGTTCTTAACTCAGCCCTATCTACGATAACAGTCACGTTGCTTAAGCGTCTGACAGCTTTCATTAAGCAGTTTGACCTTGAGCAAACATGGGAGCTTTCAGATCATGGACATGAAGGGAGGGCATTCTTCTAATGAATTGTCCTGAGGCTGGGCTCGAACCTTCTTCGTATTGGGATTATGGTGTGTGTTTAAGCACCATGCCATAATCCCAATCACTGCAAGGTTTTAGTGTTTGTGGCCGAGTCTTGGATGTTCGTGGCCGATGGCGACTTTTAGGCGGAGGTATTCCAGGTGTTCTTTGCGCAGCGCGCTGTATTTTTTTGGGTTATTTTTAAATTTCACTACAAGCTCTGCAGCGTGCCTACCGCCAAGGAAGTGCGGTAGTACAACATAATCAACCCCTTGATCATAGTGGTGCAGCGCATCTTGTATCTGGTGGGCAACTACCAGTACTATTGCCTCAGGATTGCTTTCTTTCACTGCCTTGGTTATAAGTTGGTTGACCACAGAGTCGGGGATGGTCGAAATAACAAGCTCTGCCCGCGCGAAGTCAATTGTTTCTAAAAAATCAAAGTCTCCAGCGTCTCCAAACTGGGTTTCTATCTTCTGACGACTAAGTTGCTCTATGGTTTCTGGGTTGTAGTCTACAACTAAGAAGTCCTTACCGAGCTTTGAAAAAGTTTCTATGAAGTCATAGCCAATGCGGTTACACCCAAACAGGATTACTGAGTGGGTTTTTTTAATGAGTTTTTTTTCGTGTACATGCTTGCGTTCAAAAATACTCACAAAAGGTGCAAGTAATTCGTGGACTTTTTCTCCATGAAGTATACAGAATGTTGAAACAAATATGGTTATCAGCCCCACGAACGTAATAAGGGAAAGCGAGGACTGGTCAATATGACCAAGCTTAAGTCCAAGGGCGCCTAAAATAAAAGAGAATTCACTTATCTGAGCTACGGTGATGCCAGTTTGCAGGCTAGTTTTTCTGCGGTAACCGAGCATGCCCATAATGGTCATAACCATAAAAGGCTTTGTGAGGAATACGACAACAGACAAAGCTAAGGCGAGTGGAATGATGTCGATGAGTCCACTTAGTTTCATTTGCGATCCCAAAACTATGAAAAACAAGATGATGAAAAAGTCACGTAGAGGAGTAAGGCGAGCACTCACTTCATGTCTCAAGGGTAGGTTAGAAAGAGCAACACCGGCAAGCAGTGCTCCGCTCTCCAGAGAAAACCCTGCAACACGAAATAGTTCGGCAATGCCCATTCCCCAGGCAATGGCAAAGAGGAAGAGTAGTTCCTGAGACTGGGAGATAAAACGGTTTATTTTTGGCAGTACTAGGTACGCGCCAAAGAACATGAGGAGTATCAGGGACACGCCTTTGAGGAGCAGGAAAAGCACAGATGTGTAAGATGCATCTGCCATGGACATGATGGGGATGACGAAGAGCAACAAAATGGCTAGCAAGTCCTGTACCACCAGGAAGCCTACTGCAATCTTTGCGTAGAGCACGTCCATGTCCCCTTTATCAGCAATGAGCTTTAGAACAATGATCGTACTGCTAAACGCCAGAGCAGCGCTAATGTAAAAAGCTGTGTGCGAGTCTTGCCCTAGCGCAATGCAGAGGATAAACGCAGCAATAAACGTAAAAGCGACCTGTGCAAGTGCAGTTACTAACGATACCTTACCAAAGTCGCGAATGATTTGAGGGCTTAAGTTAAGGCCAACGGTAAATAGGAGAATTGCGATCCCAATTTCGCTAAACAGTGCAAATGTTTCCGGTGAGTCCATCACTCCTAACACAAAAGGCCCCACAATCAATCCGGTTATTATGTGGCCTATGACAAGCGGCTGCTTGAGGAGCCGCATCAGAAGGGAAATTGCCGTAGCTATCCCTACCAAAATAGCAAATTCAGCAAAAAGATGCATACTAAATTATAATAATCTACTTTTTTGTTTCGAAATTTTCTCTGCCGTATTTTAGAGTTTTAGCCCACCATTCCAGGCGATTGAACATTTTTTGTGCTTGGGTGAGTTTACGTGGATCTTTGATCGTACCATCCGCTTCAAAAGCCTCATCAACAAAAGTAATTTGTATTTGTTCTTTAATTGGGGTCATATGTAGCTCAACAGAAACCTGACAGAGTTGCTCAATAGCTCGAATGCCGCCTGAGATTCCGTCACTATACCCTACAAACGTTACCGGTTTGTAAAACCACTGAGGAAAGAGCCAATCCAGTGCATGTTTTAAGTCCCCAGGAAAACTATGGTTGTATTCCGGAACTATAATTATGAACCCGTCTGACTTGTTCACCATCTCTGCCCAGTTGTCTACTTTTGCCTTCTCTTCTAGAGGCAGGTCAGTTTTGGCTTTTGCGAGTGGTGGGAGATTAAGTTCAGCTAGTTTCACTGAGGTAAAGTTTAAGCCCTCGTATGAGTTCGCTTGCTGCATAAGCCAATTGGTGACCTTGCCTGAAGTTTCGGTTCCGCGGGTTGAAGCGGTAATTGCTAAGATATTTGGAATCATATTTGTATTCTACCATAGTACCATAGCGAGTATGTAGTGTCTTGAACAACGGAAGATGTCTAGAGCGTCACACAGCATACTTTGCATGGAATTATGTCGAAAAGTAAAATGTCTGAGCTAGATGGTCGGAGACATCTACGTCGCTGGTGTAGTGACAGATGTGAGGAATGTCTCTGCTAGTGAAAATGAAATCTACTATACCTTCAGCATACCCTGGGCTTTTAATCAGGTCTTTATGCTTCAGATTAAAGCTGGTTTTTCGGCTGTCGCTTTTGAAGACATTGTCTAAAATACCGTCTAAAGTGGTAATGGTATGAGTATAGGGGTTAACGTTGAAGTCTCCAGAAAGAATCGTGCGTGGTTTGTTCGTGACATATGAGCTTAAAATACCAGCCATCTTTTTTTGGTTTTCTGTTTCTTTTTCGTTCGGAGCCCACACGCCTTGCAGCGTCATAATGTTGTATGTAGTTCCATGTATATCTGCTTCACAATGGAGCATGTTTCTGCCATAGAGTTCGTTAACTGACTTTTCAAGCGGTTGCTCAACTGCTTGTTGCCCATACAACCAAACAGTGTTGATTTTTTTAAAGGAAATTTTGAGAGGATTGCATTGCCTGTTGGAACTGTCTTTCCGTTAAACTGCATTAGTACTGCCGGCTCAAAAATGCCAGAAAGTCCCGTTGCCTCTTTTATTTTTTCAAAACTCCTCAAGTAGTTATCTAACTCGGGGCCTTCACCTGCTAGAACCTCTTGTAGCGTTAAGATATCCGGTTTCTCTGTCTCCAAAAAGTTCATTAAATTGTTATACGTATCCCGTCCCCCAAGCCAAATGTTTAAGTTAATCAGTTTTAGAATCATACTTCTATATATTATCACATAGCACCTTTTCCAAGACTTGAGCGGTATCTGCGATGGATTGTAAGCTCACGTATTCATTCGGTCCATGGTTCCCTTCTCCGAATGGTCCAAAGTTCAGAAATGGTATGCCGTGTTTTGCACTCAGGAGAGCAATGTCATTGTACCCACCACGCTTTGGGTCTGCATTTTGGATATGAAAGCCTGCTGCTAGAGCTGCTTTTTTAAATGTTCGCACTAAAGATTCAGGAGCTTCTATGCTAGGGGGACGAATAAGCATTTTTTTTATCACCAGTTTTTTGAGCCCAGATGTTTTTGCGAGTTCTTTTACTTTGGTTTGTATGGCTTTTCTCGAAAGAGGGGATATAATACGGCACGAGAGTGTAAGTGCACACATACTTGGTACCTTGTTTGCTGACCCACCACCCGAGATATTTACTATGGTGCATGAGTTATGCCTTGAGAGTTTTTTTATGAATAAGGTGAAGTTACGCGCTATGGTGTATGCTTTTTCAATTGCATTGATACCTTGCTCAGGGCGAGCAGTATGTGCACTTATGCCAGTACATTCGAGTTCGAGAATCATATATCCTCGACAGCCAACTCCCAGGTTAAAGCGTGATTCTGGGCAGAAGAAATATTGAATGGATTTTGGTAGTGTTACATCAAGCATAGCTTCTATACCCCGTTGTGTGCCTTCTTCGTCGCAGTAGAATAAAAAACCAACTTTTTCCTTATCTTGTTTACTGAGCTGGGCCGTTGCTACTAGTGCAGAAACAATACCGCCTTTCATATCCTTACTGCCTAAGCCGAAAAATGCATCTCCGGTAACTTTAGTAGTGAGCGGCAGGTGTACTGGGGGTACTGTATCTAAGTGGCAACAAAAAAGCACCTGCGGTTCTTTTGGTAAGACCAATAAGTTGTATCTATTTTTATCTATATAAATTTTGCCTTGATTGTGATGAGGTAGAATGCGGGATAAATGCAAAGAGAGCAAGTCTGCAAACTTTGACTCTGTTATACCACTGTCCAAGTCTACGTAACTCGGGCATGAAACAAATTCCCGTAAAAGTTTTGTTATGTATGGTGTCATATATGTAATATAGTGAATTACCCCCGAACCGCTTGTGGCGATTCGGGGATTAAGTTATGGAACCAGGTAACTGAGAGTCGCGTGGCTGCCAAGGTGAGAAATAGAACTTTCCGCGGGTACCGCAGTGAGCTCAGTGCCAAAAATTGCACCGTCATAGCCTATGTAGGTGGCGAGTCTGACTCGTTCGCCTTCATGGAGAGAGGGGAGTGCGGGCTGAAGCAGAAAGTATTTATCACCCGGAAGCAAGAATTTTCTGCGGACAGCCTTTAGGATTGCTGCTTGCTTAAACTCCGCATGTGTTACTTGATGGGAACCAGAGGTATACAGTCCTTTCAGGAAGACTTTTTTGAATCCGGCCGCCCACTGCATGGCTACAAATTCTTCAAATGCAACGTGTTGCAACTGCCCTGCAGTAAAGGATGAGGCGATGAACAGATGTTCGTCCTCAACTCTTGCCAGATAGCTTGGAACAGCATGCAGCTTGTGTAGTTGCCTATCAGCGTGAAACCCAACAAATTGGGCAAAACCAGGGAGGCTTATGAGTGCTGACCAAAGCTGGCTTTCAAATGTGCGAATGCCAGGGGCATTTACGGTCGCCTTCGTTCCCCGGAGAGGGAGTCTGGTTTGCCGAATAATGCGCTCCTGGGCTGTGTGCTCATCTGTGAACTGGAAGTTAAGGCCTGCTATCCGGCAAAGCCATGCCAAGGAATGAGCGTTGCCATGACTGCGGTCAGCAACCCATGTTCCACCGTATGATCCCAGACGTTCCAAGTAGGTATGATGGGAGCTCAAACCCAAGAGCTGACTTGAAGCAACCAGAGGAGAGATGCCATAAGGCATTACATTTGGGTCAAGGAGTCGGGGGTTTCCTTGAGCGTCAATCACCATATCTAGCCTCGTCACATGAGGGCCAAAAAAGTAGTCATCATGTTTGAAGTACTGCTGCAGTTCTGAGCGCTCGTAGTCACCCCACAGTGCAGAGCTGTGTCTAGTCATAAGCTCTCTAAACCAAATCCTTGAGTGTTCATGGCTAAGGGCAGCTTTGCTGAATTTTTGCCACTGCAGCCAGGCTTTTATGATGGTGCCTAGCTGGGTGGCGGTAAGTCCGAGATTCCGCGATGGTATCAACGGACGTTGATCAAGGGGGAAGGGTAAGAGTGTGCCATCTGACAAATACCCAATGCCTTGACTTAACAGTTGTTGACTAATGCTTTGAGTCATATTCCTCCTTGTAAAAAGGTAAGCCGGTTATGATTGCTGCAACAATTATTTTCATTATTTCTCCTTTGTTAGTGTAAAGAAAAGCCCTACCGAAAGGGCAGGGCTTGTGATAAAACAAAAACCCTGCCAAGAGGCAGGGCTTTCCAATGAGAAAGCAGCTGCCTACGGCAGGGTCCACCACAAGTTCACAAGATTGGTTTTTAGTACATGGTTAGGCATATGTGCTACTAGATTAATATGAGGGTATCTATATCATACTAGTATACTAGTATGATATAGATAGTAACAAAACTTGTCAAGTAAGTAGTCTAGTCTATTTTTAGTTTTTTGAGCATGAGTTGGAAGCCGCCGTGGGGGTTGCGCATTTCGCGTGAGCCTCGGGTTACGGTTGCTACTGCGGTGTGAGTTTGCTTTGCCACCTCATGGTGTGGTACCTGTTTTTTGATAAGCTTGGCTATCTGCCACCTGGCAGAGACTTCAGAAAGCTCTGCAGGGGTAAGCAGGTCTTCCAAAAATTCGCGCAGCACGCGCTTGTCTTTACCTGCCTCACTAAGGACGTGTACCAACTCATTTATAAATTTCTCTCTGTCTTGCTTGTTTACCATACTAGTACGATAGTATATCCTGAATAAATTTTCAATCCATGTCAACGAATACTAAGGGTAGGAGAGCGAGCAGGGCAAATGCGCCGCAGACGTAAAATACGTATGCTATTCCAAGATTTGCGGCTAACACGCCATACATGCCAGGAGTTACAGCCATAAGGATGTTCGCAAGGGTTTGGTTCACAGAGAACACTGTCTCGCGTTCATGGTTTTTAGCTGTTTTTGAAATGAGTAGTGATTGTAGCACAGGCATAGTCCCAGTAGTTCCTAAGCCCAGTACAAACGAAATGCAAGCAAGCACAATCACAGAAGAGGTAAGGGTAATGTATGCAAGCAACGCAGCCATGGTAATTTGCGCAAGCGTAAAGACAAGCTTTTTACCATATTTGTCTGAGAGGTGGCCGAGGGCATACCTCCCTGTCACACCACCACAAAAGAAAATAGCGGTAAACAAGCCTAGATTGCTTGAACTAACCTGCTTTTCGAGCAACAAGAAAGGAAGAAAGATGAAAACAGACGTACTGGCAATTATATCCAGCAGGTTTACAAGCTCAGGCAAGACAAAGTCTTTGTCGCGAATGAGCTTCAGGAGGCGTTCATGCTCTTTGGTTTGAGTATTTGTTGGTACACGTTTAGGGTTTTTGATCTGTAACGCCACTGCGCACGCAGCAATACCCACCAACCCCAGCAATAGCGAACCCATAAAAACTCCAAGCAGGGCTGCAATCGTGCCGGCTACAAATCCAAATAGTACACGCCCCATGTCCCCTACCGCAGTGAAAGCGCCAATATTTTTACCGACTTTATTCGGTTCAGAATATTTTGTAACAAGGGTAAAGGCCACAGGGTGAAAAAGGGCCAGCCCAATGCCCGCTATTAAAAAAGAAACTGAAGCACCAACAAAATTATTGCTAGTGCTTAAGAGTAGGAGTCCAAGCGTGGTAAAGCCCATGCTCGCGCTGAGCGTCCATCGTTCGCCAAACTTGCGGATTATTGCAGCGCTTGGTATGCCCAGTACAATGCTAAAAAAGCCTATGGCAGTTCCCAAGAATCCAGCTTCCGTGATGCCAATATTCAGCCTTTCAGTTATAAATGGCAAAAATAGCATTAGTGCTGCCTGGAAACCATCGTTGGAAGCATGAAGGAAGTTTAGTTGTAGGTTGGTAATGTTCATCAGCCTAGTATCTTATCTCGTAGTTCTTGCATTTTCTGTGGCTCAAGTAGCGCACGAAGGATCAGATCAACCACATCTTTTTCTGCAAAGGTTGGGTCATGAAGCGAAAGCTCCACAAGTTCGTCAAAAGAGGTAAGTTTTAGTTCTATTTTTTCGCCGCTGTCTAAAGTTTGATCAGCTACTTTCTTTACGTTTCGAGCAATGAAAACAAATATAGCCCAGTCAATTTTAGTTATCGGTTGGTAGGCGTGGAGTAACTCCCAGTCCTCTGACGCATACCCTGACTCTTCTAGGAGCTCTCTTTTTGCAGCTTCGAGCGGTGCCTCGCCTTCATCTACTCGTCCTCCCAAAAGCCCCGTGAAAGGTGGTTTGCCCGGTTGTTCTTGGGTTGCGGTAAGTATTTTTTTTTCTGGAGTTACGGCAAGAACTACGACCGTGTCAGGTCGCTTTATTTTTTCAAATACCATTGTTGTACCGTCGAAACCTTCCTGTTCCCATTGGTAGACATCAAACATAACTCCTTTAAAAGCGAGTTTAGCATGTGGAGGTAGGGGTTGTTTTGCTGCAGGACGTTGAATATTCATATTTTGTAGTATATCATGCAAAAAATCCTCTCCTAAAAAGGAAAGGATTTTTTTGCACAGGTTATTTTTGAAGTGTAGCGTGCACCTTGAACTCAACACTAAAGAGGTCGTCTATTACTTTGTCACCTAAGTCTTTAAAGAATGAGCCTGAGCCATACTTGAGTCCCCATTTTGTACGGTCTAAACTGGTCCTGGCATGGAAGAGAGCATCACCGTCTGCTTCCTGTGTGAGAGTTGCGTCAAACGTTACCTTCTCAGATACATCTTTGATCTTTAAGTCGCCCTGAACCGTGTATTTAGTTGGGTCAGAAGGATCTTGGGTTGCAGAAGTTATAGCAAAGGTTGCTTCAGGAAATTTTGTTGTGTCAAAGAAGTCCGAAGACATTATGTGCTTCTGGAGCATTTCGTTTCCGCTGCCCTTACCCGTCTGAGTTGCGGAAATAGTAGTAAGGTCCACTACTGCTGAACCGCCGACTAACTTTCCATCTCGTACCTCAGCCTGACCTTGTTTTATCTTCACTGTGCCAGTGTCTACGTAGTTTGATATCAGCGGCTTTTTACCTTCCCAAGTAAAGCTGGACTCATTTACGTCAAAGACGTATGTGCCGCTGCCTGTGAGAGGAGTTTTTGACATGGTGGTATGGTCCATGGAGGACATAGACTCCTGCTCCATGTTGGTAGCGCTAAGTGCTGGTTCGGTGCTGGTGGTTGAAGGTGCGCTCGTCTGTCTTGTTGTTATATACGCGACAGCTGCGACAATTATTAAAGCAATCACCCCAATAGTAATTTTTTTGTTCATATTCAACGTAATATTAATACTCCTATCACATTATAGCGGAAAATTAAGTGATATAATAGTGATACGATGGAGATTTGGGTTCTCATTGCTATTACAGCGTACTTGATGTTTGCGTTTAAAGGGGTGCTGGACAAGTTTCTTCTGTCAAAGGAGATCCGGCACGCTCGGGTTTTTGCGTTTTATGTAGGAATTACCGCACCATTGGTTTTTGTTTTAGCTCCGTTTGGGTTTGAGTTCTTAAGTAGTTGGGACACATTTATTGCGCTCCTCGGTGGCATGTGTTTTACCTATGCCCTTTACTTTTTCTATCACGCAATAAAGGAAAGTACCATATCTCGCATCCTGCCGATTTCAGGAGGGTTAGTACCCATATGTACGCTTGTGTTGGCGTATTTGTTTGTAGACGAGCGTCTCTCAGGTATTCAGTATCTTGCATTTATATTGCTTGTCGTGGGTGCTGTGCTCATTTCCTTTAAGCGTGGGAGGGACGGATGGCATGCGCGTGGTTTAGTTTCCGCTCTTATTGCTTCTTTACTCTTTGCCGCTTCACATACCGCTACAAAATACATTTTTGGAGTTACGTCATTTACCTCCACGCTCATTTGGACGCGTCTCGGCATCTTTATAGGCGCGTTAACTTTTTTGGCTACAAAGACCAACCGCAGACTTATTTTTCGCACGCCTAAAGCTGCCTCAAAAGGAAGTGCTACACTGTTTTACTTTGCACATGCCATAGGCGCGCTTGCAGGACTCTTGCAGAATTTCAGTTTTAAGCTCGGTCCTGTATCCATTGTCAGCGCACTTCAAGGTATACAGGACGTGTTTTTGCTCTGTCTTACCAGTTTTCTCTCCGTGCGCTATCCAGAAATCTTGCATGAGAAGATTACTGGAAAAATCTTAGCTCAAAAAGTTTTAGCTATTATTATTATCACTGTGGGCTTATACTTAGTCAGCTATGCTTAAAGCCAGAGCAAAATATATCCATTTTTTAAAACGTGTACTAAAGGCAGCGGGTATTTTCCTTGCTTTAATTGCAATCATTTGCATAGCGTTAGCAGTTTACTTCAAGCCAGCAACGGACCAGGAGTTTTTTGTCAGCTTTTCAGCTCCGTATGCTCGTTACTTAGGCTTAAACGA
>DASPKA010000001.1:0-4689 GCA_035628335.1 Patescibacteria group bacterium | reverse complement strand
AAATTCTCACATTATCGCAAGTGAGAATGACACATAATGTTTTCAAAATTTCCACACATTTTCATACTCACCCTCCTCACCCTCTCAGGCTTTTTCCTCACACCCACTCCCGCCCAAGCAGCTTGTAAAGTCACTGGTTGGTCAGATACCTTGAATGCAAGAGTTGGGGACAAGATCCGGGTGCGTGGGGACTACCAAGGATGTTTTGCTAACGGACAAAACCGCCAGGGGAGAATTTTTGTTGCAGGACCAGGAGTGAATATTGACTCACAACTTTTTTCCATTACCAGGGAGGACTTCCAGTATGATCATGTATTTACTGTAGGAAAAGAAGGCACCTATACTATTAAAATCATCGCTACTACGGGGAGTGCGGATAGGGCACAGGAAGCAAACTTAACACCTATACAAGTTGGTGCTGCAATTATTAATTGTGATTTCAACATTACATTTGGCGCTAACCCAAAGAGTAATCTTGGCTTGCAAGACAGCTTGGTTATAGTTGCGTATGCCCAAAAAAAGTCAGGTTCAAACTGTGTAACTCCAGGCAAAACGGTAAGCTTTAAATTATTTGTCGGCTCCGAAGAAGTTCGTGTAGGTTTTCGGGATATACGCATTACTTCCAGCAACCAGAATGGCCCGTATAACCCAAATGACTTAGCGCGCTTGGAGACTAACCCCGGAGACTTAGGAATCACTAAGGGCGGTACGTACCAACTGCGGTTTCAGGTACTGGTTTCTCCTGGAGGATTCCAACCGGTAACTTCAAGTCCAGTCTCAATCACTGTTAAGGGTCCGACAGGAGGCGGAGGGAGTCCTGGTGGGGGTGGCCAACCTACTCCTAAAGTAGACCCGGGGTGTACCACTGCTTACCCTCATGGGCTAGATGGTGCAGGTAACTCTTACTATGACGCTCAACGAAATGAAGCTTGTTACAATGAAGCGTATACTAGTTCTATAAAGAAAAATAGTTCGAATAGTGGTGGAGGAGGCGGGGGTGGCGGAGGTGGTGGTGGGGGTGGAACAGGCGGAGGAACTTCCGGTGGAGGTACTGGTTCTGGTTTGGGGCCGGAGGATCTGTCGTGTAAGGCTAACCCGAACAACTGTCATATAAACCCCATAAAAGAAGAGCAGCTGTTTCCGCTGATGTTTAGGTTTATAATCCTTTTCCGAAACTTTGTTTTTATCTTCTGTTTGCTTATGGTCACCATTGGTGGATACAAAATGCTTGCCTCACTTGGAAATGCTGAAATGTATACTTCGGGTAAAAAAACTATCCAGTGGGCATTAATTGGTATGGTTAGTATGTTTTTAGCGTATAATTTAATTGCTGCCGTCCGTAATTTCTTTGGTGGTTAAAATTCTCCCTGTTTTGTGCAATTGCACAAAACAGGGAGGAAAATAAAGTATGAATGTAATAAAGAAAATTATTATTTCTGTATTTGGTGTGATGTTGTTATGTACTGCATTGGTCCCGCAGACTGTATATGCGCAGAATAATGACTCGAAGTGCGGTACTCTTGGGAAGATATTTGAAACCGCTGGTGGTAAAGATGCTATCTCCATATTTCCAAGTGATTTATGTTCGGCAGCAGATTTTTTGCTCCGTATACTGAACATTCTCTTTGCATTTGCTGGGGGTGTAGCCACACTAGTTATTGTCATTGGTGGGTTTATGTATTTTGCAGCAGCAGGCAACGCAGAACAGGCAACCAAGGGCAGGCAGGTAGTGACAAATGCGGTTATCGGGCTTGCAATAATTATGCTTGCGGCGACAATTGTAAATATCACTGCCAACCTTGTACTTGGAAGCGGTGGAAGCGGGGGAGGGGTGCTTAATAACAATGGTGGTGGGGGAGGTGGTGGAGGTGGAACTACACCTGTTAAAGCAACATGTTCTGGATCTATTGAAGTCATAAATCCAAACAGCGGCAAGTGTGAGTCAACTAATGCCTCAGGGGACTTAGTTCAGACTGATCCTAAATGTCCGACTGGGTATCGCTACCCTGGGAGCGGTACAGATTGTGTGTCTGCAAATGGAGGCGGTGGCGGGGGAGGTAATCCAATTAATCCCAGTACAACGCTCAGGTTGAAAGAAGGAGTTTACTCGCCAGAGAGAGGAGGAGTAAACAGAGACCTCACACGTTATGTTGACCCAAACAGTGAGATAGCAGCCGGTATGAAGGCCACAGCAAAAGAGGTGCAGGAAGGGCGATATGTTATTACAGTAGTCATTCAAACTAAACCACTTAAGTTTTGTGTAAAGCCACAGTGGCAGAATGGGGGAGTATATACCGAAGAGCCTATACCTTGCACTGGAAGAAACGATCAGGAGTTTAGGCAATCAAAACCAGTTGAAATAGGTATACTTACTACTTTGCATGGGGACGGCACTTGGTTTCCTGGTTCAGAGTTTCAAGTAGAAAGGGATCCAGTATCTCGCTTAGAGGTATATACAGTTACAGGTGAAATACCAGTGCGGAAAGAAGACTTAACAAGTACAAATATAGCAAAGTTAAATAAAGAGTTTGAAATATTTCAAGGCTCAGCAGAGTCTGATTTAAGCAGATACTTCGTGGTCGACGCTTCTCTAGCCTATTTATTTGGCGGAAAAAAGTACTACTGGAGCGTAGGAGAAAGCCCTATTTTGATCCCGTTAGAAGCAGTAGGTAACCGTGTAGATGCCCCAACCCGTAGATAGTGCAAAAACTGTGGTATAATATTCTTAGCATATAAATAAAACTTAGGTCGAAAGTAAATAAGTGAACTTATCATATGACACAAACACTCAAAAAAGTAAATTGGCTTTTGCTTCTCAATGTTGCCATAATGCTCAGTGTGGCATTCATATTGCCTCAGTTTGCTGGTGCACAGCAAGCAAGGGGTATTGGCGTTGACTGTCCTTCAGGTATAGGTGTGAACTGTAATACCTCGGGCGACATTTACGGCACGATTGCCCGGGTTATCTACTATGTTTTGGGCTTTGCAGGTTTGATTGCTGTCGCGTTTTTGATCCTCGGCGGCTTTTGGTACATTACCTCAGCCGGCAACGCAGAAACTGCAGGCAAAGGCAAGACAACGGTTATCAACGCTATTATTGGCTTGGTAATCATAGGGTTCTCCTTTGTGATAGTAAACATTGTCGCAAGGCAGGTTTCTACTGGTATTGGCGGTGGGGCTGCCGGCGGTGGTGGCCAACCTTAGGTAGCTTCTAGCGAATACTTTATAGCTTATAGAAACATACAACACCAAAACTATTTTTTGGTTGTTGTAGCTTGCACCGTTAAATGAGGTGTAAGCTATAGCAAAAATATATAAAAATTTTTATGCTTGGCCGATATGTTTTATGTATAAGCTATCAGCTATAAGCTATCAGCGAAAAAAATGAAACAAAAAATTCAGGCTCTTATTTTCTCTGTGATTGCAGGGGTAGGGTTACTACTGCCTACCATTGTACTTGCTCAGAATTGTGGCCCGGGTCAGGTGTTTGACCCAAACTACGGATGCGTGAGTGTTGGTTCCGGACGTGGTGGTGTGGTCGCACAAGGGGTAAATAATTTCAGCTTAGCAAGTTTGTTTGGAACGAGCTGGCTTACAAGTGGCAATGTTACAGTGTGGGGTCTTATTGTTTACATAATTAAGATACTGCTCGTCTTCTCTGGTTTGATTGCTGTTGGATTTATTATCATTGGTGGGTACTACTATATAACCGCTGGTGGCTCGAGTGAGCAAGCTGGTAAAGGCAAGACCACAGTTTTCAACGCAGTTATTGGATTGGTGATTATTATCCTTTCCTATGTAATCGTTAATGTAATAGTAAATACTATTTCTTCAGGTTTTCTAAATACAGGAGCGCCTATTAATTAGCTAAACCAATGACTCTTTTGCGTTCACAGAAGTATTTTAGAGTTGTACTGAGTCTTTTGGCATCTGTTTTTCTGTTGTTTGGAGCTTCGGCTGTGTCCGCTGCAGACTACTCAGACTCCCAGGTACAGAGAGAGATAGACAAGGGCGCCGCTGGGGTACGTGACGCCTGTTCTCGTGTTGGGTTAGCGTATACAGATGAAGCTTGCGTTTCAGCAACTGCTACATATATTGCGCAGTTTAGAAGCTGTTATAACAGGTTTATTAACGCTAATACAACTAGTAACCCAGAGCCTAAGAAGAAAACTGTTAGCCAGTGTCATCCGGTTGCATATAATGCCGCACTTGACTATTTAAGCGCGAACACGACCCCTGGCGGCAATAATGGCGACAACCCTAATGGAAACCCAAACGGTAATCCAAATGGTGGTGGCTTGAACAATACAAATAATACAGATAATACTGCCCCGCTCCCGCCTATAGACATCGAGGAAGCCCCTTCAACCCCAACTACTGAGTGCGGTAGTCCGGACTTTATTATGGAAAATGGACGCTGTAGCGCCAAGCTTTTTTTCTGTAAGCCTGGCTCTAATGCTCCAGTATGTGCGGGCGGCATCAAAGGTCTTGTACGTTTAGTGCTCCAGACAATGCTTATTTTTGCTGGACTTATTGCAATAGTGTTTATAATCTTAGGCGGATACAAATACATGACAGCGCAAGGAAGCAGTGAGCAAGCAGGTCAGGGCAGGCAAACAGTAACATATGCAGTAATTGGGTTGGTGGTCATTATGCTTGCATATGTTCTAGTAACGACGGTTATTGCAA